>NZ_BAFY01000057.1 GCF_000308555.1 Nocardia cyriacigeorgica NBRC 100375 | reverse complement strand
GACCAATTCAGCTAACACAACGGTTTCTGACTCACGCCCAGCTCGGCAGAACTGAGAAGAGCAATCCCACAACCCCGCATAGACAACGCCTGCCGGCTATCACATCTACACGGTTTAGCCTCTTCCGCTTTCGCTCGCCACTACTCACGGAATCACTATTGTTTTCTCTTCCTGTGGGTACTGAGATGTTTCACTTCCCCACGTTCCCTCCACACGCCCTATACATTCAGGCGCGGGTAACACGACATCACTCGTGCTGGGTTTCCCCATTCGGACATCCTCGGATCTCAGCTCGGTTGACAGCTCCCCGAGGCTTATCGCAGCCTCCTACGTCCTTCATCGGCTCCTGGTGCCAAGGCATCCACCGTACGCTCTTACACACTTACTAACAAAGATGCTCGCGTCCACTGTGCAGTTCTCAAACAACACACAAGACCAACCTCGAACTCAGCACCAGCACCCCAACCCCAAAGGGAAGAAGCCGGTATGACTGAAGATCAGCCTCGTCGTCTTTTTTGCCTGGAAAGAACGTCTGTTCTTTCAGGACCCAACAGTGTGTCGATATATCACCCACCAGCCGGCCACTGAGGACCAACCGATACGCGGG
>NZ_BAFY01000058.1 GCF_000308555.1 Nocardia cyriacigeorgica NBRC 100375 | reverse complement strand
GACCAATTCAGCTAACACAACGGTTTCTGACTTGTGCTCACTTCGGCAGAAGCAAGAAGAATGATCCCACAACCCCAGCCAGACAACGACTGCCGTCTATCACATCTGACTGGTTTAGCCTCTTCCGCTTTCGCTCGCCACTACTCACGGAATCACTATTGTTTTCTCTTCCTGTGGGTACTGAGATGTTTCACTTCCCCACGTTCCCTCCACACGCCCTATACATTCAGGCGCGGGTAACACGACATCACTCGTGCTGGGTTTCCCCATTCGGACATCCTCGGATCTCAGCTCGGTTGACAGCTCCCCGAGGCTTATCGCAGCCTCCTACGTCCTTCATCGGCTCCTGGTGCCAAGGCATCCACCGTACGCTCTTACACACTTACTAACAAAGATGCTCGCGTCCACTGTGCAGT
Source organism: Nocardia cyriacigeorgica NBRC 100375 (assembly GCF_000308555.1). Taxonomy (GTDB): domain Bacteria; phylum Actinomycetota; class Actinomycetes; order Mycobacteriales; family Mycobacteriaceae; genus Nocardia; species Nocardia cyriacigeorgica. The sequence goes on along the minus strand of NZ_BAFY01000058.1, from coordinate 180 downwards.
TCTCAAACAACACACCCACTCAGACTTGACTCGAAGCCGGCCAGAGCAAGCTCTGCGGTACTAACCGAAGATCCGAGCGGATCGTATTTTTTGCCTGGAAAGAACGTCTGTTCTTTCAGGACCCAACAGTGTGTCGATATATCACCCGCGAAGGAAGACTCGGCTTCCTCCACATACGGG
>NZ_BAFY01000059.1 GCF_000308555.1 Nocardia cyriacigeorgica NBRC 100375 | reverse complement strand
AACTGATTCAGCATGGGCGCGGATACACGGGTACGGGAATATCAACCCGTTGTCCATCGACTACGCCTGTCGGCCTCGCCTTAGGTCCCGACTCACCCTGGGCGGATTAACCTGGCCCAGGAACCCTTGGTCATTCGGCGGACGAGTTTCTCACTCGTCTTTCGCTACTCATGCCTGCATTCTCACTCGCACAGCCTCCACAACTGGTTCACACCGCTGCTTCCCTGGCTGTACGACGCTCCCCTACCCACCCCAACCACTGCACACCCAACCGTAGTCGGATGTGGATGTCTTGTTGGAGTGCCGCGGCTTCGGCGGTGTACTTGAGCCCCGCTACATTGTCGGCGCAGAATCACTTGACCAGTGAGCTATTACGCACTCTTTCAAGGGTGGCTGCTTCTAAGCCAACCTCCTGGTTGTCTTCGCGACTCCACATCCTTTTCCACTTAGTACACGCTTAGGGGCCTTAGCCGGCGATCTGGGCTGTTTCCCTCTCGACTACGAAGCTTATCCCCCGCAGTCTCACTGCCACGCTCTCACACACCGGCATTCGGAGTTTGGCTGACTTCGGTAAGCTTGTGGGCCCCCTAGGCCATCCAGTAGCTCTACCTCCGGCGTGAAACACGTGACGCTGCACCTAAATGCATTTCGGGGAGAACCAGCTATCACGGAGTTTGATTGGCCTTTCACCCCTACCCACAGCTCATCCCCTCAGTTTTCAACCTAAGTGGGTTCGGGCCTCCACGACGTCTTACCGTCGCTTCACCCTGGCCATGGGTAGATCACTCCGCTTCGGGTCTAGAACATGCGACTCAAACCGCCCTATTCGGACTCGCTTTCGCTACGGCTACCCCACCACGGGTTAACCTCGCCACATGCCACTAACTCGCAGGCTCATTCTTCAAAAGGCACGCCATCACCCCCAGCAGCAAGCTGCTCGAAGGCTCTGACGGATTGTAAGCGCACGGTTTCAGGTACTATTTCACTCCCCTCCCGGGGTACTTTTCACCTTTCCCTCACGGTACTAGTCCGCTATCGGTCACCAGGGAGTATTCAGGCTTACCGGGTGGTCCCGGCAGATTCACAGCAGATTTCACGGGCCCGCTGCTACTCGGGAGTCATCCACACAAGCCGTTGAGTTTTCGCTTACCGGACTCTCACCGTCTACGGTTGGCCGTCCCA
>NZ_BAFY01000060.1 GCF_000308555.1 Nocardia cyriacigeorgica NBRC 100375 | reverse complement strand
GTGCTAAGTGCCCAAATCCCCCAGGAAGACCTTCGGGTCTCGAGTGGGGTGCTGCGCATGACCCCGGCTGGTAGTAGGCAAGCGATGGGGTGACGCAGGAAGGTAGCTGGGCCAGTCAGTGGTTGTACTGGTGTAAGCCTGTAGGGAGTCTGATAGGCAAATCCGTCAGACATATAT
>NZ_BAFY01000061.1 GCF_000308555.1 Nocardia cyriacigeorgica NBRC 100375 | reverse complement strand
GGTACTAACCATCCAAAACCGGACGGATTCTCTTCGGAGAACCTGATGGGGCTGCATGGGACCTTCGCTGGTAGTAGGCAAGCGATGGGGTGACGCAGGAAGGTAGCTGGGCCAGTCAGTGGTTGTACTGGTGTAAGCCTGTAGGGCGCGACATAGGCAAATCCGTGTCGCATGTAG
>NZ_BAFY01000062.1 GCF_000308555.1 Nocardia cyriacigeorgica NBRC 100375 | reverse complement strand
CCTGCGACGGAGTCGTGTGTTGTTTCAGATACTGCACAGTGGACGCGTAGCTTCTTTGTTGGTAAGTCCTCGGCCTATTAGTACCAGTCACCTCCACCCGTTACCGGGCTTCCAGTTCTGGCCTATCAACCCCATGGTCTGTAGGGGGCCTTAACCCATCGAGTGGGTGAGAAACCTCATCTTGGAACAGGCTTCCCGCTTAGATGCTTTCAGCGGTTATCCCTTCCGAACGTAGCCAACCAGCAGTGCCCTTGGCAGGACAACTGGCACACCAGAGGTTCGTCCGTCCCGGTCCTCTCGTACTAGGGACAGCCTTCCTCAAGTTTCTGACGCGCGCGGCGGATAGAGACCGAACTGTCTCACGACGTTCTAAACCCAGCTCGCGTGCCGCTTTAATGGGCGAACAGCCCAACCCTTGGGACCTACTCCAGCCCCAGGATGCGACGAGCCGACATCGAGGTGCCAAACCATCCCGTCGATATGGACTCTTGGGGAAGATCAGCCTGTTATCCCCGGGGTACCTTTTATCCGTTGAGCGACACCGCTTCCACATGCCGGTGCCGGATCACTAGTCCCGACTTTCGTCCCTGCTCGACATGTCTGTCTCACAGTCAAGCTCCCTTGTGCACTTGCACTCGACACCTGATTGCCAACCAGGCTGAGGGAACCTTTGGGCGCCTCCGTTACATTTTGGGAGGCAACCGCCCCAGTTAAACTACCCACCAGGCACTGTCCCTGAACCAGATCATGGTCCGAGGTTAGAGGTCCAATACGATCAGAGTGGTATTTCAACGACGACTCCACACACACTGGCGTGCATGCTTCACAGTCTCCCACCTATCCTACACAAACCGTACCGAACACCAATACCAAGCTATAGTGAAGGTCCCGGGGTCTTTTCGTCCTGCCGCGCGTAACGAGCATCTTTACTCGTAATGCAATTTCGCCGAGTCTGTGGTTGAGACAGCAGAGAAGTCGTTACGCCATTCGTGCAGGTCGGAACTTACCCGACAAGGAATTTCGCTACCTTAGGATGGTTATAGTTACCACCGCCGTTTACCGGGGCTTAAATTCTCAGCTTCGCGCCGAAGCGCTAACCGGTCCTCTTAACCTTCCGGCACCGGGCAGGCGTCAGTCCGTATACATCGTCTTACGACTTCGCACGGACCTGTGTTTTTAGTAAACAGTCGCTTCTCTCTGGTCTCTGCGACCACCCCCAGCTCACGGAGTAAATCCGGTCACCAGGCGTGGTCCCCCTTCTCCCGAAGTTACGGGGGCATTTTGCCGAGTTCCTTAACCACAGTTCTCTCGATCGCCTCAGTATTCTCTACCTGACCACCTGTGTCGGTTTGGGGTACGGGCCGTGTACCAACTCACTAGAGGCTTTTCTCGGCAGCATAGGATCACTGAATTCGCCTCAATCGGCTACGCATCACCTCTCAGG
>NZ_BAFY01000063.1 GCF_000308555.1 Nocardia cyriacigeorgica NBRC 100375 | reverse complement strand
GGATGTTCCGGCGGTGTCCTACTCTCCCACACCCTGTCGAGTGCAGTACCATCGGCGCAGGTGGCCTTAGCTTCCGGGTTCGGAATGGGACCGGGCGTTTCCCCACCGCTATAGCCGCCGTAACTCTATGAAACTGTCACACTCCGTGTTCGGGAGGATCCCTTTTCCGGGGACCTGGTCCCCGCAAAAGCCCCTGACAAGGTCGGGGGTGTGGGGGCCTGGCCCCCACGATCCTCCACGCCGGGTCTGTAGGGGCGGCAGCCCCTACG
>NZ_BAFY01000064.1 GCF_000308555.1 Nocardia cyriacigeorgica NBRC 100375 | reverse complement strand
ACCATGGTCGTCCGCCTGGCCGAATCGCTCGAGCTGCCCCTGCGTGATCGCAACAACCTGCTGCTGTCCGCCGGTTTCGCGCCGGTGTTCCCGGAAAGCGATCTGGCCGCACCCGAATTGGCGCCGATCCGCGAGGCGCTGGCCGCGGTCCTCGATGGGCACCTGCCCTACCCGGCGCTCGTCGCACGCCCACGCGGCGAGCTGGTCACCGCCAACGCCGCGTTCGACCTGTTCACCGAGGGCGTCGCCGACCACCTGCTACGCGCACCGATCAATGTCCTGCGGTTGGCCCTGCACCCCGACGGCGTCGCACCCCGCGTCATCAACCTGCCGGAATGGGGCAGGCATATCGTCGACTCCTTGCGCAGCCGCGCGGCCCGCACCCCCGACCCCGCTGTCGAGGCCCTGATCACGGAACTGTCGGGCTACCTGCCCGCCGCCACTCCCGGCCCCGGCCATCTCGGCTTCGCCGTCCCACTGCACCTGCGCAGCGTGGACGGCGAGCTGCGCCTGATCACCACGCTCACCTCGTTCGCCACCGCCACCGACGTCACCGTCGCCGAACTCCAGCTCGAGGCCTTCCTGCCCGCCGACGAGCAGACCGCGCACATCCTGCGTCTGCGCGCGGCACGGCGTTGAGCGCGATCGGTCGCTTCAGGACCAGCGCCGCGTGATGCCTCGCGTCCGCCTGCCGTTCCAGCAGCCGCGATGCCAGTGCCTGCGGTCGTCCTCGCCGCCATAGGCCGGCCACGCGACGATATGCGCGACACCGGGCATGATCTCGTGGTCGCACCCCGGACACCGATAGGTCTTCACCGCGCGCGTGCCAGGGATGGTGCGCACCACGTACATCTCGTCGCCGGGCCCGGGTTCGGTACGCCCGAACACATCGCCCAGCGGGCGCTCGGACGGCGCATCCGTCCGGCGCGCTGGACGCGGTTTACGGCGAGGCATGATTCCAGCTTAGAAGAGCCGGAACTCGTTGCTCTCCGTGCCGCGCAGGGCGTCGTAATCCAGCGTCAGGCACCGGATTCCACGGTCCTCGGCGAGCGTGCGCGCCTGCGGCTTGATCTGCTGGGCCGCGAACACCCCCGCGACCGGAGCCAGCAGCGGATCGCGGTTGAGCAGTTCGAGGTAGCGGGTGAGCTGTTCGACGCCGTCGATCTCCCCGCGCCGCTTGATCTCCACCGCGACCGTCGCGCCGTCGGCGTCGCGGCACAGCAGGTCCACCGGGCCGATCGCCGTCATGTACTCGCGCCGGATCAGGGTGTAGCCGGGGCCGAGCGTTTGCACATGCTCGGCCAGCAGCTCCTGAAGATGGGCCTCCACACCGTCTTTCACCAGGCCCGGGTCCACGCCGAGCTCATGCTTGGAGTCGTGCTCGATCTCCTCGATGGTGATCCGCAGTTCCTCGCCGGCCTTGTTGGTGACCACCCACAGCGCGCCCGCACCGTCGCCGTCGCGCTCCTCCATCCAGCAGGGCGGGCTCATCCAGTTCAGCGGCTTATAGGACCCACCGTCGGAATGCACCAGCACCGACCCGTCCGCTTTCATCAGCAACAGCCTCTTGGCCATCGGAAGATGAGCGGTGAGCCGACCGACGTAGTCGACCTGACAGCGAGCAATCACGAGGCGCACCGGGACGAGTGTAGGCGGCGGACTTACTCCGGCTCGAGCGGGCTACGGTCAGTTCGGCAGGGCGAAACAGTAGGTCGCGTTCTCCTCTTTGTGAACGAAATGGAATTTGCCGATCAGGATCATGTCCATGCGGCGGCCGACATCCTCGGTGGGCACCTCACATACCTCGGTGTCCTGCACACCGCGGACGATGCGGTCGAACCGCGCGGAGCCGTCGGTGCACGCCGGGTCATAGGTGTAATCGCGGATCGATGCTTGGTAGCAGTGCCCGATGATCACGTTGGGCGCCGCGCACGAGTGCGCGGTGACGATGTCACCGTGATGCTCTCCGGTCGTGATGATCAGGCTCTGGATATCGGTGCACTCGACCTCTCGATCGGTGTCGGTGACGATCTCCGAGGCCACGATCTTCTTCGTCGCAGCCGGATTGGCGCAGTCCAGAGCCGGTATGGATTCGTGCATGACATCGCCACCGTGATGGTCGATGCAGGTGCCGACGGCCGGATAGGCCAGCGGCCCGGAATCGTTCTCGCTGCTCTTGATCGATACGAGCACACGCAGCCCGATAAGCGCGCCGCCCAACACGACGACCACACCGATCGCCGAGATGATCAACCACTTCGGCGTGCGACTCGGAGCAGGCCTCGGCGCATATCCGGGCGTCATCCCGTAGCCAGGGGGCGGCACCGGGTGGCTCGGCGGCGGAGCCGAATACCCATAGGGCGCAGCCGCATACGGCGCCACCGGATGACCGCCGGGGTACCCGGCACCCGGGCCCGCCGGCGGAACGCCGTACGGAGGCGATGGATGCCCATAACCAGGTGCGGCGGGAGGATAGCCGGCGCCTGACGCCGGGTTCACGACAACTGTGGGACCAGGATCGTTCCGCTGCTGATTCGGATGCCCCGCGCCGGCGTCGGAACGACCCGCCGCAGCCGGCTCCTTCGACAACCCGATCGGATCCCCATTCCTGCTGCCGTCATACGGGTTCGTCACGAATCCCCCTCGCTTCCAAGCTGACTCGAATTCGCCGGCCCGCCCACCCTATCGATAAACCCTGGAAACGACGAAAGCCCCCGACCGTGGTCGGGGGCTTTCGTGAAAGGATGTTCCGGCGGTGTCCTACTCTCCCACACCCTGTCGAGTGCAGTACCATCGGCGCAGGTGGCCTTAGCTTCCGGGTTCGGAATGGGACCGGGCGTTTCCCCACCGCTATAGCCGCCGTAACTCTATGAAACTGTCACACTCCGTGTTCGGGAGGATCTCTTTTCCTGGGACCTGGTCCCCGGAAAACCCCTGACAAAGTCGGGGGTGTGGGGGCCGGGCCCCCACCGATCCTCCACGCCGGGCCTGTAGGGGCGGCAGCCCCTACC
>NZ_BAFY01000065.1 GCF_000308555.1 Nocardia cyriacigeorgica NBRC 100375 | reverse complement strand
GTGGGCGGCTGCTTGCCCCAGATCTCGGCGATCTTTTCGCCGAGCACCGCCAGCTTGGGCAGGTCGTGGTCGACGATGTGGGTGCGCAGTTGGGCGACGTCGGCGTAATCCAGTCCCACCGAGCGCAACGCGATGCCCAGGTTGGCGAACGCGCGGTCGACCTGTGCGCCGAAGTCCTCGCTGGTGGTGTGCCCGTCGGCGTCGGAATCGTATTGGCCTGCGATGAAGACCAATTCGCCGCGCACCCGCGCGACATGGCTGTAGCCGAATCCGGTCGGGTCGTGCAGGCCGTCGGGGTTGCTGATCTCGATGCTCACCATCGTCTCCTTCGTATTTGTCGGGTCGACGTGGAGATGACGACGCAGCGTCGGCGAGTGTGACATCGCGGAAGCGACAGCTTCAGGATCGCTTCACGACAGCGGCAGCGACTTCCACCAGTCCATGAATTCCTCCGGGGTCTTGAACTTTCCGGTGGTGTAGAGCAGGTATTGCGCGCGATCGGGGATCGGGAAGCCGCTCACCATGGCGTGTTCTTTGGGGTCTTTGCCGGCCAGATGGTAATTCTCGTAGATCACCGAGCCGTTGACGTCGCTGGTGATGTCGATCGGTTTCATCGCGTCGAGTACCTGGTGAAGGTCTTGTTCGTGGTCGTATTTCAGCAGGTAGTAGTCGGTGCGGCCGTCGTAGCAGTGCCACGCCCCGGCCCATTGGCCGGAATCGGGACCGTCGGAGGTCTGCCCCTTCCATAGTTCGCGCCCTCGGGACGGATCTTGCGACATGCAGGTGTGGCCGTTGAAACCGAGGCCGAGATCGTTGTCGGGCACCATGTTCGGGAACTCTTCGCTGATCGCCTGAATCGCCGTTGGCTCATCGTCGGCCGGGATGTTCGACACGATCACACCCGTCAGCGCGGCGACGACCACCACGACCGCGGCCGCAGACACCCCGATCACCCACCGCTTACGCGAACGCACCACACCCGCGTCCATCGACCGTGCCGCGCCCGTCGCGGCCGAGACCGGTGCCTGCGACAACGGCTGCGACCTCGGCGGTGTGCGCGCCCCACCCAGCTGCCCCGCGGCGGCACCGACAGGCAGGGCCTGCGCCACTATCGGCTGACCGTGTCCCGTCGCCATCGGCGCCTGCATGGTCCCCGCCGCCCGCACATATGGTCCTGACGCCGATTGATCGAATCCCTGCGGGTGCGGATGAGGTCCCGACGGGTAGGCATGCGGCCCGGACGGGTACGCCCCGGCAACCTGCGCGCGCGGCAACGACGGATGCACCGCACCCGACAACGCCGCCCGCACCGCATCCGCGAATTCCGCGCAGCTGCCGTATCTTTCACCGGGCCGCTTCGCCAACCCCCGCGCCAGCACCGCGTCGAGCGCGATGGGCAGTCCGTGCCGGACGCTGCTCAAGGCCGGCGGCTGATGCTGGAGGTGGCCCTGGATGACGGCCACCGGATGCGGCGCGGAGAACGGCGCGGTGCCGGTCAGCAGCCAGTACAGGCTGCAGGCCAGCGAATACTGATCGGTGCGGTGATCCAGCGGTGCCCCGGTGAGCTGTTCGGGTGAGGCGTAGGCGATGGTGGCGGTGAAGGACCCGGTCTGGGTGAGGTGGCCGCCGTCGTCGCGCAGGCGGGCGATGCCGAAGTCGGTGAGGTAGACCCGTTCGGGCCCGGTGTGCGCGGTGGACAGCAGGATATTGGCCGGTTTCACATCGCGGTGCAGCACGCCCATGCTGTGCGCGAAGTCCAGCGCCTGCGCGGTGTCGGCGATGATCTGCACCGCCCGCAGCACCGGCAGCGTGTTCGGATCCAGCGACGCGGCGTCGACGCCGTCGATGTACTGCATGGAGATCCACAGCTGACCGTCCTCGGCGCCGCGGTCGTAGACGGTGACGATGTTCGGATGGTCGAGCTGGGCGGCGAGGTCGGCCTCGCGTTCGAACCGCGCCCGGGTCTCCTTGTCGTCGAACAGGTCCGGATTCAGCAGCTTGAGCGCGGTGCGGCGGGGCAGCCGCGGATGTTTCGCGAGGTAGACCGAGCCCATTCCGCCGCGACCGAGCCGGCGTTCGATCTGATATCCGGCGAAGACCGAACCCGGTTGCACCTGCGGCCCTCCTAGTCCGATCTGTCGAGCACGCCGATCCTATCGGTCCGCCACCCTCTCGGTCCGCCCGCATACTCGGGGTACGCCTCCCCGAGGAACACCACTGTGCCGCGCACCCCGGAAACACGATGCGGCGCGGTGGTCAGGCCACCGCGCCGCATCGGAATCGAGAGATTTACAGCAGACCCTTGAGGATCAGCGTCAGCACACCGGTCACCACCGCGAGCGCCACCGCACCGACGCCCCAGGCGACACCGGCGCGGTACCAGGGCCGACCGTGATCGAGCGAGAACCGGCCCGGCCCGGTGAACGCCACGGCCACCGCGACGGTCGCGAACAGCAGGCCCATCTCGTATCCGGCGGCCGCGTCGAGCATCCCGCCGCCCCACATCACGTGGATGACATTGATCATGGTGCCGAGCACGATGGCCGCGGCCAGCGGGGTGAACAGGCCGAGCAGCAACAGCAGTCCGCCGGCGAATTCGCTCAGCCCCGCCAGGGTGCCGAACAGATCGCCCGGGTTGTAGCCCATGGCCTCGAAGTTCGCGCTATTGGCCGAAAGGCCGGGACCGTCGAACCAGCCGAAGAGCTTCTGGGCGCCGTGCGCGGCGAGCAGGCCGCCGAAGACGACCCGCAGCACCAGCAGACCGATGTCGGAAGAGACGTTGTCGTAGCGAGTGGTGACGTTCAGACGCTCGAGCGTCGAGTTGGTGGTCATAGGTCTGTCCTCATCATCGTGCGGTCGCATCGAACCCGTTAGCTTCACAAAGGAAGCGGACTGCGGTCCGATTGTTTCACGTCGGACACCAACCACGCCACCGGAGAACCTATTCCGCGAGGAAGAAGAAATATCCGAGGAAGATCACCATCAGCGCCCACATCGCCGGATGGACCTCTTTGATCTTGCCCTTCGCGACCATCACCACCGGGTAGAACAGCATGCCCATGGCCAGGCCGTTGGCGATCGAATAGGTCAGCGGCATCATGATGATGGTGATGAACGCGGGCACCGCGAACTCGAGCCGCTGCCAATCGATCTCACCGAGCGAACGCGCCATCAGCACACCGACGACGATCAGCGCCGCCGACGACACCGCACCGGACTTGGCGACCACCTCGAACACCGGGAAGCAGAACATCGCCACCGCGAACCAGCCCGCCGTCGCCACCGCCGTCAACCCCGTGCGACCGCCCGCGGACACGCCGGCGGTCGACTCCACATACGCCGTGGTGGTGGAGGTGCCGATGATCGCGCCGGCCGTGGTGCCCACCGAATCGGCGGCGAGCGCACTGTCCGCGCGCGGCAGCTTGCCGTCCTTGTCGAGCAGCCCGGCCTGGTTCGCGACGCCGATCAGGGTGCCGGAGGCATCGAAGAAGTCGACGAACAGCATGGTCAGCACCACGACGATCATCTGGCCGGTGAAGGCGTCGGGCAGATGGATGATGGCCTGCCCGAAGGTCTCGTCCAGCCCGCGCGGCAGCGCCGCGATGCCGTTGGGCAGATCGACCAGCCCGCTGATCATGCCGACGATGGTGGTCAGCACGATGCCGTAGAGCACGGCGCCGTGCCAGCCGAGCACCACGAACACCACCGTCACCACCAGGCCGAACAGCGCGAGCAGGGTGGTGCCCTCGGTGAAATCGCCGAGTGCGACGAAGGTGGCCTCGTTGGCGACCACGATGCCGGCGTTCTTCAGCCCGAGGAACGCCACGAACATGCCGATGCCCGCCCCGACCGCCAGCTTCATCTGCATGGGGATGGCGTTGAGGATGCGTTCACGGATCTTGGTCACCGCGAGGATGAAGAAGATGACACCCGACAGGAACGTCCCCGACAACGCCACCTGCCACGGAATCCCCATCCCGAGCACCACCGAATAGGCGAAGAACGCGTTGAGCCCCATGCCGGGCGCCAGCGCGACCGGATACTTCGCCCACAACCCCATCACCAGCGTGCCGAACACCGCCGCCACCGCCGTCGCGGTGAAGACCGCCTGGGTGGGAATGCCCAGCTCACCGAGGACGCCGTGGTCGCCGAGCACCGACGGGTTCACCGCGAGGACGTAGGACATGGCAAGGAACGTGACGGTGCCCGCCATCAGCTCCCGTTTGACGGTCGAGCCGTTGGAGCTGACACCGAAATATTTATCGATATGACCCCGGGTTCGGGTCAGCACGTCGATGGCCATGGGGGTACTCCAGTCGGGAACGAATGAGCGGGGTGCTCGAGACGTTATCCGATCCCGCGCCAACAAGCCTGGTCAGCCACCTGAAACAGTGATCTGCGCGACCCGGAGCCCGCGCGCTCGGGCTCACCGGCGCCCACTTGGAGCCGCCCCTCCACGGCGCAGACAGACCCCTCGGCCGCCCGATCGAGAAGGCGAATGCTCGGCGTCGAGCACGCGATCGCGTCGAGATCGCGAGCGCCGGACCGAGTCCTGAAGCGCGTCACGCTCTGGGTGCCGCGACCAACCCCAACTCGGCATCAGAGGCCAGCAGCTCGCTGTGTGGCAGCACCCGCACCGTGTAACCCACCGCCCCCGACAGCGACACCGGCGTCTCGATCTCGAACAGCTCGAGACCGGAATCGGATCCGGTGTGCTTCATCGGCATGGTGGTGACATCGGACAGGTCGTCGGTCGGCGACACCCGCCCGAGCACCGCCTGCACCGTGACGTCGTCGGGCGTCAGCCCGCCCAGGTCGATCCGCGCCGTCAGCGACAGCGGTGCCCCGATGATCGGCGTATCCGGCAGGCCCGCGCTGTCGACCTGCACCACCCGCACCGACGGCCACGCCGACTCCACCCGGCGCCGGTATTCGGCCACCGCACGCGCGCCGGCGAAATCGTCGGCGACCGCACGGCGGCCGGCGGCCGCGGCGGGCGCGTAGTAGTCGAGCGCGTAATCGCGCACCATCCGCGAAGCCAGCACCTTCGGACCGAGCGTCTGGAGGGTGTGGCGCACCATCTCCACCCAGCGCACCGGCATCCCGGTCTCGTCGCGGTCGTAGAAGCGCGGCGCCACCGAACGCTCGAACAGCTCGTAGAGGGCCGCGGCCTCCAGATCGTCGCGGCGGTGTTCGTCGCGGATGCCGTCTGCGGTGGGGATGGCCCAGCCGTTCTCGCCGTCGTACATCTCGTCCCACCAGCCGTCGCGGATGGACAGGTTGAGCCCGCCGTTGAGCGCCGACTTCATGCCGGAGGTGCCGCAGGCCTCGAGCGGGCGCAGCGGGTTGTTCAACCACACATCGCAGCCCCAGTACAGGTAGCGGGCCATGGACATGTCGTAATCGGGCAGGAAGACGATGCGGTGGCGCACCTCGGGATCGTCGGCGAAACGCACCACCTGCTGGATGAGCGCCTTACCGCCGTCGTCGGCGGGATGGCTCTTACCGGCCACCACCAGCTGAACCGGGCGGTCGGGGTCGAGCAGCAGCGAACGCAGGCGCTCGGGGTCGCGCAGCATCAGCGTCAGCCGTTTGTAGGTGGGCACCCGGCGTGCGAAGCCGACCGTCAGCAGCTCGGGATCGAAAACCCCGTCGATCCAGCCCAATTCGGCCTCGGCGGCCCCGCGCTGCAACCAGGACTCCCGCAGCCTGCGGCGCACCTCGTCGACCAGGGTGGCGCGCAGCGTATTACGCGTCGACCAGAGTTCGGCGGCGTCGATATCGCAGAGCTTCTCCCAGCCGCGCGCCTCTTCGACGAGTTCGGCGCCGATCCGCTCACGCGCCTTGTCGATCCACTCGCGCGCCGCCCAGGTGGGGGCGTGCACGCCGTTGGTGATCGAGCCGATCGGCACCTCGTCGGCATCGAATCCCGGCCACAGCGAGGCGAACATCTCCCGGCTGACCTCGCCGTGCAGCTTCGACACCCCGTTCGCGCGCTGCGCCAACCGCAAACCCATATGCGCCATGTTGAACACCGACGGATCCGACTCACGCCCCAACCCGACGATGCGGTCCACCGAAAGCCCCGGCAGCAGCGACGAATCGGCTTCGCCGTGCGGGCCACCGAAATACCGGCGCACCATCGGCATCGGGAACCGGTCGATGCCGGCGGGCACCGGCGTATGCGTGGTGAAGACGGTCCCGGCGCGCACCGCGGCCAGCGCGGCATCGAAGTCCAATCCGCCCGCGACGTACTCGCGGATCCGTTCGAGCCCGAGGAAACCGGCGTGGCCCTCGTTCATATGGAACACGTCCGGATCGGGTAGCCCCTGGGCGCGGGTGAAGGCGCGCACCGCCCGCACACCGCCGATGCCGGCCAGGATCTCCTGTTTGATCCGGTGGTCCTGATCACCGCCGTAGAGCCGGTCGGTGACGGCGCGCAGTTCCGGATCGTTGTCGGCGATATCGGAATCCAGCAGCAGCAGCGGTACCCGTCCGACCTGCGCGATCCACACCCGGGCGCGCAGCACCCGGCGATCGGGCATGCCCACGTGGATCAATACCGGCGAGCCGTCCGCGGTCAGCAGCCGCAGCGGCAGTCCCTGCGGATCCAGCGCCGGATAGTGCTCGGCCTGCCAGCCGTCGGCCGTCAGCGACTGCCGGAAGTAGCCCGAGCGGTACAGCAGACCCACACCGATGAGTGGCAGGCCGAGATCGGAGGCCGCCTTGAGATGGTCGCCGGCCAGGATGCCGAGCCCGCCGGAGTAGTTCGGCAGCACCTCGGTGACGCCGAACTCCATCGAGAAATAGGCCACCCCGCGCACCTCGGTCCCCCGCCGCTGGAACCAGCCCGGGGTCTCCAGGTACTCGCGCAGATCCGCGGCGGCGGCGTCCACCCTCGCGGTATAGCCGGGGTCGGCGGCCAGCTCGTCGAGCCGTTCGCGCGGCACCTCACCCAACATCCGCACCGGGTCGTGGCCCACCTCGAGCCAGCGCGCGGGGTCGAGTTCGGCGAACAGATCCTGCGTCGGGCCGTGCCAGGACCAGCGCAGATTCGTCGACAATTCACCCAGCGCCGACAGACGCTCGGGCAGATGGGCGCGGACTGTGAACCGACGCAGTGCCTTCACCAGCCGAACCCTACCCAACAATGTGAGCCCGGGTAGACCAGCGCGATCCGCACGGGCGCTCATCACATAGATCGCGGCGACGCCCGGTACGGTTGGGAACGTGACCGGCCGCATCGCTATCGATGACACTGCCCCGTTCATCCCCGGAGGCCGGCCGGCCAAGGCCGTCGTCGGCGAGGTGTTCCCGGTGCGGGCCGTGGTGTGGAGTGAAGGACACGCGGCCGTCGCCGCCACCCTCGCGGTGCGCGGGCCGAGCTCTTCGCGCACCACCCGCATCCGGATGACACCCGACTACGAGCCCGACGTCTTCAACGCCACCTTCACCCCGAACGTCCCTGGCACCTGGTCCTTCCGCATCGAGGGCTGGCGTGATCCGATCGCCACCTGGCGGGCCGCGGTGGAGGCGAAACTGGCCGTCGGCCAGAGCGCCGCCGACCTGGCCAACGATCTGGAACTGGGCGCGCGCCTGTTCGACCGCGCCGCCCAAGCGGTACCGAAGAAGCAGTTCGAGCGGTTGCGCGCGGTCGCGGCGGCGCTGCGCGGCGATGAGCAGCTTCCGGCCCGGGTGGCGCCGGCGTTCACCGACGAGGTCGCCGAGATCCTGCGGGTGACACCGTTGCGCGACCTGGTGACCCGCGGCCCCCAGCACACCGTGCTGGTCGAGCGCCAGCGCGCGCTCTGCGGCGCCTGGTACGAATTCTTCCCGCGCTCCACCGGCGGTCGCGACGCCGAAGGCAGACCCGTCCACGGCACCTTCGCCACCGCCGCAAAAGAGCTGCCGCGGATCGCGGGCATGGGCTTCGATGTGGTCTATCTGCCGCCGATCCATCCCATCGGCACCGTGAACCGCAAGGGCCGCAACAATTCGCTCACCGCCGAACCCGGCGACGTCGGCTCACCGTGGGCCATCGGCTCGGCCGAGGGCGGCCACGACGCCATCCACCCGGAACTGGGCACCGAAGACGATTTCACCGATTTCGTGGCCGCCGCCGAACGCCTCGGCCTCGAAGTGGCCCTTGACCTGGCACTGCAATGCGCGCCCGACCACCCGTGGGTGCGCGAACACCCCGAATGGTTCACCACCCTCCCCGACGGCACCATCGCCTACGCGGAGAACCCGCCGAAGAAATACCAGGACATCTACCCCGTCGATTTCGACAACGACCCCGACGGCCTCTACGCCGAGGTACTGCGGGTGGTCCGGCATTGGATCGGGTTGGGCGTCAAGATCTTCCGCGTCGACAACCCGCACACCAAACCCGCCGACTTCTGGGAATGGCTGATCACCACGGTGCGGCGCACCGACCCCGACGTGGTGTTCCTGTCGGAGGCCTTCACCCGCCCGGCGCGACTGTACGGGCTGGCGCGCCGCGGATTCAGCCAGTCCTACACCTACTTCACCTGGCGCGTGCACAAATGGGAGCTCACCGAATTCGGTCGTGAACTCGCCGCCAAGGCCGACGAAGCCCGCCCCAACCTCTTCGTCAACACTCCCGACATCCTGCACGAGAGCCTGCAACACGGCGGGCCCGGCATGTTCGCCATCCGCGCCGTCCTCGCCGCCACCCTGGCTCCCACGTGGGGTGTCTACTCCGGCTTCGAGCTGTTCGAGCACCAGGCCGTTCGCCCCGGTAGCGAGGAGTATCTGGACTCGGAGAAGTACGAGCTGCGCCCGCGTCCGTTCGCCGAGGCGCTGGCCCGCGGTGAATCGCTGGAACCCTGGCTGACCAGGCTCAACGAGATCCGGCGTGCCCATCCCGCACTGCGTCAACTGCGCTGCCTGCATTTCCACCACGTCGACAACGACGCCATGCTTGCCTACTCGAAATTCGATCCGGCCACCGGCGACGCCGTCCTGGTGGTGGTGAACCTCAACCCGTTCGCCGCCGAACAGGGCATGCTCTCCCTCGACCTGCCCGCCATCGGCCGCGAATGGCACGACCACCCGGTGGTCTACGACGAGGTCAGCGGCGAGGAATACCACTGGGCGCAGACCAACTACGTGCGCCTGGACCCGACCAAGGCCGTCGCGCACATTCTCGCGCTGCCGCCGATCCCGCAGGCCGCGCGCACCGAACTGGCCTACCGCAGGAGCTTCTGATGAGCGGGGCCCGGCGGTGAAGCGCCGCGACCTGATGCTGCTCGCGGCGGGCACGCACCCCGACCCGCACACCGTCCTCGGTGCGCATCCGCACCCCGACGGCACCGTCGTGCGGGTACTGCGCCCGCACGCCGACACGGTGAGCGCCCGCGTCGGCGGCGAAGAACACCGGCTCGATTCGCTCGGCCACGGCGTCTTCGCCGGTGTGCTGCCCTATCCGGAGCTGCTGGACTACCGCATCGTCACCGCCTATCCGGGCGGGCAGACCGTCATCGCGGCCGACGGCTACCGGTTCCTGCCCACCCTCGGCGAATTCGACCTGCATCTGATCGGCGAAGGCAACCATCAGCGGCTGTGGGAGGTACTCGGCGCGCACCCACGCCGCTACACCACACTCGACGGCGAGGTCCACGGCACCTCGTTCGCGGTGTGGGCGCCCAACGCGCGCGGGGTCGGTGTGATGGGCGATTTCGACGGCTGGAGCGGGGCGGGCACACCCATGCGGTCCCTGGGAAGCTCCGGGGTCTGGGAGCTGTTCGTGCCCGGTGTCGAGCCCGGCACCCGATACAAGTATCGGGTGCACGGCGCGGACGGGCGCATCGTCGACCATGCCGACCCGTTCGCCTTCGCCACCGAGGTCCCACCCGCCACGGCTTCGGTGGTCACCGAATCGCGGCATGTGTGGACCGACGACGCCTGGCTCGCCGCCCGCGCCGTCACCGAACCGGCGCGCGCGCCGCTGAGCGTCTACGAAGTCCACCTCGGCTCCTGGCGACCCGGTCTCACCTACCGCGATCTCGCCGTGCAGTTGGCCGACTACGTGCGTGAGGCCGGCTTCACCCATGTCGAACTGCTGCCCGTCGCCGAGCATCCGTTCGGCGGCTCCTGGGGCTACCAGGTCACCTCCTACTACGCGCCCACCTCCCGTTTCGGCACACCCGACGACTTCCGCGCCTTCGTCGACCACCTGCACGGTCAGGGCATCGGCGTGCTGCTGGACTGGGTGCCCGCCCACTTCCCGCGCGACGAATGGGCGCTGGCCCGCTTCGACGGCACCCCGCTCTACGAGCACCCCGACCCGCGCCGCGGCGAACAACCCGACTGGGGCACCTACGTCTTCGATTTCGGGCGCAACGAGGTCCGCAATTTCCTCATCGCCAACGCCCGCTACTGGATCGAGGAATTCCACATCGACGGCCTGCGCGTCGACGCCGTCGCCTCCATGCTCTACCTCGACTACTCCCGCCGCGACGGCGAATGGGAACCGAATGTGCACGGCGGCCGGGAAAACCTCGACGCCGTCGACTTCCTCACCGAACTCAACGACCGCATCCACAGCGAACACCCCGGCGTGCTCACCATCGCCGAGGAATCCACCACCTGGCCCGGCGTCACCCGCGCCACCGAGGTCGGCGGGCTCGGTTTCTCCATGAAATGGAACATGGGCTGGATGCACGACACCCTCGGCTACCTGGGGCGCGACCCGATCCACCGGTCCTGGCACCACAACGAGATCACCTTCTCGCTGATGTACGCCTGGAGCGAGAACTATGTGCTGCCGATCAGCCACGACGAAGTGGTGCACGGCAAGGGCACCCTGTGGACGCGGATGCCCGGTGACGACTACGCCAAAGCCAGCGGTGTGCGCGCCCTGCTCGCCTACATGTGGGCCCACCCCGGTAAGCAACTACTGTTCATGGGCCAGGAGTTCGGCCAATTCCGGGAATGGTCACACGATCGCGGCCTGGACTGGCATGAGCTGGACAACCCGCTGCACCGCGGCGTGCAGCGCGTCGTCCGAGACCTCAACGCCGTCTACCGGGCCCGGCCTGCGCTGTGGACCCAGGACACCACCCCCGGCGGCCATTCCTGGATCGAGGCCGACGACCGCGAGCACAATGTGCTGGCTTTCCTGCGCTACGGCACCGACGGCTCCGTCATCGCCTGCGTCTACAACTTCTCCGGCTCGGCCTACGACAAGTACCGCATCGGCCTACCCACGGCCGGCCGCTGGACCGAGATCCTCAATACCGACGCGGTCGAATACGGCGGATCCGGTATGGGCAATCTCGGCGCGGTCGTCGCGGAGGAGCAGCCCTGGCACGGCCGACCGGCGTCCGCGGTGCTTGCGCTGGCGCCGTCGAGCGCGGTGTGGCTGGCAGCCGACTCGTAAACACCCCGCCGCCGAGTTCGCGGCGGCATGTCGCCGGCTCCCGTTCCGGTTCAGAAAAGGAGCGAACGCCCGCACTCACCAGGAGTGCGGGCGTTCGAGTATCCGATGTCGACGCACGATCGGCCGAGACGGTCGCAACCGATCGCGCTCAGTACAGCGCGGCCGCGAGCTTGCGCCTGGCCGCCGCCACGAACGGCTCCGCCTGATCGAACAGCTCGAACAGCTCCAGCAGCCGGGTGCGGACCTTGGTGCGGTCATCGCCCGCAGTGCGCTTGACGACCCCGATCAGCCGATCGAACGCCGCCTCCGGGCGCTGGTGGAACAGTTCGATATCGGCGGCGTCGAGCTGGGCGTCCACATTGCCCGGGTCGGCGTCGGCGGTGGCGATCGCCGAATCCGGCAGCTGCTGGGCGCGGGCGAGGAAGCGGACCTGCCGGACCGCTGCCTTGGCCTCGGCATTGTTCGGCTCGGCCTCCAGAATCGACTCGTACGCCGATTCCGCACCGGCCAGATCGCCCTGCTCCAGCAGCGCCTCGGCGGTGGCGAACCGCGGGTCCTCGGCCTGCTGGGGCTGCCCGGCCGGGCCGCCTTCCAGCTTGCCCGCGACCGCGTCCACCACGGCGGCCAGCCACTGGCGCACCTGCGGCTCCGGCTGCACGCCCTGGAAGTCGGCCAGCGGCTGACCGCCCGCGACGGCGATCACCGTCGGAATGCCCTGCACCCCGAACGCCTGCGCGATCCGCATATTGCTCTCGGCCTCGACGGTCGCCAGGTCCCAGCTGCCGTCGCCTTCACCGGCCAGCCGCTCCAGCAGCTGCACCAGTTCGACGCTGCCGGGGCTGCGCTGCGAATACAGCGCCACCACCACCGGCACCTGGGTCGAACGCCGAAGCACCTTGGTTTCGAAGTCGGCCTCGGTCACCGAGTATCCGCCTTCGGGGCCCGCACCCGCGGGCGGCTGCTTCAGGGCGGACAGATCCACCGCACCGGACATGGCGGCGGCGACGGCTGGCGAAGGACGACGAGCGGATGGTCGAGTCACGCCGTCCAGTTTGTCACGAAGAGACGCGTGCGGTGGCCGGGGCTTGGCTCGCGGCGCTCGGCTGCTCCAGCTTGCCGGTGCGCACCGCCCAGATCTCGAAGATCACGGTGCAGAACGGCGGAATGCTCGAGGCCAGCGCGAGCACGGTCGTCTTCCAGTTCCAGTTCAGCTCCCGCGAGGCCAGCAGGGCGCTCAGCACGAACAGGATGAAGATGCCGCCGTGGACGGGGCCGAAGATCTTCACACCGATCTCGTTGCCCGGATCGGGGATGTACTTGAACGCCATGCCGATCAGCAGGCCGGCCCACGACACCGCCTCGAGGATGGCGAAGAACCGGAACCTGCCCGCGACGGTACGCAGATCGTAAGAACCCATGGCCCCCATTGTGCCGTATGCACTACGACGAGTCGTAGTTGAACCGGTCACAGTGGACAGAACGGACATCGACCCGAATCACCGTCCACAGACACCGCGGCGAATCGATCCGCACGGTTCGCCCCAGCGCCGGAATCGGAAGCGCCGACGCACCCTCGGCACGCCGGCGCGTCCGGGAACTACACCTTGATGATCAGCGCGTCGCCCTGGCCGCCACCACCGCACAGCGCGGCCGCACCGATCCCGCCACCCCGGCGCTTCAACTCCAGCGCCAGGTGCAGCACAATGCGCGCACCGGACATGCCGAGCGGGTGACCGATGGCGATCGCGCCACCGTTGACGTTCACCTTCTCCGGATCGATGCCGAGCTTGCGGGTGGAGGCGATACCGACCGCCGCGAAGGCCTCGTTGATCTCCACCAGATCCAGCTCCGACGGCTCGATACCCTGCTTGGCGCACGCCTTGGCGATGGCGTTGGCGGGCTGATCCTGCAAGGTCGAATCCGGACCGGCCACCACACCCGCGGCGCCGATCTCGGCGATCCAGCTCAGGCCCAGCTCCTCGGCCTTGGCCTTGCTCATCACGACGACCGCGGCGGCGCCGTCGGAGATCTGCGAGGCCGAACCGGCGGTGATGGTGCCGTCCTTGCGGAAGGCCGGGCGCAGCTTGGCCAGCGATTCGGCGGTGGTGTCGGCGCGGATGCCCTCGTCCTCGGTGACCATGATCGGATCGCCCTTGCGCTGCGGCACCGCCACCGGGACGACCTCGTCGTCGAACACGCCGTTCTTCCAGGCCGCGGCCGCGCGCTGGTGCGAGGCGGCCGCGAACGCGTCCTGATCCTCGCGGCTGATCGGCGCGGCATCGTTGCGTGTCTCGGTGAGCGCACCCATCGCCTGATCGGTGAAGATGTCGTGCAGTCCGTCGTAGGCCATGTGGTCGCGCAGGTTCACATCGCCGTACTTGAAGCCCTCGCGGCTCTTCTCCAGCAGATGCGGGGCCTGGCTCATCGACTCCTGGCCACCGGCGACGACGATCTCGTACTCGCCGGCCCGGATCAGCTGGTCGGCCAGCGCGATGGCGTTGATGCCGGACAGGCACACCTTGTTCAGCGTCAGCGCGGGCACATCCATCGGGATACCGCCCGCGACGGCCGCCTGCCGGGCCGGGATCTGGCCCGCGCCCGCGGTCAGCACCTGGCCCATGATCACGTAGTCGACCTGGTCGCCGCGCACACCGGCCTTCTCCAGCGCCGCCTTGATCGCGAAACCGCCGAGATCCGACCCGCTGAAACCCTTCAATCCGCCGAGCAGGCGGCCGACCGGGGTACGCGCACCGGACACGATCACGGAGTTGGTCACGACGAGCCTCGCCTTCTGCAGTTCACAGCATCGGTGGATCAGCGCTGCCCGCACCGCGGCGCGACGGCAGCCTCGTACTCAACGGTAGCGGGTCCGGCCGCGACGGCCCCGCGCAGGTACGCGCTACGTTCGAAGCGTGAGCACTACAACCGACTCGAACGAATTCATCCCCGCGGACTACGTGGTCGCCGTCGACCACGTCGGTATCGCGGTGCCCGACCTCGACGCCGCCGTCGCCTGGTACACCACCAATCTCGGCATGGTGGAAACCCACCGCGAGGTGAACGAGGCGCAGGGCGTGCAAGAGGCCATGCTGTCGTGCCCGGCGGCCGCCGACGACTCGACTGCCTTGCAGTTGCTGGCCCCGCTCGACGAGACCTCCACCATCGCCAAGTTCATCGAACGCAGCGGCCCCGGCCTACAGCAGCTGGCCTACCGCGTCACCGACATCGAGGCCGTTTCGGCACATCTGCGCAGCCGTGGCCTGCGTTTGCTCTACGACGCGCCGCGCGCCGGAACCGCCGGGTCCAGCATCAATTTCGTGCATCCGAAGGATGCTGGTGGTGTGCTGGTGGAGTTGGTCGAGCCGAACCCGAATGTTACGCACTAGTACCAGGATCGGGCAGGAAGATCTCGTCTCGATGACATTCCCGGTCGACTCACCATCTACCCCACACAGGCTGTAGTTTGTTGGCCATGTCGTCACCTGAGTCCGATCGCAATCGCTTCGTTGCACTGCCCTTCACCGTTGTGCGCAAGGGTTATGCGCAAGACGAGGTGCGTAACTATTTCGACCGCTTCGATGCCGAACTGAGGGTCACCGCTACCGATCGTGACGCGGCCGCCGCGCAGGCTCGTAACCTTGCGAGCCAGCTCGAGGACGCGCGCGACGAGATCGATGAGCTCCGTAAGGAGGTCGACCGGCTGTCCGTGCCGCCGACCACCGCGGAAGGCATGAGCGACCGTATTTCTCGCATGCTGCGACTGGCCTCCGACGAGGCGTCCGAAGTCCGCGCCCTGGCGCAGGCCGAGGCCGCGGAAATGGTGTCGATCGCCGAGCAGCAGGCCACCGAGATGCGTGGCAAGTACGAGTCGCTGCTCGCCGAGACCAAGGAAAAGCGCGAAGCGCTCGAAATCGAGTTCGAGCAAACACTGGCGAACGCGCGCACCGAAGCAGCCAAGATCATCGAAGCCGCCCAGGCCGAGGCCGACCGCATCGGCAAGGAGGCCGAAGCCAAGCGCAAGGCCGCCCAGCAGGACTTCGAGGTCACCATGGCCGAGCGTCGCACCAAGCTCACCCGTGCCATGGAAGAGCTGGAGGCCACCAGCCGTGCCGAGGCCGCGCAGCGGATCAAGGACGCCACCGACGAGGCCAACCGCCTCATCACCTCCGCCACCCAGACCAGCGAGCGCAAGATCGCGCACGCCAAGGAACTGGCCGAAGAGATGCGCGTGCTGCGCGGGCGCGTCCTTGCCCAGCTGCTCGGCATCCGCGGCCAGCTGGATTCCGTGCCCGCGATGCTCGCCGCGGTCAACCGGGAGAGCGAGCTGCTCGACGGTGTGCCCGATCAGCAGCGCAAGTCGATCAGCGGCAACAACACCAAGTCCGTCACGGGTTCGCGCACCAAGGCGATCCCCGAGGTCACGAACGAAGAAGACGACGTGGTCGACGAAGAGCGTGAGAACGCCGAGATCAGCAACTAACTGATTTCGGGCCCGCGCGGCGACAGAACACCATCAGCACCGAAGGCCGCCCCCACCGGGGGCGGCCTTCCTCGTGTGCGTGGCCTGCTCGACCCCGCGGGCGGAGGTCGTCGCGATCACCTCGCATGCTGTCAAGCCACAGCGACTGCGCGCACTCGGCGCGGACACGGTGTTCGACTCACCTCCTGGTGTGGACCGGGCTCGGGCTGCTGCTGGGCGGCAAAGGTGAGCCCACGCCACGGATCAGCCCGATAGGCCAGGGCATTCACCGCGATCCCTCGATGAACTGATGATCGGACACGATCCGGCCGTCGGCATCGAGTGCGAGCAGGTCGAAACCGCCGCCCTGGGGCTCGCCGTCGTCGCGGCGGTTCATCGTCCACGCGACGCCGACGGTGTTCGCGGGCAGTTCGATAGCGGCTCGGGCCGCGGCGAAGACGTATTCGCCACTGGCGAGGAACATTTCATACGCTCGGGTGACCCGGCGGTCGAGCGCGTCGTAGCCGTGCACGCCGAGCGGTGGCGCGGAAATCGCCAGCTCGGCGGCGGCCTTACGGGCTTCGGCAGGTGGGTCGACCAGAATCTGCATGCCGTCGACGGCGAACAGCTCCTCGATCCGGGTTCGGCGAGCGGTGGGCTCGGCTTCGTTCCAGAGGGCTACATAGCGGGTAGCGATGTCATCGGTGCTCATGGCGGCAACTCTGCCGAGACGAACGCCGGTCCGCGATTCCCCGCAGGGAATGACACGGCCTGCGTTCGCACGCCTCGGTTCATACCCTGGCGGGAATGGCGCGCGGTGCCCGCACCAGGTTGACTCGCACCATGACGACCGCGCAGACCGCCGCATTCGGCCCCCAATTGCGGCATTGGCGCACGCTGCGCCGGGTCAGCCAGCTCGAACTGACGATTCGCGCCGAGACGAGTCAGCGCTATGTGAGCTTCCTCGAACAGGGGC
>NZ_BAFY01000066.1 GCF_000308555.1 Nocardia cyriacigeorgica NBRC 100375 | reverse complement strand
CGCGCGCCGACCGGGCACGGCTTGTCGGTGCGGCGCAGTAGGCTGCCGGGGTGCCCGAACTTCCGCCCGTCCCGGCCCTGTTGTCGACCGCCGTCTCCGCGCTCGGCGGCAAGGAACGGCCCGGTCAGGTAGCGATGGCCGCCGCGGTCGATCACGCGATCGACACCAAGGAACACCTGGCGGTGCAGGCGGGCACGGGTACCGGTAAGTCGCTGGCCTATCTGGTGCCGAGCCTGCGGCACGCGGTGCGCACCGGGCGCACGGTAGTGGTGTCCACGGCGACGATCGCGCTGCAACGCCAGCTCGTCGACCGCGATCTGCCCCGTCTCGCCGAAGCGCTCGCCAAACCGCTCGGCCGTACCCCGCAGTTCGCGATCCTCAAGGGTCGCAACAACTATCTGTGCCTGAACAAGATCAACAGCGCCGTTCCGGAAGAGCCGGCCGAGGCCGAACTGTTCGACGCGTTCGCGGTCTCGCGACTCGGCCGTGAGGTGCAGCGGCTCAACGAGTGGGCCTCCGATACGGAGACCGGCGACCGCGACGATCTCGCCCCCGGCGTCTCCGATCGGGCGTGGCGGCAGGTCAGCGTGTCCTCGCGGGAATGCCTTGGCAAAACGCGCTGCCCGTTCGGACAGGATTGCTTCGCCGAGAAGGCCAGGGCGGAATCCGCGCAGGCCGACATCGTCGTCACCAACCACGCCCTGCTGGCCATCGACGCCATCAGCGGCATCCAGGTGTTGCCCGAACACGACGTGGTGGTGGTCGACGAGGCGCACGAACTGGTCGACCGTGTCACCGGCGTCGCGACCGCCGAACTGTCGGCCGTCGCGATCACCGCCGCGGCCCGTCGCTGCGCCAAACTCATCGACGAACAAGAGGTCGACCGGCTCGAAGCCGCCGGTGAGGCCCTGCACGCCGCGCTGGACGATCTGCCTGCGAGCCGCTGGGACGCCATCCCCGACGGGATCGCCCCGGTGCTCGCGCTGGTCCGCGACGCCGCCTGGAACGCCCACACCGCGCTGGCCCCGCAGGGCAGCAGCACCGCGCAGGGTGACGCCGATACCGCCGCCGCCCGCACCCGTGCGGTGGCCGCCGTCGAAGAGGTGCACGACGCCGCGGTGCGCGCGCTCACCGCATTCGACGAGCCTGATCCGGCGGCCCGCCGCGATGTGGTGTGGCTGGCCGCCGACGAACTGCGCGGCGTCACCCGGCGCACCTTGCGTATGGCGCCGCTGTCGGTGGGCGGGCTGCTGCGCAGCAGGCTGTTCGGCGCGTCCACGGTGGTGCTGACCTCGGCGACCTTGCAGATCGGCGGTTCGTTCGATGGTCTCGCCATCACCTGGGGTCTGCCGGCCCAGTCCTCGGGCCGCACCGATACCGCGACCGCCAACGGCGCCGAAGCACCGTCGGACAACGAGACCGTGCGCTGGACCTCCCTCGATGTCGGTTCCCCCTTCGACCACGCGAAATCCGGGATCCTCTACGTCGCCAAACATCTGCCCGCGCCGGGCCGCGACGGCCTGTCCCCCGCCTACCTCGACGAGATCGAACGGCTGATCACCGCGGCCGGCGGCCGCACGCTCGGGCTGTTCTCCTCCATGCGCGCCGCCAAGGCCGCCACCGAAGCACTGCGCGGGCGCTTGGACACCCCCGTGCTGTGCCAGGGCGAGGATTCGACCGGTGCGCTGGTGCGAAAGTTCGCCGACGATCCGGAGACCTCCCTGTTCGGCACCCTGTCGCTGTGGCAGGGCGTCGACGTGCCGGGTCCGTCGCTGAGCCTGGTGATCCTGGACCGCATTCCGTTCCCCCGCCCCGACGATCCGCTGCTGACCGCGCGGCAGCGGGCGGTCGAATCGCGCGGTGGCAACGGCTTCATGTCCGTCGCCGCCAGCCACGCGGCGCTGCTGCTGGCCCAGGGCACGGGACGCCTGTTGCGCAGCGTCGACGACCGCGGCGTGGTCGCGATCCTCGACCCCCGCCTGGCCACCGCCCGCTACGGCGGCTACCTGCGCGCATCGCTGCCGCCGTACTGGGAGACCAGCGATCCCGAAGTCGTCACCAAGGCTTTGCAACGCCTCACCGCGGCCGCAAAAGTCTGACCTCCGGCGCGTGAATCCGCCGCCCCGGAGAACCGCTGCGCGCAAGCCCGGGAGCGGCCGCCCTGCGGATCGCGCGCACAATCACCGGACCAGCCGCACACTCGCCCGGATCATCCGCACCTCCGCGGGATCAGCCGCACATGTGCCGGATCAGCCACGCGATCGCGAATCAGCCGCTCACCCGCCGAACATGCTCACACCCGCTGGATCACGCACGCTCACCGGATCATCCGCACACTCGCCCAGCTCAGCCGCACCTGCGCCGGACCAGCCATGCGATCGGCGGATCAGCCTGCCGAACAGCCGGATGCCGCGGGGACCGGCCGCGACGCCGCCGGAATCAGCCGCGCACATGCAGTCCGAACCCGGTGCGACCGGCCGGTTCCAGTCCGGGTTTCAACTCCAGCGACGGCAGCTGGTAGTCGCCGAAGTTCTGGCGCCGGAACGGGATCGGCTCGGTCGATTCCAGCATGAGCAGGCGCTCCTGCCACGCCTTTGCGACATCGGGATAGTCCTCGGCGGGCAGCCGGTCGGCGCCGTATACAACGAACGGTGGCAGTACCTCGATGCCCGGGTAGAACAGGATGCCGTGGTGGATCGGGAAAAGCAGGTCGTCGATGGGGCCGTTGATTCCGCGTGGGCCGTAGTGCGATTCGAGGCCGCCGATGGTCACCGACAGCAGTGCCCGGCGGCCGGCCAGGGTGCCTTCGCCGTAGCGTTCGCCGTACTTGGTGTCGCTGTGCTCGCCGACGCCGTAGGCGAAGCGATAGGTGAACACCCGGTCCAGTTCATCGCGTACAGATCGCTCACCCGCACTTCGTGCCCGGCTGTTTCGAGCGTGGTCACCGCAAGATCCTTGAGCGCGCCGTTGAGCGAAGCCGGCTCGGGATGGGCGTGGACGATCAGCGTCTTCATGGGAACTCCTTCGGATCGGATGAGTTCGATCCTCGGCGTCGCGACGCTCGGTATTCAGGGGCGCCGCGTCCGTCGGACGGCACTTCCTGGTATCGGCAGGACCACCTTCGCGCGCCCGGCCGCGGCCATACTGGGGCCATGGACGATCTCGCCGGCTTCCTGCGCACCCGGCGCTCCCGGGTCGACCCGGCCGACGTCGGCATCCCCGCCGACCGCCGCCGCCGGGTCGAAGGGCTGCGCCGCGAAGAGGTCGCGCATCTGTCCGGAGTCAGCGTCGACTATTACGTCCGCCTCGAGCAGGGCCGGGCGACCCAGCCTTCCGAGCAGATCCTCGATGCGCTCGCCCGAGTCCTCGGCCTGGACGAGATCGAACGCGAACATCTCTACCGCCTCGCCCGGCAACGCCGCCGCCGCGCGAAGGTGCCCGCGGCCCGGGTGCGACCGGAGCTGTTGCGGGTGCTCGACCTGGTCGCCGACGCACCGGCGCTGATCATGGACCATCGCCTGGACGTGCTCGCGGGTAACCGCCTCGCCGAACTCCTCTATGGCCGACCGCTGTCGGGTTTGAACACCGCCAAGCACATCTTCCTCGAAGAAGAGCATCGCGGCCTGTACGCCGACTGGGAGACCTGCACCCTCGACGCCGTCGGCCACCTGCGCCTGGCCGCGGGCAAATACCCCGACGACCCCCGCCTGGCCGCACTCATCGGCGAACTCGCGATGGGCAGCGACCGCTTCCGCAAGCTCTGGGCCCGCGCCGACGTGCGCGCCCGCACCCACGGCCGCAAGGCCTACCACCACCCGCTGGTCGGACTGCTCGAACTGCATCAGGAGAACTTCGCCCTCCCCGACGAGTCGGGCATGGAACTGCTGGTGCTGTCCGCCGAGCCGAACAGCCCCACCGAGGACGGATTGCGGCTGCTCGCGGGGTTGGGCGCCGCCGACGTGCCTGCCGCGCCCGGTGAGGCCGGCGCCGCACGTGACGACATCGGCCCGGCCACCGACAAGCGCCGACGCTGACCGTGCCGTCTATTCCCGCACGGCGACAGCGTCCACTTCGAACAGCATCCCAGGCAGGGCGAGCGCCGCGACGCCGGTCAGCGTCTGA
>NZ_BAFY01000067.1 GCF_000308555.1 Nocardia cyriacigeorgica NBRC 100375 | reverse complement strand
GCAGGCGGCCATGCTGATGACGACGGGCTGGTGGGCGGGCAGCCAGACCTCATCGATCAGGATGGGCTGGCGCGGGTAGGTGATCAGTAGATTCGCCAGCGGCGGGTCGTTGAACAGCACTTCGTCCAAGGCATCACGCGAGGACAGGTTTCCGCCGAGCACGCTCCCGCCGAAACGCTCGTCACTGAGCACGAGCAGCAGTGTGTTGGCGATCAGGTTGAGCTGGAATTCGATTCCCGTGCCGTAGACCTGGGAGACGTGGTGCGAAACCTCCACATCATCGAGCGCGGATTCGTGTTGCAGCAGCGCGGAGGTGATGTCGTTGCCGGGTTCACCGCGTTTGAACGTCACCAGCTGCATCAGCGCCTCACCGAGCAGCTGGTTGCCCTTCTCGGCGTCGACTCCCTCGAGCAGCGCCGCCGTACCCGCCGCGACCCGCTGACCGATCTCGGCCGGGCAGCCGAGCAGGAAATTCACCACTTCGAACACCAGCGGAAAGACATACTGCCGGATCAGATCCGCCTGCCCGTCGGCGCAGAACGTGTTGATCAGCGGAACGGCGATCTTCTCCACGACGCCGTTGAGCGCGTACAGATCCACGTTGTCGATGCCCGCGGTGATGGCTTTGCGGTAGCGCACGAAATCGGCGCCCGAACTCCGGCTCGCCATCGGCCGCCATTCCAGCAGCGGAAGGATCGGGCAGTCGGCCGGCACATTCTTCTGCCATGCCCGCGGGTCGGCGGGGAAATGTTCGGGGTCGTTGAGGATGCGCACCGCGGTGCTGTATCCGATCACCAAGGTGGCGGGGACGTCCGGCGCGAGCTCGACCGGCGCCAAAGAGCCGTAGCGGTTGCGCATTTCGCGGTAGTGCCGATGCGGGTCGTCGGCGAACTCGGCCGAATGCAGCGGTACGCGCGGGCCGAGGGTGAGTGTCGGCGATCCGTGGGCCACCGGGCACGAGGTGAGCTGCGCCCAAGGGGTGGAGGTAGTCACGCGGGAACTCCAGACTGTTCGGATTGTCGGTCAGACGCCGAGGGCATCCAACGAGTCGTGATCGTCCAATGCGGTGGTGATGCGTTCGAGCAGGGTCAAACAGGTTTCGACGGATTGCATCTTGGGTTGGTAGGCCGCGCGACCGATGGTGAAGGCCCATGCCGCGTACGCGAACATGGATTGCTGCCGATAGGCCAGCCACGCGTCGTCGAACGCCGGCGCGGAGCCACGGACCCGGGCGAGTTCGTCCAGATAGGCCGCAAGCAGATCCCGGTCCCATTTCCGCCGGTCCTCGGGTTCGCATCCCGAGTTCACGGCGTAGGCGAAATCGTGTGCCCAGCCGCCGCGCATCACGACCTGCCAGTCGACGAAACCCATCCGGCCGTCGCCGGTGACGTAGGTCTGTCCGATATGCGGGTCGCCGTGCAGCAGAGTCGGCGGAAGGTCGTCGGTGGCCAGCTCGATCGCCCGTTCGACGCCCGCCCAGAGCCGTTCGCTCTGTCCGCGAAGAGATTCGGGAATCACTTCGTCGGCCCGTTCCAGTCCGATCGCGCAGCGTTTCTTCATATCGATCGCGGCGAGATAGGCCTGGAGCATGTAGCTCGGGGTGTTGAGGACGGCGATCGACGGATGTTCCCAGAACGTGCCGTGCAGGCGCGCGAGATTGCGCACCAGATCTTCCATCTGTGACTTGCTCACCGAGGTGGTCGGCTCGACGAAGACGGCGCCTCGGGTGGCGGCGATGTCCTCCATCAGGGCGATCGAACGCCAGGACGATTCGTCGGCGGCGCCCCAGTATCCGACCGGTGCTTCCATGTCGACCTCGGGCCGGAAGTCGCGGAAGAACCGGGTCTCGCCGGTGATCATCTTGCCGCCGCCGAGCAGGATGCGCTGGCTGAAGGCCGTCGTCGTCTTCGCGAACAGCGCGGTCGGCAGTCCGGCCTGCTCACCCGCTTCGTTGTATTCGACCGCGATCGCGACTCGGGTCGAGGTGCCCCGGCTGCCGTTGGAGGTCTCGCAGGAGACCACCTCGGCGCCGGGGACGTCGCGGCACAGCACCGCGGTCAGCCAGGCGGGGGTGATCGTTTCCCCGGACACCGGGACGTCGTCGATGGTTCGCGCCTTGGGCCGGATGAGCTTCTCCCCCAAGATATGTCCGCCCACCGCGATCGATCGCCCGAGCAGCCATAGCTTGTGGTTCATTCGCTTGCCTCGATTTCCGAATCATGACGAACTGTACGAGCGGCCTGCTTCGAATGCACTGGCCCGGACGACAGTACGCTAAGCGAACGAAAAATATTGAATGACAATATATTAAGACTGACCGGCCTGTTTGGTTGCCCCCTCGCATCGTTCAGCGAGCCGGCACCTCAGATCCGGTCGATCCCGGCGACGAGCGTCGCGATTCCCGACACCAGCAGCCCGGCCACCAGCAGCGTCGCACCCAGCCAGACGCTGATGATCATTCGGTTCGGCCGCTGCGGGCCGCGCCCGAGCACCGAGAGGAAGAAGCCGAGCGGCATCAGGATCGCGGCGACCAGGACAGCGATCGCTCCGCCGGCGGCCCAGCCGGTGCTCGCGCCCGTCGCATTGCCGAGGACGGCGAGCAGCAGGCCGAGCACGACCAGCACCCCGGCGTGGGCGTGACCGGCGCGGAAGAAGGACTTTTGCAGGTCGTTGGTGTCGTGAGCGCCGGTGAAGACGCGCAGTAGGAACGTGCCGCCGAAGGCGATGGTGACGACCGAGAGGATGGTCGCCCCGAGCACGATGCTCATGAACGGCGAGATCAGCGAGGTATTCATGACTGCTTCCTGGCGTCGTGGATTCAATTGGATAGTGCGACTACCCAATGATGGATAGCTACACTATCCAATGTCAAGGGCCAACCGGAGGAGGAGCAGACGCGATGCTGATGTCGGAGCTGGCGACCCGCACCGGAGTGCCGGTGCCGACGATCAAGTACTACCTGCGCGAGGGCGTGCTCATGCCCGGCCGCGCCACCAGCGCCACCCGCGCCGAATACGGAGAACCGCACGTCGAACGCATCGCACTGGTGAAAGCCCTGTCCGGGCACGGCCTGTCGCTGGCGAAGATCAAAACGATCGTCGGCCTGATCGACTCCCCCGACGAATCCCTACTCACCGCCCTCGGCGCCGCCACCTCCGCGCTCCCGCCGTCACCCGACTCCGGTGCCGGCACCGAATTGCCACGCGCGCGAGCCGCATTCGCCGCCCTCGGCCGCCCGCTACCCGCCGACCTCCCCGCCGCCGCCCAGCTCGAACAAGCCCTCGCCGACGCCGAAGCCGCGGGCCTGCCCATGACCGAGGACCGCCTGCGCGCCTACGCCCCGCACATCACCGCCATCGCCGCCTACGAAATCGACCGCATGCCGCTGGACTCCCCCGCGGCAGCCATCGAATACGCCGTCCTCGGCACCGTCCTCTACGAACCCATCCTCGCCGCCCTCCGCCGCATCACCCACGCCGAACTCACCGCCCAACGCCTCGCCGAGGCCGGACCGGCGGAAAGTTCGCCCTAGGCATCACGCCGCGAGTCACAGGAGCGCGGGCCGCTCTCGGCGGATGCTCGCTCATGTGTCCCCTTCGCGGCCGAATCCGGCACCTGTCGTTCGTGACCATCGGGAGCCGGCCGCGCACACAAGCAGGCGACCGGTCGTGGGTGCCGGGAACCCGCATCCTGGACACCAGATCGGGTGGAACCGGATGCCGGTAAGGTGCGTCCTATTCAGTGTCGGTCTTTTCGCACCGAAAGCAGGAGGGGTATGCGTACCGCGAGTAAGGCACACAGAGGGGTCGCGGTCCGCGCGATGCTGGGCGGAATCGCCGCGGTTGGGCTCGTCGCCGGGTGTTCGACGTCGGTGGATGGGGAGCCGGCGGCGCAGGGGGCGAGCGAGTCGACGCGGGAACAGACGGTGCAGTGGAATCCGTGTACCGATCTGCCGGATGAGGCGTTGGCGGCCACAAAGGTGGTCCCCTCCTCGAAGGATGCGGTCACAGATGCACCGACCGGGGACGTGTCCTACCGAATTTGTCGCTGGGATTCGACCGAAGGCCCCTACCTCGTGTACGTCGGGTCCTCGACGTACACGCAGGCAGATGCTCGGGCGAACACCAACCTGACTGGCCTGGAAGAAGTTCAGATCGGCCCCCGCTCCGGCTTGACGTACGGCGAGAAATCAGACGAGGAGCGCTCGACCTGCTGGGTGAACCTCCCGTGGGAAAAGGGAACGATCGAAGTGTCTGTCAGCTGGCTCTACGGCGAGGAAGCATCGATGCCGGAATCACCGCCGTGCGGCGTGGCAGTTCGACACGCCACTGAGCTCGAGCCATACCTGCCCAAATGATGCGGCGATGAATCGCCTCGCGACAAAGATCAGGTCGGCCCGTCTACGGGCACCCTTGGGAGGGGAACTGTGACGACACCCGGTAACTCTGAGATGCCCGGATTGCTGAGCCACTGGAAAACAATGAAAACCCAAGCCGAGAACGGCGAACTGCGAATGGACCCAGAAATCGGGAATGCGTTGAAGGCCCGAGCAGATACATTGCTCACGGAACTGCGCAAGATGGTAGGGAACACCAAGCAACTCGAGCATGTGTCAGGCTTTGGAACCTTGAAATCTGCCGAGGCGCTTAGAGGGAAGTTCGCCGCCAAAGCTGTCACGGATGAGGATTCAGCCCAGAACCGGCTGAAGGAGAGCATTGAAATCGTCACGCTGATGAGCGAGACTTACGCCCTCGCCGTCCGCCGGATAGAGGAAACGGATCAGTCGACGGCCGGTGCGCTCGGAAAGACAGGGGCGCAGTAGTGGGGCTCGACTTTCCTGAGTGGGTGGACCAGGTCGGCCACATCGCCAATCGGGCAGGCCAAGAGATCGGCGAGGCCCTGGGTCTCGGCGAAGCCGACCAGAACAAGCGCGATGATCAGCAGCGAGTCAATGATGAGAAGGCGAAGTGGGATGCCGACCGAGCGATAGTCAATACCGAGTGGACCGGCCTGCTCGGCGAGTACGGTAGTGATCAGTTCGCTGGTCGCGTCATCACTGTAAAAGACCCCTTCGAAACGATGTCGCATCAGGAGATCTACGACGCAATAAAAGACGTCGACCCTGCTGCGATCAACACAAAGGCCGATGGTTGGCGAAACCTCACCCGGGACGCTCGCGATGCGATCGAGGCATTCTCCAAAGGCGTCGAAGAAGACATCACCAACTACTGGAACGGCCAATCCGGCACGGCCGCAATCGAAGGCACTCGCGCGTTCGCGACCTCGTTCACGACAATCGCAGCCTGCTTCCAGATGATCGCCCACGGTCTCGACCTCATGGAAGGCCATCTGGCGCAAGCCAAGAACTCCGTCGGTAAACCCGACGATACGACCGTCGGAGACAAAGTAATCAACGCCCTGCCGTTCCAAAGCGTCATCAAAGGCCCTGAGTACCGAGCCACAGAGGCGCAGGAAAACGCTCGCTTCGTGATGACCACGTATTACCGGCCCGGCGCCGAGGACGTCGACGGTCATACCCCTAATCTCCCGCAGCCCAAGAACCCTGTCGACGACAAGGACGAGGGCTGGAAACCGCCGGTCAACCCTCCCGGCGATTCGGTCTGGCCACCGTCGGGTCCCGGCGGGAAGGATCCCGGCGAGGAGATCGAGAACGGCGGCGGCGAGGAGAACACCGGCAACGGCGAAGAGTCGAATCCCACCGACGACACCACGACTCCACAGTCGACCACCCCTGCCTCCACCACACCCGCCTCCACCACTCCGGCGGGCACTCAGCTCCCGACCTCGGATCTTCCACGCGGCACCTCCGGCGGTCCGGGCGGGGTAGGCACCGGCGGTCTGGGTTCCGGCGGTGGTCTCGGCGGCAGCGGTGTCCCGTCGACGCCGGGGATGGGTCGCAGCCTGCCCGGTGGCGGCGCGGGGACGCAGGGCAAGGCGGCCGCGTCGACGGGTGCGGGTGCGGGTTCCGGACGTAACGGCCGGATGGGAATGCCTGGCATGGGCATGCCCGCCGGACGTGGCGGCGGCAAGGGCGAGGACGACGACGAGCACAAGACGCCCGACTATTTGATCTACGACCACGGCGACGAACTGCTCGGCAGTCAGCCGCCGGCGTTGCCACCGGGTGGAGTGATCGGCGGATGAGCGAATCACGTTGGCGAATGGACGGTTTGATGTTCACCCTGGCGGTGAACGCGTTCGGCCGTGACCGGTTGCCGTATCCGATCAAGTGGGAGCCGGAGCGTCGCGTTCCGGACGAACCGGTCCCCTACGACGACTATCAGCGGATGCGGCTGGAGGCGGGGCAGCGGCTCGCCGCCATCGCCGATCAGCGTCTGCACCGGGCGATTTCCACACTGCTGGAGCCGGAGGTGCGGGTGGAGGTGCACGGTTTCTTCGGCCAGGATTTCCGGCAGGTCGTGCGGATTCACGCCGGTATCGTCGGCCAGGCGGCGGCGATGGCGGTCCAATTGCCCGGACCCACCCAGGCTTACGGCCGCGACGTGATCCTGTCGATGCTGCCCGAACAGGCCCTCGCCGGCCAGGTCGTCGCACACCTGCCCAAGTGCGCGGGCGGTAAATACGAGGGCCTGCGTGCGCGTGGTTCGGATGTGAGCCGGGTGGAGTACGCCCAGCATCCGACTCGGCTGTCGCTCACCGAGAAGATCAACCGCATCGTGCGCCGCCCGCGCTCGAGCCTCGGCGAGGTCGGTGTCTACGCCGGCGGCGCGATCGACGGCCGCCCCACCCCCGACGTCCGCGGCTTCACCTGGATGGACTACCAGCCCAACGACGGCCGCTACCTCCTCCAACACCACCCCCACGACGAATTCACCCTCGCCCCCGCCCCACCCGAGGAGATAGTCCGCGCCCTCCAACACACCATCACCACTACCCGCCGCGCCACCGCGCCGGCGTGGTGAGCCGACGAGGATAGTTCGCCCTACTTCGCCTGCCGGCGACTGACCATTTCGTTGATCCAGATCGGGGCGTAGGGGGATGTGCAGCCCGGGGAGGTGGGGTAGTCCTTCAAGACCTCGAGGCGTTCGCCGATGTCCAGGGCTCGGGCGCGGAGGTCGGGGTGAGTGATGCCGATCTGGGCGAGGCAGGTGTTCATCGCCCATTGGAGGCGGTCGGGGGCATCTTTCATCTGCGCTTCGATGAGGTCGAGCAGTTCGGTGAGGTCGAGGCCCTCGGGGTTTTTGACGACGCGGTCGGCGGTGAGTGCCCAGCCTGCGCTTGCGACCAGCGGGTCGAGGTCGGCGAACCAGGCGCGGCGGAGGTCTTCGGCGTGTGGGTTCTTCTTCACCACGTAGTTCACCAGCCAGTCCTGCACCTTGGGTGCGCGCGCCTGGCGCATCATGGCGTCGAGCTCGTCGCGGTCGAAGGCCTTCGGACGGCAGATCAGCAGGGCCAGCAACCGGGCGGCGGTGTCGTCGGTGGCCCAGAGATCGCGGGCGAGGTCCTGCTGGGTCTTCAACCGTTTGGCGACCGCGCGCAGCTTGGTGAGGTTCACGCCGTGATCGTCACCGTGCTTTTCGTTCACCGCGCGGATCTTCGGGTCCTCGAGGGCGACCAGCTCGGCCAGCACCTGCGACACCGTCGTCTCGTTCGACGTCGTCTCGACCACGGAACCCTCCTGTCCGGCATCTGAGAGTTTCAGGCTACGACCTCACGGGGCGTTGTTCGACCCCATCGCGGCGGCCATACCCTGCGCAGCCAGCAATTCCCCAGCGACGGGAAGCTTTCTGCCGGTGCGCGGTGCAGGATCTTGACGGATCACGTATCGGCAGACGGTCATCGACCAGCACCCGCGCCGTGGTCGCTCGATCGTTTGTCGGAAGGAAAACTGCACAATGCGCGCGTTCGAACACGCAGCCAGGTTGGGTCTTGCCGTAGCGGCAATTCTTGCTGGATCACTGACCTTTGCCGGCCCCGCGAATGCCGCGACTCCGGCCTCGGTCTGTGGCAGCGGCTACCGCGTCATCGACACCCACAACCTGGGTAGCCTCGCCACCATCTACTTGCTCTACAACGGCCGAACCAACTGCGCCGTCACCTGGAAGACCGCCTACGTCGGCACAAAGACAGCAGTGATGGTCAACCTCGGGATCTGGGGGCAGAACTCGGCGCAGGTAGATGATGGGTGGTTCGCGTACTACGCCGGCCCCGTGAAGGTGGATGCTCCCGGTAAATGCATCGGGTGGGGCGGCTACGCAACCCCGCCCAATTCACCGAACTTGGTCGGCTGGAGCTCTCCTGGGCCGAGCCACTGCGGCTGAGCGGACAGTCCGATAGGCGGGCGCGAACTACCCGAGGCGCTCGCCGACCAGGCCGGCCACCCCGGTCGAGGACAGTCCGCGCAGACCGTGCTGGGAGATGAGCGGCCCGTGCGTCAGCCCGAAACAGGCTGAGGCACGGGCCGTCTCACTGAGAACCCTCCGGGCGCGCCGCGTTGTGCTGCGCCGCCAGCTCTGGCACGCGGGCGCGGACTTCACCGCCGATGCGGGCCCGGATGCCGGCGCCGCGCTTGGAGGCGACAGTGCGGGCGCGGCCAGCGCTGCCCGGCCGGGTGGCAGTTCGATCAGTGGTGGTCGAACCGTCCGGCGCGGGTGCGGGTCAGGAAGGAATCCCACTCGGACGGAGTGAAGACGAGGGCCGGGCCCGAGGGGTTCTTCGAATCACGCACGCCGACGCGCCCCCGACCGAGGTGCGCAACCTCGACGCAGTCCTTGCCGCCGGCACTCTTCGTGGACTTGTACCAGTTGGCTGCGCCTAGCTCATCGTTCACGCTCATACTCCCTTGCCTTTGCTCGCAACAGACACTTGGTGTCGACGGTGTCCAACGCTACCTCTTGCATTACCTTGAACGCCTTGCGAAATCGGTCCACCGCATCGCCTCTGTCGTAATAGATGTCAGCGGTGTACGACTCGATGTAGACAGTCGGCGGCTCATGCGCTGCGGGAGCGAAGTCAAGAATCGTGAACGGCCCGGTTGAGATTCCAGCAGGAAAGCCTCTGGCAAACGGCAGCACACGAACCGCGACATTCGGTGGCATGTCCGCGAGGTGACGCAGCTGAGCACACATCGTCTTCCTGCCGCCGACGACGCGATGGAGGACTGCTTCGTCCAGGATCAGGGATACCGTTACTGGATTTCGCTTCCGCGTGATGATCTTCTGCCTTCCCAGCCGCATACGCACGCGTCGTTCGAGCTCGTCGAGCCCATCCTTCGGGAAATAGGCTGCATCCAAAGCCCTTGCGTATGCGGCTGTTTGGAACAAACCGCTAACCATGTCCGGACGGAACACCGTCAAGCTCGACGCGACGGACTCCAA
This sequence comes from Nocardia cyriacigeorgica NBRC 100375, assembly GCF_000308555.1. Taxonomy (GTDB): domain Bacteria; phylum Actinomycetota; class Actinomycetes; order Mycobacteriales; family Mycobacteriaceae; genus Nocardia; species Nocardia cyriacigeorgica. Next base: position 13,355 of record NZ_BAFY01000067.1, on the reverse strand, counting down.
TCCCACGTAGGGCTGGAAGTCCGCCGGAATCAACTCCCCGAACTCATGCCACCACCCACCATTCCTCGACTCCCCGTCCGCCTCCTTCGCCAGCCCCAGCAACGCCTCCTGCTGCTCCACCTCGTCATACAGCTCGCACAACCCCACGATGTCCGGGATGTGAATCTTGCCGGGATGCCCCGTCTCCAACCTCTGCACCGTCCCGGCCCCGCGGCCGATCTGGCGTGCGGCTTCGGCGATGCTCAAGCCCGCCGCTTGGCGCATTTCGCGCAGGTGCTTACCCAGTTGACGTCGCGGCACCGTGTTGCCCGATGTGGGCATAGTGATCCCCTCCTGCGAATGGCACCCCTGCCGAGGACCCATTGTGGCCCAATCCTGGACGCGGCACAGGGAAAACGTGAAGATCGGTGCGATCTGACTATCACCGCAGGTTGAAACCCATAGCGGCCTGGTTTCCTCGCTTCCGGCATCGGAGCCCGGGCCCGCCGTCACCACGCCCCTGCCGTGGCGGCGCATCCGGTATCGGCCATGGCGGCCGCGCTGGGTGGCGATCCGTATCGCCCCGGTCTCCGATGCTCCACAGCGGCGAGGAGGCACACTGGGGCATATCAGCGTCCGAGACACACTTCACAGGGAACTTACCCAGGAGTAAGGTCGGTGCATGGCGTGGAAACCTGAGCAGATATCCGATCAGACCGGACGCACCTTCGTCGTCACCGGAGCCAATGGCGGCCTCGGCGTCGAGACCACCAAGGTGCTGGCGAGCAAGGGCGCGACGGTGGTCATGGCCTGCCGGAACACGGCCAAGGCGCAAGAGATCGCCGATCGCATCGACGGCGATGTGAAGGTCGCGCCGCTCGATCTGGCCGACCTGTCATCGGTGCGCGAATTCGCCGACAACTGCGGCGAATTCGATGTCCTCATCAATAACGCCGGCCTGATGAACGTGCCGTTCTCCCGGACCAAGGACGGCTTCGAAACCCAGTTCGGCGTCAACCACCTGGGTCACTTCGCGCTCACCGGTCTGGTGCTCGACCGCCTCCGTGATCGGGTGGTGTCGCTGGCGAGCATCGCGCACAAGCAGACCCCCAAGCTCTGGATCGATGACCTGAACTACGAAAACCGCCGCTACCAGCGCAATCTCGCCTACGCGCAGTCCAAGCTGGCCAATCTGATGTTCGCCCGCGAACTTCAGCACCGGCTGGAGGACGCCGGCTCGTCGAAGCGGTCCTACGCGGTGCATCCCGGCGTCTCGGCCACCGACCTGTTCGCCCGCACCGAGACCCCGCTCGACTACATCAGCAAGCCCTTCATCCGGCTGATCGGCCACGCGCCCGCCAAAGCGGCCCACTCCACCCTGTTCGCCGCCACCGACCCCGACGCCGACCCCAACACCTACTGGGGCCCGACCCGCCTGTTCCAGTCGCAAGGCCCGGTCGAACCCTCCCCCTCCACCAAGCTCTCCAAGAACCGCGACCTGCAACGCCGCCTCTGGGAAGAATCCGAACGCTTCACCGGCATCACCTACAAGTTCTGAGGCCGGGGATTCCTCAGGCGGTCGCCCTACCGGCCGGGCCGACCGCCTGACGCATCCGATCCCGATCTCCACCCCGCCCGTATGCCGGCGAAATCACCGAATCCGATCACGCGGCAATTCGCTCCCACCACTGGGAAGACCGCGGTTCCAGGGCCCGGCAGGATCTTGACAGATCGCGCTACCCGCCCTCGGCGGCTTCCTTGATTCCTAGTACGTGCGTCTCCCACACGCTGCGCGAGTGCGCCGCTTCCTGCTCGTCGGCGTTGTTGTCCTGGGTGAGGGTCAGGTGGGTGGTGTCGTCACCGGTCAGTTCGTAGGTGAGGGTGTGGTAGTTCGCCGGGGTGTCGGGCTGGCCGGACAGGGGGCTGTAGTGGGTCAGCTTCAGTAATCGGCCGGGCTCGGCGGCCAGGATCTCGCCTTTGTCGGTGTAGGCGCGGTTCTGGTATTCGCCTTGCCAGACGATGGGGCTGCCCACCTTCCAGTCGGTGCGCACCTCGGCGCCGAACATGAAATCGCGGATTCGCTCCGGGTCGGTCAACGTCGCCCACACCTGTTGCGGCGAGGCATCGATGTCGATCTCGACCATGGCGGTGAAGCCGGTCATCGCACTCAACTCCTCTCGCTCGATACCTCGACCCTAGGCCGCGAGAGGCGATGGCTATTGCAGAAAGGCGTCAGACGCCGAAATCGCGTTTGACCTGCTGGGCGTTGCGGTGCTCGACGAAGAAAGACAGCAGCGGGATGGTGCCGGCGAGCAGGGTGCCGACGGTGCGGCCGGCGGGCCAGCGCACCTTGACCGCGAGGTCGGCGGTGAAGATCAGGTAGATGAAGTACACCCAGCCGTGCACGACGGCGATCCAGCGCGGGGTGTCGACGTCGAAGCCGTACTGGGCGATCATCTCGGCGGTGAGCAGCAGCAGCCACAGACCGGTGGTCCAGGCCAGCACCCGGTAGCGCAGCAGGGCACTCTTGATCTTGCCGGTGTTCGCGGGGGCCTTGGCAGGGGTGGCGGGGGTGACGCCGTCGGTCAGCGTGGTGTCGGTGGAGTTGTCGCTGGCGCTCAACCGGCGCTCCTCTCGGTGTCGCTGGTGTCAAGGCCCGCGGCGCGGACCCGTTCACCGATCTCGTCGGCGTGCAATTGCGCCAGGTACTTGTTGTATTCGGCCAGCGCGGGATCGCTGCCCCGCTCCGGCCCGGCGTCCGGCCGATCGACCCGGGCCTTCGGCCGCTCGGGCAGGATGCCCGCCGGGATCTCTCGCGGCGCGGCCTTTTTCGCCTTCGCCGGTTTCGGGGCGGCTTCGGCGGGGGCGGCCTGCTCTTCTTCGGCTTCGCTCTCCAAGCGGACGAACCGGAAATACGCGAACACCGCGAACGCCGCGAACAGCGGCCATTGCAGCGCGTACCCCAGGTTCTGGCCGGTCCCACTGGACGACTCGAACCGCTCCCACTGCCACCACCCCAGCGCCAGACACGCCACCGCGGCCACGACCACCAGCGCGATCAGCGCGGGCCGATTATGCCGGGGGCGATGCTGCGCCGAACGGTCGGAAGGAGCGGACACGCCTACCACGGTACCCGTCTACTACAGCGGCCGTAGGAGCAGGTGGGCGCTCTCACCGGACCGACCCGGTGCCGGGCCAGCGTTCAGCCGGCCAGGGCGGTCAATGCGGGCAGCAGCTGCTTCAGCGCGCGGCCGCGATGGGAGACGGCGTCCTTTTCCGCGGGCGTCAGCTGGGCGGCTGTGGTCGTCGCGCCTTCGGGGATGAACAGCGGGTCGTAGCCGAAGCCGCCGTCACCGACGGGCTTGCGGCCGATCGCGCCCGGCCATTCGCCGCGCACCACGATCTCCTCGCCGCCGGGCACCACGAGCGCGCAGGTGGAGACGAAGCGGGCGCCGCGGCGCTCGTCGGGAACGTCGCCGAGTTGGGCGAGCAGCAACGCGTTGTTCGCGGCGTCGTCGCCGTGGCGGCCGGACCAGCGCGCCGACAGCACGCCGGGCATGCCGTTGAGAGCGTCGACCGCGATGCCGGAGTCGTCGGCCACGCACGGCAGGCCGGTGGCCGCGGCGCCGTCGCGGGCCTTGGCGAGGGCGTTCTCCTCGAACGTCGCGCCGGTTTCGGGCGCTTCGTCGTAGGCGGGGACGTCGTCGAGGCCGACGATCTCGAGCCCCGCGACCCCGGCATCGTCGAGGATGCGGCGCAGCTCGTTCAGCTTCTTGGCATTACGGCTGGCGACGAGTACCCGGCGGCCCATCACTTCTTCTTCGGTTCGGCCGGCTCGGGCAGTACACCCGGGTACGGCAGCGCGAGCGCTTCTTTCTGGACGGCGAACAGCTGCTCGCAGCCGGCGAGCGCGGAATCGAGCAGCTTGTCCAGCGTGGAGCGCGGGAAGGTGGCGCCCTCACCGGTGCCCTGCACCTCGACGAGCGTGCCGGTGTCGGTGGCGACCACGTTCATATCGACCTCGGCGCGCGAATCCTCCTCGTACGGCAGGTCCAGGCGCACCCGGCCGTCCACCACGCCGACGCTGACCGCGGCGATGGCGCAGGAGATCGGCTGCGGGTCGGCCAGCTTGCCCGCGGCCGCCAGATAGGTGACCGCATCCGAGAGCGCGACATACGCGCCGGTGATCGCGGCAGTGCGGGTACCGCCGTCGGCTTGCAGCACATCGCAGTCGATGGCGATGGTGTTCTCGCCGATGGCGGCCAGGTCGATGCAGGCGCGCAGCGAACGCCCGATCAGACGGCTGATCTCCTGGGTGCGCCCGCCGATCCTGCCCTTCACCGATTCCCGGCCGCTGCGGGTGTGGGTGGCGGCGGGCAGCATGGCGTATTCGGCGGTGAGCCAGCCGAGTCCGGTGTCGCGCCGCCACGCCGGCACGCCCTCGGTGACGCTGGCGGTGCACATCACCCGCGTCTGACCGAACTCCACCAGCACCGAACCGGCTGGATGCGTGGTGAATCCACGCGTGATCCGTACCTCGCGGAGCTCATCGTCCGCCCTGCCATCGGCTCGTCTCGACACGAAGGTCAGCGTAGTGGGATCGGGCCGACCGGGTGCGCCGGGGGCTCGAGCAGGTCTCACCCAGCGCGTCACGTCGACAGGGGTACGCGGCTCGTTTCAGTATCGACGGCCCGCCGGCGCGACCGCGGCGCATCGAACTGGTGAACTCGCCCTCAGACCGACCGCTCGCCTCAGAGGTCGAAGGTCTCCCCCGGCGCCACGGCGTGCACGGGTCCGGTGAACTCGGCCTTGGCTTCGGCGATCACGTCCTCGCGGGAAGTCCACGGCGGAATGTGGGTGAGCAGCAGCTCCTTGACGCCCGCCTCGGCCGCGATCCGGCCCGCCTCGGTGCCCGAAAGGTGAATGCCAGGAGGACGATTGGCGGGATCATGGGTCCAGGACGCTTCCGCCATCAGGATGTCGGCGCCCTGCGCGAGTTCCTGCACCTGATCGCACATGGCGGTGTCGCCGGTGTAGACGAAGGTGCGTCCGGCCGCGGTGACGATGCGCAGGCCATAGGACTCCGGCGGGTGGAACATCCGGCGCGCGGTGACGGTGTGGCCGGGGCCGAACTCGACCGCCTCACCCTCGTTCCACGGGCGCATGTCGATCACGTCGGACCAGTCGTCGCATTCGCCGCCGACCTCGGCCGAGGCGTTGCCGATGCGCAAAGAGGTGTCCGAAGGACCGCGCACGATCGCCTTACCGACCGGCGGCGTGGGGTGGTAGCGCCGCCAGACCAGCAGACCCGGCAGGTCAAGGCAGTGATCGGCGTGCAAGTGGGTGAGGAAGATCGACACATCGCCCGGGTTGGCGTAGCGCTGCAACGCGCCCAGCACTCCTGGACCGAAATCGATGACGACCGGCTGCATATCCGGGCCGGTGAGCAGGTACCCCGACGCTGGGGAGTCCGGGCCGGACACACTGCCCGAGCACCCGAGGACGGTAAGGCGCATCCCACCATGCTGCCACGACGAATTCTCGCTCAAGAGCCGATCCCCCAAAAAGCCGGGCCGCGACCGCGGGGACCGGAAACTCGCGACAAAACCGGTCTGCGCCGCACGACGGTGTGGACGTTCATCACCAGAGAGTACCCAGCGAGCACACGGTCCATCCCATCCGGCCGAAAAGGTGGACATGCCAAGAGGTTCCAGGTGCGCGGACTGCTCAGAGCAGTCGAATTCACCCCTGCCACCCGCGACAGTCGCTCCGCGAACGCGCCAGAGCATCACCGGAGATCAGCCGCGCTGCCCGGTGCGCGAGGACGGGCGGAGCCGGGCGCGGCCGACGTTCGGCCAGCGTCGTTGATGCGCGGCGACCGACGACGACCTCGTCGCGGCCGGATCGCGACCCACGCCACACCGGCGCCGCGGAGCCCCTGGCTTCACCGCAAGCCCACCGGACCGCCGGCCCCCGGCGGCACCGCGGGCCGACGCTTGCGCTCATCCCCCGACAGCATCCACGCCGCGAGCACCCCGCCGACCGCGCCGAACAAATGTCCTTGCCAGGAGATGCCCGGTTGTCCGGGCAGCACACCCCACAGCAGCGAACCGTAGACGGCGAGCACGATCAATCCGATGACGATCTGGCCCACGTGCCTGCCGAACCAGCCGCGCAGAATGATGAACGTCAGCCAGCCGAAGACCAGCGCCGACGCACCCAGATGCACCGTGCCCGATCCGCCGGTGAGCCAGGTGCCGAGGCCTGCGACCACCCAGATGATCGCCGTCGCGGCGAGCCCACGGCCGATGCCGGAGACCAGAGCGAGGAACCCGAGCACCAGGACCGGCAGGGTGTTGCCGATCAGATGTGCCCAGCCGCCGTGCAGGACCGGGGCGTAGAGGATGCCGGTGAGCCCGTCGATCTGACGTGGCTCGATTCCGGCCTGATCCAGATCGACGCTCAAGACGGCATCGAAGCCTTCGATCACATAGAGCGCGGCGGTGAAGCCGAGGACGATCACCGTTGCCTGTGCCCACGCCGCGCCGAACCGGCTCGGCTTACCCGGCGGCGTCCGCGGCTGTGGCGGTGCGGCGCCGGGCACAGGTGGACGAGGCTGCTGGGCACGCAGCGCCGCGATCCGCTCCGGATCGAACGACGCCCCGATTCCACCGGTCACCGGCGATCACCTCCTCGCGGCGCCCGATCCACGGCCGGGCGCCGGCAATGCCGTAGCCGGCGGCGCTACACCGCCGGACGCATCTTCGAGGGTACCGGCGACCTCAGGCCCAGAGCTGGCCGTCGAGGCGTTCCTCGGCCTCTTCCAACGTGCCGTCGTAGGCGCCGGTGGACAGGTACTTCCAGCCTCCGTCGGCCACGACGAACGCGATATCTGCCCTGGTACCCGCCTTCACGGCCTTACGAGCGACGCCCAGCGCGGCATGCAGGATCGCGCCGGTGGAAATGCCCGCGAAGATGCCCTCTTCCAGCACCAGCTCCCGGGTGCGGCGCACCGCGTCGTACGGGCCCACAGAGAAGCGGGTGGTGAGCACCGACTCGTCGTAGAGCTCCGGGATGAAACCCTCGTCGATATTGCGCAGCCCGTACACCAGCTCGCCGTAGCGCGGTTCGGCCGCGACGATCTCGATGCCCGGCACCTTCTCCCGCAGGAAGCGGCCGGTGCCCATCAGGGTGCCGGTGGTGCCGAGGCCCGCCACGAAATGGGTGATCTCGGGCAGGTCGGCGAGGATCTCCGGGCCGGTGGTCTCGTAGTGGGCGAGCGCGTTGGCCGGGTTGCCGTACTGGTAGAGCATCACCCAGTCCGGGTTCTCGGCGGCGATCTGCTTGGCCATGGCGACGGCCTGGTTGGAGCCGCCCGCCGCCGGCGAATCGATGATCCGCGCGCCGAACATGGTGAGCAGCTGACGCCGCTCCACCGAAGTGTTCTCCGGCATCACACACACCAGCTGATAGCCCTTGAGCTTGGCCGCCATGGCGAGTGAGATCCCGGTATTGCCGCTGGTCGGCTCCAGAATCGTGCAGCCGGGTGTCAGCAGGCCGTCGGCCTCGGCCTGTTCGATCATGCGCAGGGCCGGGCGGTCCTTGACCGACCCGGTGGGGTTGCGATCCTCGAGCTTGGCCCACAACCGCACCGGATGCTCGCCCTCCCACTGCGGAGACAGGTTGCGCAAACCGACCAGCGGCGTGTTGCCGAGGGTCGCGATCAGCGATTCGTACCGCGCCACGAGGGACTAGCCTCCGGCGACGGCGGGCAGGATGGTGACGCTCGCGCCCTCGGGGACCTCGGCCTCGAGCCCGCCGGCGAACCGCACATCCTCGTCGTCGACGTAGATGTTGACGTAGCGGTTGAGCTTGCCGTCCTTGAGCAGGCGCTCCTTGAGCCCGGCGAAGTTGGCGTCCAGGTTCTCGATCAGCGCCGCCAGCGTGGACCCCTCGGCCTCGACCCGCTTCTCACCTTTGGTCAACGGGCGCATGATGGTCGGGATGGACACGGTTACCGGCATCGGGGAACTCCTCGGGTTGAACGAATATCGTTGGCGGTCAGTTGGTTTCGTAGCTGTCGACGATCTTCACCGGTTCCTCGGTGACCTCGCCGTCCAGGATCCGGTAGCTGCGCAGCTCGTGCCGCTCGGGATCGCGGGTGGAGATCAGCACGTAGTGGGCATCCGGTTCGGAGGCATAGGAGATGTCGGTGCGGCTCGGGTAGGCCTCGGTGGCGGTATGCGAGTGGTAGATCACCACCGGCACCTCGTCGGCGTCGTCCATGGCGCGCCACACCTTCAGCTGCTCGGCGGAATCGAAGCGGTAGAAGGTGGGTGACCGCTCGGCGTTGATCATCCGCACGAAGCGTTCCGGACGATCGGAGCCCTCCGGCCCGGCAATGATGCCGCAAGCCTCGTCGGGGTGGTCGGCGCGCGCGTGCGCCACCATCTCGTCGACGAGGTCGGCCCTGATCACGAGCACAATCGAACCCTTCCGCCTATCCGCACAGCCGTCACCGACCTGACACAGCCGTCAACGAGTGAGGATATTCGGGTATTCCGGGCGGGCTGCATCTGCCTCTCGACGCGGCGGTGACCAGCGGGGTTCGCTGCTGCTGCCGGCGGCGGTGAACATTCAGCCCGGGAACAGCTCGCGATAAGAAGGAATGCCCGCAATCGAGCGAGCCGAGCGGATGGCGTCGACGATCGCGCGTTCGACGCAGACCGCGGCCGCCGTGCAGAGCTGGTCCAGCACCAACAGGTCCGTGGGGAACGCCGGAGGAAGTGGCGGGGCCTCGGGTGCGGTGGCGGTGCCCGTGGCGAGCACGAAGATGGTGTCGCCGTCGAGCGGGGAATGGGCGGGGCGGATGGCGCGGGCCAGGCCGTCGTGGGCGGTGGTGGCCAGGCGTCGGGCGGCGAGGGTGTCCAGCGGGGCGTCGGTGGCGACGACGCCGATCGTGGTGTTGAGGATCGTGCCCTTGACCGGCAGCGCATTGGCGACGGCGAGTTGTTCGGGGGTGGCGGGGGTGAGGCCGAAGGTTGCCGGGCCGTCCGTGCCCGCACCCCAGAGCAGGCCGGTGCGTGGGTCGAAGACCGAGCCGACCGGGTTGGCGACCATCAAGGCGGCGACCGTCATCCCGGCCGCGGGACCGTCACCGAGGACGATGCTCGCACTGCCGATACCGCCCTTGATGGCGCCCGCTCGTGCCCCGACACCCGCGCCGACGGTGCCGCGCTCGAAGTCGACGGCCGCCTCGGCGGCGGCGCGATAACCGAACTCCGCGGTGGGCCGAATGTTCCAGTCCCCCACGGGAAGATCGAAGATCACCGCGCCGGGAACGATCGGCACCACCCGGCTCGGATCGGCCGGGTCCATCGGAATTCCGGCGCCGTTCTCCTCCAGCCACCGCATCACCCCGTCGGCAGCCGCGAGCCCGTACGCGCTGCCGCCGGTGAGCAATACCGCGTCCGCCCGCCGCACCGTGTTCAACGGATCCAGCACATCGGTTTCCCTGGTGCCCGGTCCGCCGCCGCGCACATCGACCGCCGCCACGGCCCCGCCCGGTACGCGGATCACAGTGCAGCCGGTCGCCGCGCCGGAACCGACAGTCGCGTCGTCATCGAGGACATGGTGATGCCCCACCAGCACGCCCGGCACATCGGTCAATGAATTACGCGCGCCCGCCATCGCATTCACGAGAACTCCTTGTCGCCGGTCCTGGAGGCGACGCTACCGGCCGCGGCGTACGCGCGCTGGCAGGCCTGATCGCCGCTGGACGCCGGCCGCCCCGGCGAGTGCCGTGAGCGAACTCTTCTCGACGCGCGCCAAGAACGTCCGGGCCGAGCACGGCAGCCGGTTCCCTGCTGCGCGACGGCCGCCGCGGCGAGGGGGCGTGAGCGAGCATCTCGACGTACGCCTACAGCTCCGGACCGCAGCCGACTCTTGATCAGCGCCTATCTCGGCATGCCCGATCAGGTACTCATCGAAGGCTCGATCACCGAGGTCGGAGCGCAGATTGTGTTCGGGGTTCGAGACCGACCGAGCGAATGTGAATTCGCAGCCGGTCTAGGGCGCGAGCGCCTGGAGCAGCGAGTCCTGCATCCAGGTCAGCCAGTGGTAGACGTCCAGATGCGGGGCGCGGGGGTCGTCGGGGTCGAATTGTTCCGGGGTGTCGGCGTCGATACCGAGGACGGCGCCGAGGGCCAAGCGGACGTCGGTGAGGGCGGTGAGCCAGGCGTCGGCCTGTTCGGGGGTGATGATGATGCGGCCGCCGTCGGAGGGGCAGGTGTCGAGGACGACGGCACCCGCGGCCAGTTTGGCGTCGATGATCTCGGGTTCGTGCAGGCTGCGCAGGGCGCTGTTGAGGTCGGCGCGGTCGGCGTCGGGCGAACCCGGCTCGCTGCGATGGAAGTCGGGTAGCAGGCGCAGCAGGCGCGGGTCGTCGGGCGGGGTGGCGTTACCGGTGCGCAGACCGGTGAGCGCGGCGAGATCGTCATCGGGGGCCGAGGAGGCTCGCTCGGTGAGCAGCCCGGAGACCGCACCGACCAGCGACCGCAGCACGCCCGCTTCCCGGGCGTCCATTTCGGATCGCAGTTTGAGACCGCTCAGCGAATTCTTCCGGCTCCACTTACGCACGTCGCTACGGTAGCCGTCCGAGTCAGTCGTCTCGCTGCATGGTCGCCCACAGTCCTGCGGCGTGTAGCCGACGGACGTCCTGTTCCATTTTGTCCCGCGAGCCGGACGATACGACCGCCTTGCCCTCGTTGTGCACCTTGAGCATCAACTCGGTCGCCTTGGCTTTGCTGTAGCCGAACAGCTTCTGGAAGATGTAGGTCACGTAGTGCATGAGGTTGACCGGGTCGTCCCAGACGACCGTGACCCACGGCCGATCTTCCGCCTCCAGGATCTCGGTGTATTCCACCGCCTCGGGCGTCGCCTGTGCCGACAGCGTCGCGTTCGCGGCGACCGCGACGGCGCCGACACGGGCCGCGTCCGTCCGATAGCGGGGTGCTGTATTGCACAGGGCCATACCGTCAAGGGTACGACGGAGCGCCGGATACACAACACCCGAGCATGATCAATTCCGCCGGTTCGGCCGTGATAAGAGGCTCGTCTGCTTTATCATGCCGACGCCGTTCACCCAGGTCGCCGCCGTATTCACGGCATCGAGACCGTCGACGGCGGTGCAAAGCCCACTACAGTGACAGCGTGGATCGCCGCGATGAGGTCACCAGCACCGCACTGCTGACCGATCAGTACGAACTGACCATGCTCGCCGCCGCGCTGGCCGACGGTTCCGCGCACCGGCAATGCACTTTCGAAGTGTTCGCCCGGCGGTTGCCACACGGGCGTCGCTATGGCGTCGTGGCGGGCACCGGACGCCTGCTGGAAGCGCTGGACGAGTTCCGCTTCGGGGAACCCGAGCTCGAGATCGTCTCCCGGTTCCTCGACCAGAACACCGTCGACTGGTTGCGCGATTTCCGCTTCACCGGCGATATCGACGGCTACGCCGAAGGCGACCTGTATTTCCCCGGCTCGCCCATCCTGTCGGTGCGCGGCAGCTTCGCCGAATGCGTGCTGCTGGAAACCCTCGCCCTGTCGATCCTCAACCATGACAGCGCCATCGCCGCGGCGGCCGCGCGCATGGTCAGCGCCGCGGCGCGGCGGCGGATGATCGAAATGGGGTCGCGGCGCACCCATGAGCTGGCCGCACCCGCCAGCGCCCGCGCCGCCTACCTGGCCGGATTCGATGCCACCTCGAATCTGGAAGCGGTGCGCCGCTTCGGCGTGCCCGGTGCAGGCACCAGCGCGCACGCGTTCACCCTGCTGCACAGCGGCGCCGACGGCGCGCACGAAGCGGCCGCCTTCCGCAGCCAGATCGAGGCGCTCGGGGTCGGCACCACGCTGCTGGTGGACACCTTCGACATCACCAAAGGCGTGGCCACCGCCATCGAGATCGCCGGACCACAGCTCGGGGGTGTGCGCATCGACTCGGGCGATCTGGGTGTGCTGGCCCGGCAGGTGCGCGATCAACTCGACGAACTCGGCGCGACCGAGACCCGCATCGTCGTCTCCGGCGATCTGGACGAATACGCGATCGCAGCGCTGCGCGCCGAGCCGGTCGACGTCTACGGCGTTGGCACCTCGCTGGTCACCGGTTCCGGCGCGCCGACGGCCGGGATGGTCTACAAGCTGGTCGAGGTCGAGGGCGTGCCGGTGGCCAAACGCAGCAGCCACAAGGAGTCGCGCGGCGGCACCAAGCGGGCGGTCCGGCTGGCCCGGCGCACCGGCACCATCGTCGAGGAGATCGTCTACCCGGCGGCAGCCGAGCGGCCCTCGGCGAACGGGTTCGAGATGCGCGACTTGCTGGTTCCGCTGGTCCGCAAAGGCCAGGTCCTCGACCAGCCGACCCTCGCCGAAAGCCGCGACCTGGTCGCTCGAGGGCTGGTCTCGCTGCCGTGGGAAGGTCTCAAGCTCTCCGCGGGCGACCCCGCCATTGCGACCACATTCCTCACCTGACGACGGCCGGGCTCCTCGCACCCTCGGGTCGATCGCCTGTGCCGACACTGTGCGCGCCCGTCTCTCGGACGGGCCTCGCGGTCGTGGTGACAGCGCTATCGGTGTGGTCGAGCCGGTTCGGGTCGCCTCGGATCCGGCGAACGCGCAACGCCACAGTGATGGCGCAGCGGCGCCGAGACCGGTGTGCGCGACCGGCGCCGTGGACGTGCCCGATGATCTGCGCGAGGGCAGAATCGAGGTATGGGTCGAGCTTTGGTGATCGTGGACGTGCAGAACGATTTCTGCGAAGGCGGCTCGCTGGCCGTCACGGGCGGGTCGCGGGTGGCCGAGCGGATCAGCGCGCACGCTCGCGCCCACGCCGACCAGTACGCGGCGGTGGTGGCGACCCGCGATTTCCACGTCGACCCCGGCGCGCATTTCTCCGACCATCCCGATTTCGTGGACAGCTGGCCGCCGCACTGCCGGGTCGGCACGCCCGGCGCGGACTTCCATCCGAACTTCGACACCACGCCGGTGCAGGAGGTGTTCTCCAAGGGCGCCTATGCCGCCGCCTACTCCGGGTTCGAGGGCGCCGCCGATGACGGCACGGCGCTGGCCGACTGGCTGAAGACGCGCGATATCGACGCGGTGGACGTCGTCGGGATCGCCACCGACCACTGCGTGCGCGCGACCGCCTTGGACGCGGCGGCATCGGGATTCGACACCCGGGTACTGCTCGGGCTCACCGCGGCGGTCGCGCCGCAGACCACCGAGCAGGCGCTCGCCCAACTACGCGCGGCCGGCGTGGAGCTCGAGGGCGCACTCGACAGCTGATCCGTCGGCCGCGGCATCGCGGGTAATCGCCAACCCGGGAG
>NZ_BAFY01000068.1 GCF_000308555.1 Nocardia cyriacigeorgica NBRC 100375 | reverse complement strand
AGGATGACCGGCGAATCCGGGGCCAGGCCGGTGCCGGCCAGCCGCAGCGCCGCGCGAGCGGAGTCGAGCACGGCATGGGCCTGCTCTTTACGATTGAGGAAGCCGTGCACGGCCGGCGTGCCGAGGCCCTGGTAGTCCGTCATCACCACCGCCATGCCACGCGACAGCAGCGAATACAACGCGACGACGTCGTACTCGAAGATCAGGTTGACCGGCGGCTCGAAATGGATGAACTGGGCGAGCAGTTTCGAGGGCGCGCACTGATCACCCTGGCCCTTCGTTCCGCCCGCGTAGGCGACCAACGGTCGCGGTCCTGGTCCGGTCCACGGCACCGCGGGCATCAGGAACGTGCTGGTGGCGGCGGCCGGGGCGCCGTGGGTGTCGCTGCTGGTGTACATCACCCGGGTCGACGTCGCGGGCATCGCTCCCATCGACAGCGCCAGGTGCGATGGCTCGGCGCGCACGATGGTGCCCGGCCCACCGGGTAGCGGGGCCGGGGGTACATAGAAATCGGCGCCGGCGACCTCGGTGACCGGCTGGGTCCAGGCGTGCGGGGCGCTGACCGCACCGGCCCCGACAGCGAGGGCAATCGCCAACGCCGCGATCAAGCTACGTGCTCGGCTCCTCACGATTCGATCCTTCCGACGATTGGGAAAAGCCCAGGACATCGAGAAAGCGGATACAGCATCGAGATGGATACAGCATCGAGGATCGGCTACCGAGGATAGACCCGTGGCCTGCCGGGAGGTACCACCGGCGCCGAATTGTCGCAGCACGGGCGAGGACAGGGCGGTACCGGGGGACCGGACTCACCCATGCCCGCCATGCGGCCACGGGCCGCCCCCGACTAGGGAACTCACCGCGCGCCGGGCGAGAACACGCTCCCTGGCGATCGCCTCACCGCACGGCCAGGTGCGTGCGGGTTCCGCTGGAGCCGGCGGCCACGAGTCTCGCCGCCGGGAACTCAGGCAGGCTGGCGCGCGTCGACTGCTGAATCGCGAGGCCCGTTGACGCGGGCGATCAGGGCCGAACGCAGATACCAAAGGCCTTCGGTGGGCGACAGATCCAGGCCGGTCAGCTGACCGATACGGCGTAGCCGATAGTCGACGGTATTGGGGTGCACGTGCAGGATGCGGGCGGTGCGCTGCCGGTTGAGGTCCATGGCGAAGAACACCCGAAGGGTCTCCATCAGCTCGGGGTGATCGTCCAGCGGCGCCAGCCGGGCGTGCAGGATGTCGCGGCCGATGCCGGGGCGGGTGAGCTGATAGTGCAGCGCCAGCTCGGCGAACCGGTACAGGCCGGGCCCGCGCCCGAGTTGATGCACGGTGTCGAGCAGGTCGTGCGCGCGGTCGGCGGCCGAGGCGACCTCATCGGCAGCCGCGGTGAGGACGGTGGCCCGGATCGGCACCAGCGCGGCCTCGGACAGCTTGCGCACCATCTCGTCGAGCTCGGACTCGGCGCAGGCGCTCGCCGGCACCAGGATGGTGCCGCCGTCCACCGACAGCAGCGACAGCGCGGTGTCGCCGAACTGATCGGCCAGCGCGGCCTGCACCCGGCGCAGCTTGCGCCGCGCGACGACATGCGGATCCAGCCGCGGATGGCTCTCGTCCGGATGCGCGGGCAGCGATACCGCCAGCACGAAGTACTCGGCCGCGATCTGAATACCGCACTCGCGCGCCATCTTCGAGGTGGCGTGGCCGCCGAGCAGCGCCGAGGTGAGCGTATGCACCGCGGTGTGGTGTTCGGCGACGCCTGCGCGGTGTTCGCGCACATAGGCCTTGCTCACCGTCGAGGTGATGAGGTTCAGCAGCTCCAGTGCGGCAGTGGTGCCGTCGACGATGTTGCCGCTGCCGTTCGGCTCGGTGCGCGCGAACAACAGGTCAAGGCCCGCCTTGAATCCCGCGTGCACGGCGTGCAACACGGTGTCGATGGGCACGCCGTCCTTGGCCCACTTGGCTGCCGCGGCATTGATGCGTTCGGTGGGCACAGGCTGGTCGTCGCCGTTCATCCGCTGGATGGACCACTCCACGCAGACCCGGACCAGGGCCGCCACGTCTCCGGCCATCACCTCGGCTGTGAGAGTGGTGAACGGGGGTACCGAGCCGGCCAGATGATCGACCAGCCGGCGCGACAACCGGCGGACATCACGAACGGGCGGTGAGATGGACCGTCCGGGGGTCTGGCATCCGGGGCGAATCGCGTTCTCGATCGTCACGTGTGACCTCCTCGTCACCTGTACTACGCAACGAACACTAATGCGAGCGCGCGCTCACCTTCCACTCCCTTTTGCTCGAGTTCCCCGCCACCCTGCGCAACCGCATCTACCAGGCACTTCGCCGGAAACACCGCACGAAACCGGCATCAGAGCGCAGTGATACCTGGGGAACCGCTCACTTTTTGTTCCCCGCCCGAGCCGGCGGCTTCCCATTCCGTTTGCCCAGCCCCGTGAAACGGCTCTCGCGCAGGCCGCGTGCTGCGGCTTCGGCCTCGAACCAGGCGCCGAGCATCCGCGCGGTCATCGCGATGGCCTCCTGGCGTTCCTCGATTCCGACCTCGAGGGCCGAGGCCCGCAGCACGGCGGCGAAACCGGTATTGAGCACCACGAACGTCATCAGGTCGTATTCGTGATCGTCACCGGGACCGAGCACTTGGATCAGCAGCACCTTCACCAGCAGCCGCAGCCGTGGTTCGAATTCGGGAATTCCGCTGTTGTAGAACTGAACCCCGGCGACCAGCGCGCGCACCAGCGCGGCGTTGGCCACCAGTTCCTCGGTGATCACCTCGAGCACATTGATGGTCAGATCCTCGACCGAGTTCTCCGACAGATCGAAAACCTGCTGTGTGAAGCGTCTTTCGATGTCTTCGAGCAGGCGGCCGAGCAATTCCTCGACGATGACGGTGCGGTCGGAGAAGTAGCGGTAGACCGTGCCGATGCTCAGCCCGGCTTCGGTGGCGATCCGGTTGGTCGAGGTATTGGCGATGCCGCGCTCACCGAACAATCGGGCCGCGGTATCGAGGATGTGCTCCCTGGTCGCCTTCGCGCGCTCCTGGCTGGGACGTCGACGCTGACCGACTGTCTTCGAGGGCATGGCGCTCCCCTGCCGTTCTCGCTGAAAATGAGTGAGTACTCACCTTAGCGAGTGCGCCAGCGCTGCGTGGCAACTCCGATCTCGGTGACGGGAGCTTCGCCGTAGAGCCACTCCCGCGCGATCCGATGCCAGTTGTTGGTCGAGCCCAGCTGGCCGAGCGCGGCATAGGTGAACAGATCGGCGCGGCGGGAGAACACGTGCTCGGGCGGCAGCAGCTGATGACGCATGCCCTTGAACTCCGAAGCCCGCGGGTCGACGGCGAGCACCACCGCCCCGGTCGCCAACTCGGGGGTGATGGTGATCTGCTCGTCGAGCAAGTGCCAGCCCGCCGCCGCCCAGACGTATTCGAGGCATTCCTGTGGACTCACTCCGGCGGCCGGGTCGATGATGCCGCGCCCGACCCAGGCCTCGTAGAGCTCCTCGGCCCGGTGTTCGCCGGCGTAGCGCAGGCAGTTGCGCTCGAAGTCGGCGTGCACCGGGTCCATCTGGTTGTAGAGCCCGAAATCCACGAAACCGACCCGGCCGTCATCGGCGAGCAGGATATTGCCTGGATGCGGATCGCCGCAGAATTCGTAGTCGACGAACAGCGAGCTGACGTAGAAGCGATAGATGAGCTCGCCGATCCGGTCGCGATCGGCCTCGGGCAGTTCCCGGATCTGCTGGAACTGCCTGCCTTCCACCAGCTCGGTCACCAGCACATGGCGCCCGCACAGTTCTTCGACGCTGTCGGGCACCACGATGAACGGATGACCGCGATAGCGTTCGGCCACCCGATGCTGGGTGCGGGCCTCGCGCGGATAGTCGAGTTCGCGTTCCAGATTGCGGGTGATCTCCTCGAGCACAGCGGCGTCGGCGGCGCTGGGCAGGACGGACTTCCAGAGCCTGCTGAAGAACTCCAGGTTGCGCATATCGGCGGCGATGGCCTCGGCCACGCCGGGATATTGGACTTTGACCGCCACCTCGCGACCGTCGTGCAGCCGGGCCCGATACACCTGGCCGATGGAGGCCGCGGCCATCGGCGTCTCGTCGAAATCGGCGAAGGCCCTCGACAGCGGCCCGAGATCGTCCTCGATGACCTTGCGCATCTGCGCGAACGACACCGCGGGCGCCTGATCGCGCAGTTCGGCGAGCTTGACCCGGAACAGTTCTCGATGTGATTCGGGGACCATGTCGATATCGAGTACCGACAGCATCTGGCCCAGCTTCATCGCCGCGCCTTTCATGCCGCCGAGCACGGTGACGATCTGCTGCGCGGTCTGCAGTGCCGAGCGTTCGGCGAGCACCTGCCTGGCCTGCTCGGTGCGCCCGACCATCGACAACCGGGTGCCGACCCCGCGCACCGCCTGCCCCGCCGCCAGCCGTCCGAGCCTGCTCCCCCGCGCGAAACGACTCTTCGGCACGCGACCGGCCACCATCTCCCACCTCCTCGGCCCGCGCACCGTAGGACGGGCGTCACGATCCTCTCGCGCGCCGGACGATCTTGTCGACCACTCGGCCGAAGTCTGTGCTCGATCACTGCCACATCCGAGCGGTCGAAGCCGGCGTGCGCTCGGGGGTTCGCCCGGAACGGGTGAACATACGCCGCGACCCTGTCGCCGGCCGCGGCCGAGTGATTGACTGAGCGGACGCCGACCGGGTTCAGGCGGTCGGTCTTCCGACTCGAATGCCAGGGAGGTTCCGCTGATGCCAACCCGTGAGAAGGCCTGGCCGGAAGGCACACCCTGCTGGGTGGACTGCCAGGTCGACGATGTGGCTCGAGCTCGTACGTTCTACGCCGACCTGTTCGGCTGGGAGATCTCCGACAGCCCCCAGCACGCGGGCGGCTACCTGATCGCGCTGCGCAAGGGCCGGCCCGCGGCCGGAATCGGCCCCAAGCCCGCGGGTATGCCGATGCCGTCGACCTGGACGACCTACCTCGCCGCCGATGACGCCGACGCCGTCGCCGCCCGGATCGGCGCGGCGGGCGGGACGGTGATGCTGCCGCCCTTCGATGTGCTCGACGTCGGCCGGATGTGCGTCGCGGCCGACCCGACCGGCGGCGTCTTCGGTGTGTGGCAGGCCAAGGCCCACCACGGCGCCGGGATCTTCAACGAGCACGGCGCCTACTGCTGGAACGAACTGCACACCGGCGATTACCGGCGGGCACAGGAGTTCTACGCCGAGGTCTTCGGCTGGACGTACACCGAGATCGGCGACGGCGAGAACTTCACCTACTCGACCTTCGGCCACGCCGGAAGCGACCACCCGCTCGGCGGCATCAACGACATCACCGCCGGCGACTCCGCGTACTGGCTGGCCTGGTTCCAGGTCGACGACACCGACACCGCGCTCACCCGCGCCACCGAGCTCGGCGCTCGGGTGATGAGCGGTCCGGGCGACAGCCCGTTCGGCCGTCAGGGCGTGGTGCGGGCGCCGCAGGGTGAGACGTTCGCCGTCATCGATCCGACGACGACGACGGTCGGCACACCGCCCAGCGGGCGCCCGGCCTGAGGTCAGGCGGCGCGTGCGGGCACGATTCGAGTGCCGCACGCGCTCGGCCCACGACGTCGAACCTCAGTCGCAGACCGCGCCGGATGACGCCGAACCGACCAGCTTCGAGTACTTCGCCAGCACGCCGCGGGTGTATCGCGGCGGCAGCGGCGCCCAGCCCTCGCGCCTGCGGGCCAGTTCGTCGTCGTCGACCAGCAGGTCGAGGGTGCCGGCCGCGACATCGAGGCGGATCCGGTCACCGTCGCGGACGACAGCGATCGGCCCGCCGTCGACGGCCTCGGGCGCGACGTGACCGACGCAGAGTCCGGTGGTGCCGCCGGAGAACCGGCCGTCGGTCAGCAGTAGTACGTCCTTGCCGAGGCCGGCGCCCTTGATCGCGGCGGTGATCGCCAGCATCTCGCGCATGCCCGGCCCGCCCTTCGGGCCTTCGTACCGGATGACGACCACATCGCCCGCGGTGATGGTGCCGTCTTCGAGCGCGTCCATCGCCGCCCGCTCGCGGTCGAAGACCCGCGCGGTGCCGAGGAAGACATCGGAGTCGAAGCCGGCCGACTTGACCACGGCGCCGCCGGGAGCCAGCGAACCGTGCAGGATGGTGATACCGCCGGTCGGGTGGATCGGCTCGGCCAGGGCGCGCACCACCTTGCCGTCCGGGTCGGGCGGGGCGATCGCGGCCAGGTTCTCGGCGACGGTGCGGCCGGTGACCGTCAGGCAGTCGCCGTGCAGCAGACCGGCGTCGAGCAGGGCCTTCATCATCACCGGCACGCCACCGATGCGGTCGACATCGGTCATCACATGCCTGCCGAACGGTTTGACGTCGGCCAGGTGCGGCACCCGGCGGCCGACCCTGGCGAAATCGTCCAGGGTCAGGTCGACGTTGGCCTCGTGCGCGATGGCCAGCAGGTGCAGCACCGCGTTGGTCGAGCCGCCGAAGGCCATGACGACGGCGATCGCGTTCTCGAAGGCTTCCTTGGTGAGGATGTCGGAGGTGGTGATGCCGCGCCGGATCAACTCGACCACGGCCTGCCCACTGCGCCGGGCGTAGCCGTCGCGCCTGCGGTCGGTCGCGGGCGGCGCCGCGCTGCCGGGCAACGACATACCGAGCGCTTCGGCGGCACTGGCCATCGTGTTCGCCGTGTACATCCCACCGCAGGCACCCTCGCCCGGGCAGATCGCCCGCTCGATGGCGTCGACGTCCTCGCGGCTCATCAGCCCACGCGAACACGCGCCGACGGCCTCGAACGCATCGATGATCGTCACTTCGCGTTCGGTGCCGTCGGACAGTTTGGCGATACCGGGCAGGATCGAGCCGGCATAGAGGAAGACGCTGGCCAGGTTCAGCCGGGCCGCCGCCATCATCATGCCGGGCAGCGATTTGTCACAGCCGGCGAGCAGCACCGACCCGTCGAGACGCTCGGCCTGCATGACCGTCTCGACGCTGTCGGCGATCACCTCCCGCGAAACCAGCGAGAAGTGCATGCCCTCATGTCCCATCGAGATGCCGTCCGACACCGAGATGGTGCCGAACTGCATCGGGAACCCGCCCGCGGCGAACACGCCGTCCTTACAGCCCTGGGCCAGCCGGTCGAGGGAGAGATTGCACGGGGTGATCTCGTTCCACGACGAGGCCACCCCGATCTGCGGTTTGGCGAAATCGTCGTCGTCCATGCCGACCGCGCGCAGCATGCCGCGCGCGGCGGTTTTCTCCAAGCCGTCGGTGACGTCGCGGCTACGGGGTTTCATATCGGGTGTTTCGGTTCGGTCGGCCACGACCGCCATCATCCTCGCCCCGCCCCGGTTACGGCAGTCACCCACGCCGATCGCCGGGCATGGTGCGATATCAGTAGGCGCTTCCGGTCGGCGGGAGCACGATCACCGGCCACAGGTAGTAGCCACCGTAGTTCGGGTAGCTGTAGCCGCCGTAGCCATAGCCGCCGTACCCGCCGTAACCCGGGTAGCCGTAGCCGCCGTACCCGTAACCGCCGTATCCGCCGTAGCCATAGCCGTAGTACACCGTGTCGGCCGACGCGTCCGGCGTGGTGTGCTCGGCGGATTCGATCGGTTCGAGGATGAGCGGCTCGGCGACGGCGGGCGCGACCATCACAGCGGCGGGCCCGAGCGCGATCGCGGCGACGGCGGCCGCGCGCGCGAGGCCGCGGCGGGTGCGGGCGAGGACAGTGGTTCGGTTCATCGGAACTCCTGGTTCGGATCGCATCGCCGCGGTCCTCGGCGATGCCCGGTCGCGGTCCGCGGAGAGCGGGAGGCGCGATGCTGATCGTCAATTAATGTACCGTTAAACAACGGCACGTTCAATAGGTTTCGCATTCCCTCTCGAGGCCAGGACAACCAGGTGCTGCCCACCTCGGATTTGTGGCAGACTCGGCCCGATCACCCGAGCCGGCCGATAGGCGACCGGATACGGAAGGTGATGCGGGAGTTGGGATCGCGATGGATCTGAGCGCCATCGAGCGCCGGGTGGCCACGGATCGACGTGCCGCCATGGACCGTTCGGCCGAATCCGAACTGCAATTGGCGACCTCGCTGTGCGAGCTGGCCACGGCACTGGCCGCCACCAAGAACGATCCCACCGCGCGCGACCGCTCCGCCGCCGCCCTCGAACCCGCTCAGGAAGCGGTCCTGATCCGGTTGCGCTGGCTCACCAACGGCCATGTCTCGGCTCAATTCGCCGGGCAGGTCCAGGACGCGTTGCGCATCCTGGAACAGGCCGCCCGCGCGATCGGGCACCGCGAACTGGCCACCGCCACCATCCGGGACGCCTGCAACGCCTACCGCCACGTCGCCGCCACCCATCCCAATGCCGCGGGTGTCTGCGCCGACGGTTTGTCGAAATGCGGTGTGTGGCTGTGCCGTTTGGATCCCGGCGCAGCGGTGGCGGCCACCGAGGAGGCGGTGCGGATCCGGGCCGGGCTGTTCGCGGCCGACCCCGATCAGTCCAGCAAGTACCTCGCCAGTTTGAACACCCTGCTGCGGACCCTGATGGTCGGCAGGCAACGTAAACAGGCCGTCGCCATGTACCGCGAGCGCTACGCCGCGCTCACCTCACCGGCGATGACGGCGACCATGCGCGAGACCAAGATCAGCGAGATCGGTTTCACCAGCAAGACTCTCGGCGCCTTGAAGAAGCTGGAATGTCCGACCCTGGAACGGGCAGGACGGCTGACCCAGCAGCAGATCCTCTATCAGAGCGCGGGCGATCTCTCCACCATCGAGGAGATCAACTGGAACCTGGCGCTTGTCGGTTTGAAGCCGCTGGCCGCGGGCGCCATGCCCGATCCGCCGTCCAAGCCGGTGGACATCGCCACCTCGTTCGGCGCGCTGGCGGTGCGGTGCTCGTCGGCCGACGCGGTGGCGCAGATCCGTGCCGCCGTCATCGCCGCCTACGCGGCCGACGGCGCCGCGCCCGTCGCCATCTCCGCTTTTCAGGGCGTGGACCGAACGCATTGGAGCACACCGGATCCCGAGCTGAACACCGCGACCACCCTCGGTGACGACCTGGTGCTGATCGAACGGCTGTCGGGCAGCTGGGTGTCGGTGCAGAGTTTGAACTGGGAGATCGCACCGGTCGGCAGGCATCCGCTCGCGCTGCGGCTGTCGCAGCGCTGGCCGGTGGTCAGCGTGACCACCGTGGAGCAGCTGTCCTACGAATTGTGCTGGTACGAGCAGGGCGTACCGACCCAGTACGCCGCGCTCGGCCGCCCCGCCGAACCGACGCCGCTGGATACGCCGCTGGCGCCGTTGAACTTCGGGGTGCTGGCCGATTACGGCGCCGATTACGCCTCGGAGACGCAGGTGCGAGCCGCGTTCGGCAATACGCCGATGTTCGCCAAGCTGACTCAGCTGCCGGCCAGCGGTATTCGCCAGGCCGTGGAGTCGCGTCCGCTCACCGATTACGGCGAGCATGTGCTGTCGTTCCGAGGCGGGCGGTCGAGCTAGCCGCGGTCCAGACAACGCCGCGGTCTCGGCGCGGTCAGAACAAGGTCATCGGTTCGGTCGAGACCGGTTCCGGCAGCGGCTCCAGTCGCGGCACCTGAGCGCGGACCTCGTCGTGGAAGCGGCGAGCCAGCTCCGGGGCCGCGGCGTTGTCGGGGGTGTGCAGGAACACCGTGGGCGAGCGGCCTTCCCGCAACCATTGCGCGACGGTGGCGACCCATGGCTGCCACCCCGCCACGGTGGGTTCGGTCGCGTCGCGGCCGTGATAGCGCACGATCGGGAACTCGGTGACGGCCCGCATCCGGCGGGGCAAGCGTGGCTTCTTGCCCCAGGCCTCGCGTTCACCGTCGCTGGCAGGTGGTGCGGCGAACAGCGTTGTGGTGTCGAACGGTATCCATTCCGCGTCGACCCGGGCCAGCACGCGTTCCAGCTGCCGCGCGATGCCCTCGTCGGTGAAGAAGGCGCTGTGGCGGACCTCCACCGCGACGCGATAGCCCTCCGGTAGTCCACGCAGGAAACCGGCGAGCACACCGAGATCGGTCGGGCCGAACGAGCCCGGCAGCTGGATCCACAGCGCATGGGTGCGCGGGCCGAGCGGTTCGATCGCGTCGAGGAAGGCGCGCAGTTCGGCATCGGCGCCGAGGAGCCGGCGGTCGTGGGTGACGGTGCGGGGCAGCTTGGCGACGAAGCGGAAGTCCGGGCCGGTCTGCGCGGCCCAGGTCTGCACGGTCTGCCGGGACGGGGTGGCGTAGAAGGTGGTGTTGCCTTCGACCGCGTTGCACCGGGCCGCGTACCACCCCAAACGCTGCCCCGCAGGCAGCCGTCGCTGCTGCCAGTGCGGATGCTGCCACATCGCACAGCCCACATGAAGCCGCATGCCCCGACGCTAGCGCACCTGCCCGACAGGGCTTAATCGGTACATGTAATATCCCCTTCATGCGGATGGGCGAAGGCGTCGAATGGGGCATCCACTGCTGCCTCACCATTGCGTGGCTCGAGGATCAGGGGCCGATCCCCACCACCCGGCTCGCGCAGTGGTTCGACCTGCCGCAGCAGTACCTGAAGAAGCGGCTGCAAGATCTGGTGCGCGCACAGATCCTGTCATCGATCCCCGGGGCCCGTGGCGGATTCGAGCTCGCCCGCCGCCCCGAACGGATCACCCTGATGGATGTGGTGAGCGCGATCGAGGGACCGGACGAGGCCTTCCGCTGCACCGAGATCCGCCGCGACGGCGCGGGCAGCACGGCACCGGCCTCCCGTTTCGCCCGCCCGTGCGGCGTAGCCACCGCCATGCGCAAAGCCGAACTGGCCTGGCGGCGCGAACTCGCCGCGACGACCATCGCCGACCTGATGGCCCAGACGCCCGCGAGCACCGCCGAGTGGACGCGGCGCACTTACGCGCAGATGAACTAGATTTCACCGCCCTCGTGGCGGCACACAGGTGAGGAGAATAGGGATGCGAAATATCCCGATACGAGGGGATGTCGAAGCTGGAGCGGATTCTGATCCCGGCATCGTCACCGGCAAGCCCAGCCTGAACGAGCCGGGCACGGGTGGACTCGGCGACGGCAGAGCTGAGGCGGACGGGCGCGACGGGAGTGGGCTCGGGTCGGTGTGGATGCTCGGGCTCGGCACCTTCGCCGTCGGCACCGATGCCTTCGTAGTCGCCGGGTTTCTGCCGGATATGGCCGAATCGCTGTCGGTGTCGACAGCGACAGCGGGGTTGTCGGTCACGGTGTTCGCGGTCGCGTACGCGGTGGCCGCTCCGGTACTGGCCACGCTGACGGCGCGGATTCCGCGACGCGGACTGCTGGTGGCGGCGCTGATCGTGCTCGCGGTGGCGAATCTCGGGTCGGCGCTGGCACCGACCATGGCGTTGCTCCTGGCTGCCCGGGTGGCGGCGGCGCTGGGGGCCGCAGTGTACACGCCGAACGCCGGTGCGGTGAGCGCGGCGTTGGTTCGGCCGCAGCTGCGGGCGCGGGCGCTGGCGATCGTCGTGGGCGGATTGACGGTCGCCACCGCGCTCGGGGTGCCGTTGGGCACCGTAGCGGTGCGGTGGCTGGATTGGCGGGCGGCGCTGGGCATCGTCGCGGCGCTCTGCCTGCTGGTGGCGATCTGGTTGTCGCGGCTGCTTCCTTCGCTGCCGGGGAACCCGCGGGTGCCGGTGCGGACGCGGCTGGCGGTGCTGGCGAAACCGGCGGTCGCGGCGATCCTTCCGTTGACGGCGATCGGGATGGCCGCCGGTTACGTCGCCTACGCGTACACCGTGCCCGCGCTGGCGAGCGTCGGCGTCCGGGAGCACGCGGTGACGCTGATGCTTTTCCTGTACGGCGCCGGTGCGGTAGCGGGCAACCTCGCCTCGGGCTACGCCACCGATCGCTGGGGACCGACGCGAGTACTGGCGATCGGGTACGCAGGCATGGCCATCGGGCTGGCGGCGCTGATGTGGATCGCGGTGTCGGGCCTGCGCTCCCCCGGACTCGTCGGGGTGCTGGTGCTGCTGTGGGGCGCGGGTACCTGGTGCCAGACTCCGGCTCAACAGCATCGTTTGATCGACGCCGCACCCGGCGAAGCGCCGCTGGTCGTGTCGCTGAACGCGTCCGGCATCTATGCGGGAATCGGACTCGGCACGGTGCTCGGCGGCGCGGTGGTAGCGGCGCGCGACGGCGCGATTTTCGGACTCGGTGCGTCGATTGCCGTGGTGGCGTTGGTCTTTCTTCTGGTCACCAGCAGCGTTCGTGCTCGGCACGCTCGGGGAACTCAGCGGCCGACCGCGAGCTCAGCGCCGTAGACCGTGCGATCGGGCGACGACCTTCTCGATCACCGTCGCCGGCAGCAGCCTACGCAGTAGGAAAACCAGCGGCGCCCGGCTTCCGGTGGCGTACAACGGCTTCGGCTTGCCCGCTTCGATGGCGCGCAGGATCAGCGCCGCCACCTGTTCGGGCGGAATGCCCGCGCGTTCGTTGCGGTCGAGCCGTTCGATCATGGTGTGGAAGTCGGCCAGGTAGGGCGAATCGTCGCCGATGTATTTGGTGCGGCGCTCACCGATACCGGTGCTGATCGAGCCGGGCTCGACCGTGCTGATCCACACCCCGAACGGCGAGGTCTCCAGCCGGGCCGCATCGGCGAAACCCTTCAGCGCGGCCTTGGCCGCCACATACGAGGACCGGTAGGCCAGCGGGAAACTCGCCAGCATCGAGCCCACCATGATAATGCGCCCGTCACCGCGCGCCCGCATGCCGGGCAGCACCAGCTGCGCCAGCCGCACCTGGCCGAAAACATTGACCTGGAACAGCCGCTCGATCGCGTCCCGTGGCAGCTCTTCGATCGGTCCGGACTGACTCTCCCCCGCATTGTTCACCAGCACATCGACCGCGCCGAGGTCGGCACCGAACGCTTCGATCGATTCGGGGTCGGTCAGGTCGAGTGCGCGATACTCCACGCCGGTGATCCGATCGTGTTCGGCGATCGCGTCCGGATTGCGGCTGGTGCCGATCACCCGATAGCCACGCTCGGCCAGCAGTCGCGCGGTCGCGCGCCCGATACCCGACGATGCGCCGGTCACCACTGCGGTTTTCGTCATGCTCGCCCCGCTCCTCGATTCCGCTGACACCAGCGCCCTCACCTCTACACAGTTCGATACAGGAACGTATCGGATGTGGCCGGCCCGCGAAAGCGGAAACCGGCTTGTCGGCGGGTGTTGTTAAGTTGTTCGGGCACATGACGGTCCACCGGTTGGGGGGAACAGCACAGAATGCTCGGGCACTCGCATGCCACCAGCGGGGCGCTGGCCTTCGCGGCCGCGGCGACCACGGCACCGGTCGCCGTCCTGGAATTGGTGCAGGGCCCGGTGCGGGTGAGTGCGATGGAGCTGGTGCTCGGCACCATCATCACCGCGGGCGCGGCGTTGCTGCCCGATATCGACCATCCGAAGGGCACCATCTCCCATTCCCTCGGCCCGGTGAGTCACCTGCTGTCACAGGGCGTTTCCGCGGTGTCGGGCGGACATCGGCACGGCACGCACAGTCTCCTGTTCGTGCTGCTGGCCGGCTGGGCGACCTGGGCCGGGCAGCATGTGTGGGGCAAGTACTTCACCTTCGGGCTGATCTTCTTCATGCTGGCGCTCGGCGCGCGCGCCCTGCATCTGTGCCCGTCCGGTGATTCGCTGAAGGCCTATGGCCCATGCGTTCTCCTGGCCGGCGGCGGCACTCTGCTCATGGCGCGCTGGCTGCCCGACGTCCCGCCGTGGTTGCCGTTCGCGATCGGGCTCGGCGTGCTGATCCACATCCTCGGCGACTGCCTCACCGATAAGGGCTGCCCACTGCTGTGGCCGCTGGGCACGCGCGCCGGCATCCCGCTGATCTCCCGTACCGGCAACAAGATCGAGACCTGGCTGCTCACGCCCGCGATGACGCTGGCCACCATCGCCCTGCTCTACGTGCACACCGTGCCCTGACCGTCCGTGCATGCCCGTGCCCGACCCGCCCAGGCCTGCCGTGCCGTACCACTCGGCTACTGCGCCCGCGTCCGTGACGGCTTGTTGCGGTACATGGCGGTGTCGGCCGCGTGCATGGTTTCGTCCACGGCCGCCGGCGGCTCTTCGAGGTAGACGGTGCCGATGCTGGCGCCGATGGTGATGGGCCGGTGCTCGATCATCATCGGTCGGGTCAACGAGGCGAGCAGATCCTCGCGCAACGCGGTGAGCTGGTCTTCGCCGGTGCACTGTTCGACCATGACGATGAATTCGTCGCCGCCGATGCGCGCCGCGAGCCCGCCGACCCCTGCCACCCCCTCCTGGAGGCGTTCACCGACCACGCGCAGCACCTTGTCGCCGATGGTGTGCCCCCATTCGTCGTTGACTTCCTTGAACCCGTCCAGGTCCAGATAGCAGACGCCGACAGGCGGGATGGCGCAGGCGAGCCGGTCGAAGAACAGGCCGCGATTGGGCAGCCCGGTGAGACCGTCGTGGTTGGCGTCGTACCAGAGTTGGTCGGCCAGCACTTTGCGGTCGGTGACGTCGACGACGACGCCGATCAGGAAACGCACCCGCCCGGTGTGATCGCGAACCGCCGACATCGACAGGTCGAGGCAGGCGATGGTGCCGTCCCGGCGCAGGTGATCGGTTTCCAGCCGGAATCGGTCGATGGTGCCTGCCAGCAGGTTTTTCATCTGGTCGTAGGCCTGCCCGACATTGGCCTCACCCAGTAGCTCGGCTACCGGGCGCCCCGGCATGGATTCCGCCGAGATCCCGAGCATCTCCGCCAGTGCGGCGTTCACATCGAGCACCCGCCCGTTGACGTCGACGGTGCCGATGCCGACCGACGCGTCGGCGAACACCGCGGCGAAGCGGGCCTCCGACAGTTCGCGCCGGGATTCGGCCGTGCGCGCGGCCCCGAGCGCCGCGGCCAGGGTCGCTTCCTGTTCGGTCAGCGCCGCCGAACGCAATGCGGCGGTGAAGCCGGTGGCGAATTCGGCCGCGACCAGCACGGCACGGTCGCGCACCGCTTCCGCGGCGTCATCGATTCGGCCCGCGTGCTCGGCCATCGCTCCGAAGATCACCGGAATGGTTCGCCCCACCACCTGCGGATCGCGATAGTTCGCGGCGACCAGCGCCGCCGCCGTCTCCCGCACGGCGACCGGTTCGGTCTGTGCCCGCAGCGCGGCGACGAGTTGACCGGCCAATTCGGCCAGCAGTTCCTCGATCCGGTCGCGGTTGAGGGTCGGCGCCACCGCACCGTCGAGCGCATCGGCCCACGCCACCGCGAGCTCACCGGCACCCACGCTCACACCCCCTGCCACATCCCCTGCCGCTCTGGTTCAGCCCTTGCGCGCGAGCCCCGCCAAGCCGAGCGAGCGGCCGGGTGCTTCGTGGTGATCGCGCTCGGATTCGGGCCGCCAGGCAGGCAGCTCCACCACACCCGGCTCGACCAGGTCCCATCCTTCGAACATAGCCTCGATGGCTTCGCGGCTGCGGAAGTGGATGCCCACCCGGTTGTCGTTGGCGGCCGAGGCGCCGAGCCTGGCGGCGTCTTCGGGGCGCAGCGCCGAGGTCAGATGCGAGATCGCGACGTAGCTGCCCGCCGGGACGGCGGCGCGCAGTTCGGCGACCTTGCCTGCCGGGTCGTCGGCGTCGGCAACCAGGTGCAGCACCGCGACCAGCAGGACCGCGACCGGGCGATCGAAGTCGATGAGGCCGTGCTCGCGCACGGCGGCCAGCAGGTCGGCGGGTTTGCGCAGATCGCCTTCGATGGCCGCGGCCTGCTCGGCGTCACCGAGGATGGCCCGGGAGTGGGCGACGGCGACCGGATCGATGTCGACGTAGAGCACCCGGCTGCTCGGATCGAGCTCCTGGGCGATCTCGTGCACATTGCCGGCGGTCGGGATGCCGGAGCCGATATCGAGGAACTGGGTGACGCCGGCCTGCACGAGATAGCGCGCCGCCCGGCGCAGGAAGGCCCGGTTGCTCAAGGCCAGCCGTGGTAGATCGGGCACCAGTTCGGTGCCCATCTCCGCCGCGCGCCGGTCGACCTCGAAATTGTGCGAGCCGCCGAGTAGGGCGTCATACATCCGTGCCGGGCTCGCCTGCTGCATATCCACGCCCTCGGGCGCCCACGCCGGCCTGTCCATCGATACCCCTCTGCCTCGACGATCGCGGCTCGCCCCGCGCCGAGCGCGTCACGGCCTGTGTGCTCGTTCACCCGAACGAACCAAGCGCATGATAGCCCGGCCCACCGACAACCGGGCGCGGACCGGGCGGCACCGCCGATGTCCTTTCGGATTCAATTATTTTGCCCTCGTTGACAATTCACCGATCGGATCGACCGAGGCAGAGCCGGATCAGCGCACCCGGGCATCGACCGGCTTCCGCACGGCCGAACGCGGCGTCGGCGCGAGCGTCTTGCCGAGATCGGTGCGCATCGTGGTGGCGGAATCGAGCAGATAGTTCTGCCGCACCTTCCACGGATGCCGATCGCCCTGACGCGGGAAGTCGCCGATGGAGCGCTGGATATAGCCCGACGCCAGATCCAGCAGCGGACGCTCGTCGAGCCTGCCATCCGGGCGCGGTACCACGGCCGCGTAACCGTTGCGGTCCATGTGGTTGATGACCTTGCAGACCAGCCGCGATGTCAGGTCGGCGCGCAGGGTCCAGGAGGCGTTGGTGTAGCCGATGCAGACGGCGAAATTCGGTACGCCGGTGAGCATCGCGCCCTGCCAGACGAACTGTTGCGACAACTCCACCCGGCGCCCGTCCACGACCGGGGTGATGCCGCCGAAGGCCAGCAGTTGCAGGCCCGTCGCGGTGATGACCACGTCCGCGGGCAGGGTGCGGCCGGACGCCAGCCGGATACCTTCCGGGACGAAGGTGTCGATCCGGTCGGTGACGACCTCGGCCTTGCCCTTGCGGATGGCCTTGAACAAGTCGGCGTCCGGCGCCGCGCACAGGCGCTGATCCCACGGGTCGTAGCTGGGCGTGAAGTGTTCGGCGACGGCCCGCTTGTCCTTCAGGATGCGGGTGGTCAGGCCGGTGAGCAGCTTGCGCGCAGCCTCGGGACGGCGGCGGCAGTACTGGTAGAAACCGACGTTGAACAGGATGTTCTTGGTGCGGATGAGCCGGTGCGCGAGGTTCGGCGGCAGCGTGGCCCTGATCCGGTCGGCCACCTTGTCGCGGCCGGGCACCGGGCTGATCCAGGTGGGTGAGCGTTGCAGCATGGTGACCAGTTCGGCCTGCTCGGCCATCGACGGCACCAGCGTCACGGCGGTGGCGCCACTGCCGATGACGACCACGCGCTTGCCGGTGTAATCCAGCTTCTCCGGCCAGAACTGCGGATGCACCACGGTGCCCGCGAAATCCTCGATGCCGGGGAATTCGGGCGCGTGGCCCTGGTCGTAGTTGTAGTACCCGGCGCAGGCGTAGAGGAACTCGCAGGTCAGCTCGCGCTGTTCGACCGCGCCGTGTTGGTCGCGCTGTTCGAGGGTGAGCGTCCAGCGCGCGGTGTCACTGGACCATTCGGCGGCGACGACCTTGGTCCGGTAGCGGATCTTGCGGTCGATGCCGTTCTCGGCGGCGGTTTCGGTGATGTAGCGCAGGATCGAGGGGCCGTCGGCGATGGACTTGGCGTCGCGCCACGGCTTGAACGGGTAGCCGAGGGTGAACATGTCCGAATCGGAGCGGATGCCCGGATAACGGAACAGGTCCCAGGTGCCGCCCATGGCGTCGCGGGCCTCGAGCACGGCGTAGGACTTGCCCGGGCATTCGGTCTGCAACCGGTAGGCGGCGCCGATGCCGGACAGCCCGGCGCCGACGATCACCACATCCAGGTGTTCCGGAGCAACAACGGTCTCGGTCATGGTCTCCAGTGTGCGAGGCGCGGGCCCGCCTCACTTGACTTCACGCGACAAGTATTTGATTCTGGGCGACATGTCGGTGATTCGTTCCGCGGGTCTGCGCGGATTCCGGGTGACGGTCGCCGAACTGGGCGGCGATGCCGAGGAGCTGGCCACCTCGTGCGGGCTTCCCGTCGCCGCCCTGGACACCGATGACCTGTTGGTCTCCGATCAGGCGGTGGCGGCGGTGCTGGAACTGGCCGCGCACCGGCTGGACTGCCCCGACCTGGGCTTGCGTATGTCGGCGCGCCAGGATCTGGCCATGCTCGGGCCGCTGGCGCTGGCCATCCGTAGTTCACCAACCCTGGCCGACGTGCTCGAATGCAGTTCCCGGTATCTGTTCGTGCACGCGCGCTCGCTGAGTCTGTCGCTCGATCCCGACCCGTACGGCGACCGCGGTGTGGTGGCGTTGCGCTACGGCGTGCGGGCCGCGGCGGCGACCCCGATACAAGGCACCGACCTCGGCCTCGCCTTCGTCCACCGGGCCATCCAGCGGCTGATCGGCGATCGCTACGGCCTGCGTTCGGTGGAGCTGCCGTATCGGCCGCCCGCGCCGCTGTCGGTGTACGAGCAGTTCTTCGGCGCGCCGGTGCGGGCCGGTCGCCGCGACGCGTTGCTGCGGGTGCCGAGCAGCCTCGCCGGGCGTCAGCTCAGCGGCGGTGACGAGCAGTTGCATCGGCTGGCCATGGAGTTCCTGGCCCAGCAGACCGCCACCACCGGCAGCTCGGTGGTGCCGACCGTGCGCGCCGCCGTCAAGCAGCTACTCGGCACCACCCCACCCGAGATCGGCGTGGTGGCCAGCCTTTTGACGATGCACCCGCGCACCCTGCAGCGCAGGCTCAGCGCCGAGGGCACCACCTTCGCCGCCGTGCTGGACGACGTGCGCCGCACCGAAACCCGCCGGTACCTCACCACCACCGATATCTCGATGAGCCAGATCGCCTCGCTCGTCGGTCTCACCGAACAGGCCACCTTGACCCGCTGCTGTCGCCGCTGGTGGGGTAGGCCGCCGACCGCGATCCGCAACGAACCCGGTCTCGCCCGCGGGCAGGCCGCCCTGGCATAGGCTGCGGCTATGGACGCATCGAGCGAGATCGACGGCGCGGCGCAACACCCGGGAGAACCGCACACCGAAGCCTTGGCGACGCGATTGAACTGGTTGCGCGCCGGCGTCCTCGGCGCGAACGACGGCATCGTCTCGACGGCCGGTCTGGTCGTGGGTGTGGCCGCCGCGAATACCGCCACCAGCACCATCTTCACCGCGGGCATCGCCGGATTGAGCGCGGGAGCGATCTCGATGGCGGTCGGTGAGTACGTCTCGGTGAGCACCCAGCGCGATTCCGAGAAGGCGCTACTGGCCAAAGAGCGCCGGGAATTGCGGGAGGAGCCGGAATCCGAACTCGCCGAATTGACCGCGATCTACCGTGCCAAGGGGTTGTCACCGGAGACGGCGCGCCGGGTCGCCGAGGAACTCACCGCGCACGACGCGTTCACCGCGCACGCGGAGGCCGAACTGGGTTTGAACCCTGACGAACTCACCAACCCGTGGCACGCGGCGTTTTCCTCCGCCGTCGCCTTCACCGTCGGCGCGTTGCTGCCGCTGCTGGCGATATTGTTGCCGCCCACCCACCTTCGCATCCCGGTGACGTTCGCGGCGGTCCTCATCGCACTCGCGCTCACCGGGTCGATCAGCGCTCGACTCGGTGGCAGTCGCCCCGGCCGGGCGGTGGTGCGGGTGGTGGCCGGTGGGGCGCTGGCCATGGCGATCACCTACGGGATCGGACAGCTCGCGGACGTCTCCGGTATCTGAGGTCCGATATCCGCGGAGTGCGGGGGGCATCCCGTGGCGGTTAGTGCTGTACTTGGCGGGTGAGTTCAGTGTTCGCCGTATTGCCTGCCGCCGGAACAGGTTCGCCGGAACAGGCTTTCGGGCAGTACCGGGCGATCCTGGAACACTCGGAGCCCACGGCGCCCCTGCCGGTGGTCGGGATCGTCGTCGCGCAACTGCGGCGTCAGGCGGGTCCGCTGTCGGTCGTGCGGCCGCCCGATGGACGCGGACTGTTACTGGGAGTCGAATCCGATGATCACCTGGCCGGGCTGTGTATCGCGTTGCGGCTGACCGCGACTCGCGATCTGGCCGTGTTCGAGGTCGACGCCGGCCGCCTGCATCATCCGCGCACCGCCGCTCGCGTTCCCGTCGAAGCCGGGCCGCACACGTTCCCCACGGTGACCGAACCCCTGGTGGACCTGCTGATCCCGGACACCCGCAATATCGACCGGCCCACACTGACGTTGGCCCATGATCGCAACACCCAGCTCCGTATCAGACAGTTACCCGACGCCATCCTGGAACTGACCCACCACACCGCGGGCGCGCACTTCCGCCTGCTCACCGACGACGCCCCGCTGGCCCGTAAGGTCACCTGGTCCTGGGCTCGCCGAGATACCTGGTGGCACGAGGCCATCTCGTGGCAGCCGTGCGATCCGCCGCGCGACCACGCACCCGTCATCGATGAGGCCGCCGCCCTGCTGGCCGACCTCGACGAACTGCGCGCCGAGGTCGATGGCATCGAAGCGCTCGATATCGGTGCGGCCATGGATCAATTGGATGCGCTGACACAGTCGGTGCTCGATATCGATATCCCCGACATCGACTTCTGAGGTCCGCGAGACCGCACCGAGAATTTCCACGAAAGGCTAGCGGGTCGCCGTCGACCTTGTTACTGTCTCAGACAATTCGCTTCGCTCGTGTAGGAACACGGTCGGTGCGCGGGGGTTGATGCTCTGACCAGCCAAAGGCGGCTACATGATCAGTACGGACAATGTTGCCGATCCGACCGATCGGGAACGGATCATCAGGTTCGGTCTCGACTACTGGCGCGACCATCCGCAGAAGTCGGTGGAGACGGCCGGGCGGCAGGTCACCATGACCGGCCGCGCCTTCGCCGAGTTGTTCACTTCGCTGGCGCGACGGCGGTTTCCGGGCCGGGAGTTCCTTCAGCAGGCCGCGTTCATGGCCAACGTATCGGCCGCGCCGACGCTGCTCATCGCCATTCCCATCGCGGTGGTGGTGTCGATTCAGGTGGGGTCGCTGGTCAGCCAGGTCGGCGCGACCACCTTCATCGGCGCGGTGAACGGGCTCGGCATCATCCGGCAGGGCGCGCCGCTGGTGGCGGCGCTGATGATCGCGGGCGCGGTCGGTTCGGCCATGTGCGCCGATCTGGGCTCGCGCACCATTCGCGAGGAAATCGACGCGATGCGGGTGATGGGCGTCGACCCGGTGCGGCGGTTGGTGGCGCCGCGGCTGCTGGCGGCGGTGCTGATCAGCATGCTGCTGTGCGGATTCGTCGTCTTCGTCGGATTCGCCACCGGGTACGTGTTCAACGTCTACATCCAGTCCGGGACACCCGGCTCCTACGTCAGCACCTTCGCCTCGTTCGCGGTGGCCGCCGACCTCGTCGTCGCGATCGTGAAGGCCGCGATCTTCGGAGCGCTCACCGCGATCATCGCCTGCGATACCGGGCTCACCGCCAAGGGCGGGCCGGCCGGGGTCGCGAACGCGGTCAACTCCGCGGTCGTCACCTCGGCGATCGTGCTGTTCGCCACCAATATCGTGATCACCCAGATCTACAACACGCTGTTCCCGGCGAAGGTGCTCTGAGATGAGTTCCTACACACCGCCGCTGCTGCGTCCCGCCCGCGCACTGGCCGCCGCGGCCACCGGGCCCGCGCACGCGAGTGTGCGACTCGGCCACATCGGGCTGGTGCTGGTGCAGTCGATCGCCGCGATGCCGTTCGTGCTGCGCCACTATCGCAAGGAGCTGCTGCGCCTGATCACCGATGTGACCTGGGGAAACGGTTCCCTGGTCGTGGGCGGCGGCACGGCGGGCGTGGTGCTGATCCTGTGCGGGTTCGGCGGCATCACCGTCGGTATGGAATCGCATACGGCACTCGAACTGCTCACCATGACGCCGCTCACCGGTGCGGTCTCCGGCTTCGCCACCACCCGGGAACTGGCTCCACTGCTGGCGACGCTGGCCTTTGCCGCGCAGGCCGGCTGCCGGTTCACCGCGCAGATCGGTTCGATGCGGATCTCGGAGGAAATCGACGCGCTCGAGTCCATCGCGATCCGGCCGCTGCCGTACCTGATCAGCACCAGAATGCTGGCGGCGCTGGTGGCGATCGTTCCGCTCTACAGCATCGGCCTGGCCATCGCCTATTTCACCACGAAAGTTTCGATCCTGTTCCTCGGCGGCACCACCCTCGGCACCTTCGACCACTACTTCCATCAGTTCCTCGATCCCGTGGACATCGCGTATTCGGTGCTCAAGGTGGTGACATTCGTGCTGCTGGCGACGTTCATCCAGTGCTACTACGGGTTCGTCGCCTCGGGCGGGCCGGAGGGCGTCGGCGTCGCAGCCGGCAAGGCCATCAAGACCACCATCATCGTGGTCGTTTTCGCGAATCTGCTGTTGACACTGGCGATCTGGGGTATCGACCCGGGTCTGCGGATTTCCGGGTAGGGGCGGCGATGATCATCGATCCGAGTGGACGCGGGCCGTCGAACCGCGTGTTGGGCGTGGCCGGGGTGGCCGTGGCGGTCGTCATCGCCACGGTGGTGGCGCTGCTCGGCCTGCGCTACACCGGCGCGTTCGACGATCGGGTGCCGGTCGTCGCCATGCTGACCAGCAGCGGAGACGGGCTGCCCGAGCGGGCGGATGTGAAGTTCCGCGGGATGCTCGTCGGCTCGGTCGCCGGGGTGGACATCGTCGCCAAGGGTGAGCGTCAGCGGGTGGAGATCGACCTGTTGCCCGAGGCCGCCGAGGCGATTCCGGGCAGCGTCACCGCACGGGTGGTGCCTGCCAATATCTTCGGCGTCACCGCCGTGGAGCTGGTCGACAACGGCGCGGCGCCGCTGGGCCTGCGGGCCGGCGCGACCATCGAGCAGGACACCGGCCGTGCGACCACCGAACTCCAGACCACCCTCACCACCCTGCGGACCGTGCTCGACCACATCCAGCCCGAAAAGCTCGGCCGGGTGCTCGGCACTCTCGCCGACGCGCTCGACCCCGCCGCCCGGGTACCGGGCTCGACCATCGAACGCCTCGACATTTGGACCACCCAGGTCCGCGCGATCCCCGGAATCGGTGAGTTGCTCGGCGATCTCGGTGCGGCGACCAGCGCGATCAGCGCATCGGCACCCGAGTTGATCGACGTGCTGGCCGAATCGGTGACCTCGGCGCGCACCATCACCGAACGGCGCGCCGGCGTCGTCGCCTTGCTCACCGGTGCGAGCAGCACCATCGACGCCACCAACGCCCTGTTCGCCCGCAACCCGGACGCAGGCAAGGAATTGGTGGCCGGCCTCGACGAGACCTTCGGCGCGCTCGCCGCCGACCCGGACGCGCTTCCGGTGTCGGTCGCCAACCTCAACGCCGCACTCGGCAAGCTGGTGACCGTCTTCAACTGGGGCCCGAGCAAGCAGATGAGCTGGGCCATCGACGTCACGTTCACGCCGTTCCAGCAGTACACGGCACAAGACTGCCCGCGATACGGGGAGGTGGCCGGACCGCGCTGCACCGATGGTTCCGTGCCGAATACGGCTCCAGCACAGCCATTTCCGCCCGGACTGGTCCCGCGCCACCTGGATTCGGCCGGGCCTGCCCCGATCGCGCCCGGCATTCCTGGAGTGCCTGGAGCGCTCGCGCTGCCCGGTGCTCCGGGAACGGCCGGAGCACCGGGTACGGCTGGGGCGCCTGGGACCTCGCCGGTGCCGGGGCTCCCCGGTTTCCCGCTCATCCCGGGTCTGCCGCCGCTCCCCTTCCCGATCCCCGGTGTATCAACTCCGCCGCCTCCGCCAGGATCTCCGCGTCCCGACCCAGCGGCTCCGGGAGCACCTGGAACCGCCTCGAACACGACCGGCACCGCCGGATCCGGCGCGGCCACCTCGCACTCCGATCCGGCACCCGGCTCCCCCGCCGTCCCCGATGCGGCACCCATCGCCCGCCGGTCCGCGTCCGCCACCTCCCGGCCACTGCGCGGCCGGGCCGCCGTCGCCGCCCTCGTCGGCGGTGAACCCAACGCCGCGCAGCTCCTGCTGCTCGGCCCGGTGCTCGCGGGCGGTTCGCTCACCGTCCGCGACACGACCGCGCAGGTGCGGGACGGGGGACGTTGACATGCAGGCAGCGACACCGGATGCCATCGGCCCATGTTTCGGGCCCGCGATCTCGAGCGGCGGGCTCGCATCCGTCCCACCATCAGCCGACCAGGGGAACCGATGACATACTCCCGCCGTTCGATAGCAGGACTGGCAGTATTCGTGGCCCTCGCTCTAGGCGCCACGTACACGATCTGGTCGACCCTGCAACGCTCGGTGCCCGGCGACACCACCGGCTATTCCGCCACCTTCACCGATGTGCTCGGTCTGCGGGTCGGTGACGACGTGCGGATGGCCGGGGTGCGGGTGGGCCGGGTCGATGCGATCGAACTCGATCCGCAGCGTAAGGCGCGGGTGGAGTTCTCGGTGCAGTCGCGGCAGCGGCTCTACACCACCACCAAAGCCCTGATCAGGTATCAGAACTTGATCGGTCAGCGGTATATCGCGCTGGCGCCGGGCGAAGGTGGTGGCCAACGGCTGACCGACGGCGCGTCGATTCCGTTGGAGCGCACCGAGTCCTCCTTCGATGTCTCCACGCTGCTGGCCGGGTTCGAGCCGTTGTTCAGCATGTTGCAGCCGGACGAGGTGAATTCGCTGTCGGAGACGTTGGTGCAGGCCCTACAGGGCGACGGAGTATCGCTGTCGGCGCTGATCACCCGGGCGGCGAGTCTGGCGAGCACGTTCCGGGAGCGCGACGAGATTCTGGGTGCGGTGATCACCAATCTCAGCGGCGTCATCGCGGGGCTGGCCAATCGCAGCCACGAATTGGAAACGCTCATCACCCAGTCACGCGCGCTGGTCACCGGCTTGTACGAGCAGGGCGAGACGTTGAAGGGCGCGGTCACCCAGGTTGCGGATTCGACCGACAAGCTCACCGAACTGATCGGACAGGTGGCACCGGGGATGGCACAGGCGCAGCTGGATGCGTCCGCCGGGGTGAGTCTGCTGCTGTCCAACGGCGCCCGGCTCGACCGCGCGGCCGTCGAGCTGCCGGATGTGCTGGCCGGGCTGGCGCGCATCAGCGGCAACGGGACCTACATCAATTCCTATGTCTGCGGCCTCGATGTGTCGCTGTGGGGCGTGCTGTTCCCGCAGGGCATGTTCTCGCAGGTCGGCGGGAATTCGCATACGGAGGTGTGCCGGTAATGGAGAAGTTCTTGGAACGCTTCCGGCTGATCAACCGCGTTCTCGTGCGGTTCGGGCTGCCGACCATGCCGCAGATGTGGGCCGCCGTCCCCAGCTATTCGCAGAACCGGCACTGGTGGCTCGGGCTGGTGGCCGGTGCGGCGGTACTCGCGCTGCTGGCCGGTTCGACGCTGCTCACCCAGGCCGGGATCGGGCACCGGACGGTGCGCGCGGAGTTCGCTCAGGCCGCGGGGCTGCGGCCGGGCGACAGCGTGGACGTCGCCGGGATCGAAGTCGGGACGGTGAAGGCGGCCCACCTGCGGCGCGACCGGATCGTGGTGGAGCTGTCCATCCGCGACGATCTCACCCTCGGCCCGGACGCCGGTGCGGCGATCGAGATGTCGACGATCCTCGGCAAGATGCACGTCGAGCTGAACCCCGGCACCGGCAGCGGCCTGCCCGGCGAGCTGATCCCGCTCGACCGCACCAGGGTCCCCTACAACCTGTCCAAGGTCATCGACGACCCGACGTACCAGCATTCCTTCGAGCACATCGAACGCCTCGACCCGGACAAGCTGCGGGCCGCGCTCGAGGCGGTGCACGAGCAGATGGGTGATTCCCCCGAACTCACCGCGCAGGCACTCGACAGCGTGGGCGTGCTGGCCGGGGTGATCGGTGATCGCCGTGCCGAAGTGGACAGTCTGCTGAAGAACATGGACGCCGTCGCACAGCTGGTGGCCGACAACCAGAACGGCGTGCTCATGCTGCTCACCCACGGCCAAGCCATCGGTGACGCGGTGGCGCGCCGCCAAGAGTTGATTCGCGGACTGCTCGACAATATCGCCGCCGCCTCGAAAACCTTGCAGGACATGGGTGTACAGAACAACGGCCGGCTGGGCCCGCTCATCCAGAACCTGAACACCATGTCCGAGGGCCTGCAGAAGAACCGCGACAACCTCGACGCCCTCTACCAGGTGATGCCGGTGGCGTTGCGGCAGTTCAACAATGCCTTCGGCAACGGCCCGTACGGCGAGGTCTATCTGCCGTGGGTGTTCCCCGACAACTGGCTGTGCCTGGCACACGCGGTACAGGAGTGCCGATGAATCACAACCGCATCCGTCTCGTCGTACTCGCTGTGGTCGCGGCGTTCGCCGCCGGCTGCTCGGCGCTCCCGCACAATCTGACCTCACTACCGGACCGTCTGCTCGGGAACCTGCTACATATCAGCGCCGATTTCGACAACGTCGCCGGGCTGTATGTCGGCAACGAGGTCTCGGTGCTGGGGCTGCCGATCGGCCGGGTCGACGCGATCGAGGCCAAAGGCGCGTACGTGGAGGTGCGCATGACCATCGACGATGTGGGGCTGCCTGCCGACACCAAGGCGGCGCTGATCTCACCCCAGCTGATCACCAATCGGCACATCGAACTCACTCCCGCGACCAGCGACGACGCGCCCACCCTGGTCGACGGTGCGCATATCCCATTGGCCCGCACCAGGACTCCCGTCGAACTCGATCGGATCCTGCGCAACTTCGAACAACTCGGCGAGGCGTTGAAGGGCAGCTCCACGGAGGGGCCGATGGCCAGCCGGGTGCTGTTCCCGATGCTGGACGGCAATGGCGACAAGATCCGCGCGACCCTCGACGCGCTGTCGTCGGCATTCGAGGTGACCCTCGCCAACAAGGATCAGATCTCCAACACCATCGTCCGGCTCAACGACATCACCCAGATCGTGGCCGAGAACGACCGGACCGTCCGCGATTTCAGCGCCCGGCTCACCGAACTGGTGACCTTGATGAGCGATCAGGCGCCCGGTTTGCAAGCGGTGCTCACTCAGCTCAACGACTTCGTCACCAACACCAGCGCCGTCGTTGCGGAGAACCGGGAACCGCTGACGGCGGCGCTGAACCGGCTCACCACCATCACCGCGCAGATGCGCGCGCACGCGCGGGGGCTGACCGAGATCGTCGATGTGGGGCCGCTGTTCTTCCAGAACTTCGCCGCCGCGATGAGCCCGGAGCATCAGGCGCTGCGGTTGCATCTGCTCACCGATAAGTCGCTGTTGGACAACGAGACGCTGTCGTTGTTCTGCGAGCGGGTGCAGTTACGTTCGGATGGTTGCCGCACGGGGCGGCTCGAAGATTTCGGGCCCGACTTCGGGCTCACCGCTGCACTGCTGGGGCTGACGCGGTGAGCGCGGCCTCCGGCGGCCGCGCCGGCACCCCAGCGAGAGCCGGCTCGAGCGGACGCCTGACCCGGCTCAGCGCCGCCGCGCTCGCCGTGCTCACCCTGAGCGGCTGCGCGGTCACCATCGACAATCTCCCGCTGCCCCAACCCGGCGTGGACGGGCCGAGCTACACCCTGCACGCGGTGTTCGACGATGCCCTCAACCTGCCCGAACGCGCCCGGGTCAAGATCGGCGGCACCGATGTCGGCGTGGTCAGCGAGATCGACACACTGGATTTCCGTGCCGAGGTGGCGCTGGAGATCAGCAGCGAGATCCAGCTGCCCGAGGGCACCCGTGCCGAACTGCGCCAGGCCACACCGCTCGGCGATATCTTCATCGCCCTCACTCTGCCCGAAAAACGCCCGGACGCCGTGCTGCTCACCGACGGCGACACCATCGACCGCGCGCACACCTCGGCCGGTGCGTCGGTGGAGCAGTTGATGATGTCGATGTCGATGCTGCTCGACGGTGGCGCGCTCAATCAGGTCGCCCGGATCACCAGCGAGATGAACTCGATGATCGGTGGGCGCGGCCCGCAACTGGCGCATCTGCTCACCGAACTGACCGCGACGCTGGACGCGTTGAACCAGCGCACCGGCCAGATCGACAGCGTGCTGCACGGGCTCACCGGGCTCACCGCGGTGCTCAATGCCCGCAAGGCCGAATTGGGGGCGGCCGCCGAACAATTTCCGCCGCTGATCGGGGTGATCGCCGAGAACAATCAGGCCATCGTCGACCTCACCGCGAAGGTGTCGGTCACGATGGCCGCGCTCGGCGACTTCACCACTACCACCGGCGAGCAATTCCGCAGCCTGTTCGATAGCGTGCAGCAGCTGATGGGCGGGTTCACCCGGATGGGCGACAACCTGGCCGGGACCCTCGACGGACTGCACACCCTCTACCCCTCGCTCCAGGCGACGACCGAGGGCACCGCTCTCGCGGTGGGCGCGCGCATCTCGTACCTGAGCCTCGGCGCGCTCACCGATCCGAGTGGCAGCCGGTTGCCCGACGGCAGCGACCCGGCCGCCTTCGTCGGCAGTCTGGCGCAGGTGCTGGCCCGGGTCCAGGAACGATTGCAGGGCGGGCACCGATGAGACAACGCCTGATCTATCCGTTGCTGCGGATGTTCGATGCCGCGCTGCGCTTGGCGGATCGGTGGCTGGAGCGTGGCGCGAATGTGCTCGTACGGGTGGCGACGTGGCTGTTCGAGCGGGTGAACGTTGTCGCCTCGATCGGTCTGGTGGCGATGCTGCTGCTCGGTGCCGGGTATATCGCGGTGGACATCGTGCGGTTCAATCCGCTGCGGGAAACCTACCGGGTCACGGTGATGCTGCCGGTGTCGGGTGGGCTACTGGTCGACAACGACGTCACGCTGCGCGGGGTGCGGGTGGGCACGGTGCGGTCGGTGGAGTTGGCCGATACCGGTGTGGTCGCTGTTACGGAGATCGAGGCCGGCACCCGGATCTCACTGGACACCACCGCCGCGGTGCAGCGGCTGTCCGCGGCCGGTGAGCAGTACCTGGATCTGCGACCCAGCACCGGTGAGGGCCCCTACCTCGCCGACGGTTCGGTCATCGACGCGACGCGGGTGTCGACGCCGGTGACGATCGAATCGTTCCTGACCAACACCAGCGGGCTGATCTCCGGGCTGAATCCGCAACGGCTCACCGTCATCGTCGACGAGCTGGACAAGGCACTGGCCGACGGGCCCGACCAGCTGCGCAACGTCATCGCGGGTATCAGCCAGGCGATGGCCGGGCTCACCGGCATGCTGCCGCAGACCACCCAGCTCATCCGGAACCTGAGCGTGATCGCCGAAACCACCTCACATGCCCAGCCCGACCTGGGCACGCTGGTGCGCGGCTCGGGTGTGCTGTTCGACCAGTTGACCGCCGCCGACCGGGAGGTACGGCGCCTGCTCGACCTGGGGCCCGGCCAGCTGGCGACCCTCGGCGGCGTCATTGCCGAGACCACCGACCCGATGACCGATCTGGTGATCAACTTCGTCGCCATCACCCGCGCCGCCCGCCTGCGCACACCGGCCATGCGGGCCCTGTTCCCGGCGATCAGGCTCGGTTCGGCCGCCATGGGAATCCCGGCCCACGACAACGCTTTCCACACCCTCACCGACATCTGGCCGCGCCCGACCTGCGAATACGAGACCATCCCCGTCTCCCCCACCCAGGTCTCCGACGGCCGCGTCCGCCTCTACAACTACTGCGTCACCACCCGCCCGGAAATCCAGATCCGCGGCTCCGCCAACGCGCCGCGCCCGAACCTGCCCGACAACGGCGCCGGCCCACCACCCGGCGTCAGCGGCGACGAACTCTCGGTCCCGTTGCCCGCCAAGTGAATGCACCCCATCGACGACAGGACTGCCATGAGCGACAAAGACCCGGAACCGAACCGACCGGACGAGGCACTCTCCGAGGCCGGTGCCGACAGTGCGGACCCGGCCGCCGACTCCGAAAGGAGCGCACCTGCGGCATCCGATGCCGATGCCATCCACGGGCAGAGCCGCAGCGGCGCCAGTGCCGATCGGATCACCCTCCCTCGCAACACAGTAATTCGGTCGGCGGGCGTCGCTCTTGTGATCGCAGCGCTGGGGGCGGCCGGATACTTCGCGTTCCGCGCCGAACAGATCCAGTCCCGCGAGGATGCCAGAGAGACCGCTCGGCTGGCGGCCTGC
Source organism: Nocardia cyriacigeorgica NBRC 100375 (assembly GCF_000308555.1). Taxonomy (GTDB): domain Bacteria; phylum Actinomycetota; class Actinomycetes; order Mycobacteriales; family Mycobacteriaceae; genus Nocardia; species Nocardia cyriacigeorgica. The sequence continues at coordinate 28,905 of NZ_BAFY01000068.1, read as the reverse complement.
GAGTACGCGCCGGTGCTGGCCGACTACAACGCCCGGAATCTGGACACCTATTTCGCCGCCGTGCTCGACGGCGCCACCGGCGACTGGAAGCAGGAATTCGATGCCACCAGCAAGGACTTGCGCGAGGTGCTGACGCAGGGGCAGGTGGTGTCTACGCCGGGAGAGGTGCAGTGCGCCATCGAATCCGGCGATGAACACAGTACCCGAGCGGTCGTCGTGATCGGGCAGTCGATCAGCAGTCTCGGCACCCAGGGGCAACCGCGCGAGGGGCAGCTCGCGGTCACCTTGTCCATGCAGAACGTGGACGGATCGTGGCTGGTGAACGAGGTCAGCTCGCCGCTGCTGCCGCAGTGACCACCATCTATCGAGGGAACAGCCAATGAAACAACTCGTCATCATCGCCGCGGTACTCGTCGTCGCCGGCGCGATCGCCGGGTGCATCGCCCTGGTCGTCCTGCGCTCTCGTGTGCGACAACTGTTGTCCACCACCGCCGAACCGGAGCGGGAATCGCTGTTGCGCACCCTGCAATCGCGGCGCCCCACCTTCGAGATGACGGTGATCTCCCGGTTCGCCGCACCACCAGAGCGGGTATACGACGCCCTCGGCGAGGGTGCGTTCGCCTGGCTGCCGCTGATCAACGGCATGCGCTACCAGGACAGTGAGCGCGGCGTAGGCGCCATGCGGACCCTCGATTCTCTGCTGTTCGCATCGGTCGAACAGGTCACCAGGGCCGAGCCGGGGCGCAGGCTGACCGTCGTCGGCGTGCGGACCTCGATACCGCTCGTGGTGCTCACCTACCAGCAGGATTTCCGTCTGGAGCCCACCGCGGACGGCGGCACAGAAGTCGCCTGGACCGTCGGCGGCCGTCCCGCCATCTTCGCTTTCCTCCCCGCGAGCTGGGCCGCGCCGTTCGTCCGCCCGTTCGCCCGCTTCGCCCTCGGCCGGCTGTCGACGCGAGTGTCGGCATGACCGAAACCATCACCGAACCGGGACCTGGCTCCACCGAGCCGCAACCGGATATCCTGCTCACCAGCAGCTATCGAACGCTGCGCGCAGTATGGAAGTGGTTGCGGCGCAAGGCGCTCGCACTACGGGCCGACCTGCTCGACCGCCTACAGACCGCCCTGCTCGGCGCTGTCGCTCTCGGCGCCGCGGCGATCATGCTGGCCTGCGCGGGCTATCTCCTGCTCGCGGCCGGTGTCGAAGTGCTCGACCTGTGGCTACCGCGCTGGGCCGCCCTCCTGGTCGAGGGCTGCGCGTTACTGCTCCTCGCGGCCACCGCAGCAGCTATCGGCCTATGGCTCCTGGCACGCGCTCGCCGCCGGGGACCGACCGCACCCGGACGCCACTGATTACCTGCCCCTCAGCGCCCCTCGCAGTCCACCCACTCCACGTACCCGCTCCCATCGATCGGGCGCCCGCGCCACCTGCCCGTATAGGTCATGGCGCCCGCGTATCCGCGGCCGTGCCCGTAACGCAGGGGTGAGTCGACCGTGCCGGTCAGCGCGAACACCTCACGCCTGCCGTCGCGTACCGACCAGCGCAGCTCGCGTGGCACCCGCATGACCCGGCCGAGTTCGTCCACGGCCGGGCGGTCGGACAGGACCTCCATGCGCACGTCGGTGAACGCGCGGGCGTCGCCGTCCAGGGAGCGCAGGTGCGCCATGCGGCAGGCGGTGGTGCCCGCGGCGCGGACGTCGGTGAGCAGCAGTTGGGTGCGTTGGTCGAGATTGATGATCTGGTAGGTGAAGAAGTCGACCGGCACTTTGAGCCTCTCGGGCACCGGGCGCGCGGTCAAGGCCTGTGGCGAGAGGCAGCGGGCGTATTCGACGGTGCACAGGGTGTCGATTTCGGTGCTGCCCTCGGCGTCGGTGAGGGTGCCGCGGCAGGTCGCCAGCAGGCTGAAGTGGTCGTAGACGGGGGTGCGGATGAACCAGGACACCTGCGGCGTCGCGGTGATCTCGGCGTCGACCCGGAACCCGGGATAGCGGCCCGCCACGGTGAAATGCGGGTAGCGGCCGGTGATTTCGAGGTCCTCACCCCATCTGAGAGACGAGCCGTCGGCCGCGAACTCACATTCGGTGCGGGTGTCGTAGGCCCGGTAGTGGCGTTGCCCGGCGTGCGCGGTCGAAGAGAAGACGGTGCTGGTATGCCGGGCGTCGGCGACGGCCAGATAGTCGTTGTCGAAACAGACCGAGCCGGTGGCGCCGATCAGCGTCATGGTGTTCAGGTAGCGGTGACGTCCGGGCAGGCGGGGCAGGAAGATCCCGTAGTGCGTCCACGCCCACAGCGACGAATCCTGGTGCGGCCGAAGCATCTCCGGCCGGCCGAACGGTCGGCTGGATTCGATGATCCGCCGGTCGACGCGTGGTGCGAGCCCCGCGAGCAGCGCCCGCGCCGCGAGCCGCACCGGCAGGCTGCGCTGCCCCGGCTGGGACCGATCGGTGCTACCGGTTGCCGACATAAGAGAACGTCCTCCCGACCAGCGTGGGCGTCCGCCGGGGCGGTCGCCCGGCCGACGCGCCGTTGCGTGACCACTCGGTAATTTACCGATCGGTCATACGAGGGTCAAGGCGTCCGCTGCCGATCGCGCACGCCCGCGTCGGCGATCAGGTCGACGATGCGCAGGCAGCGCGCGGCCATCTCCGGCGCCGACTGCTCCGGATGACGCAGCCACCACCGCACCACCGAGCTGACCATCCCGGTCCACACCTCGGTGAGCACGGCCAGATCATCGGCATCGACGGTCCGCGTGCCCGCCTCGCCGACCACCGCGACGCCCCGCGAAGCCTGCTCGATCAATCGCTGCCGCACCCGGGACGCCTCCGCCAGCGCGTTCCCGTCTTCGGGCAGGCCGCGGTCCCAGATGACATTCCAGTCGTTGGGCCGCGGTTCCAAGGCGGCGAAGATCGCGGTGAACACCAACGCGGGCAATCGCAGGCCCGAGGCGCCGTCGGCCATCGCGGTCTCGATGTGGTTGGTCAAGTTGTCGCCCGCCCGGCGCACACAGGCCGCGTACAGCCCATCCTTGGAGGAGAAGTACGCCAGCACCATCGGCTTGGAGACACCGGACCTGGCCGCCACCGCCGCCAGCGAGGTACCCGCGTAACCGTGGCGGCCGAATTCCTCGGTCGCGGCATCGAGGATCTGCCGCTCCCGCTCCGCGCGCGGAACACCCTTCGTACCTGCCGTGCCCATGCACCTATCAGACCACAGCACGCAGAGGATGCCGATCACATTACTTAACGCACTAACTATTAATGCGCTAACGTGGAGGACATGAACGGACAGCCGACGGGACTCGAGATCGACGATCCGCTGCGCCTGGATCGCCAGGTGTGCTTCGCGCTCGCGGTGGCCAACCGGGCGGTGCTCGCGGTCTACCGGCCGCTGCTGGAACCGATGGGCCTCACCCACCCGCAGTACCTCGTGATGCTGGCGCTGTGGGGCTCGGCGCCGATGTCGGTCAAGGAGATCGCCGAGGCCATCCAGCTCGACTCCCCCACCCTGTCGCCGCTGCTCAAGCGGCTGCACAGCGCCGGACTGATCACCAGGGAACGCGACCCCCGCGACGAACGCAACCTGGTGATCGACCTGACCGAGCAAGGCCGCGCGCTGCGCACTCAGGCCGAAGCCATCCCGCCCGCGGTGGTGCAGCGGCTCGGCGTCAGCCTGGCCGACCTGGAGGAACTGCACACCGTGCTGACCCGGGTGAACCAGGCCGCCCGCCGCTCGGTGCTCGCCGAGCCCGAAGCGACCGAAGCGAACACCCACACCGCGCGCACCGAAGGAGCCCGCTCATGAGCCGCGAACACCGCCGCCCGAATCCGATCCAGTGGCTCGGCTACGCCTGCGGGCGCAAGCTGCCCGATTCCATGCGCGACTGGGTCCGCAACGATCTCACCGGCACATACGCCTTCCCGCGGCATGTGCTGCGCGGCCTGGTGCCGTTCGTCCCGCTGTTCGCGGTGTTCCTGTTCTTCCCCGGTGAGCTGTGGTTACGCGGTTCGATGGTGCTGCTGGCGCTGTTGCTCGCGCTGTTCTACACCGTCGCCTTCATGCCGATGAACCGCGCCCACCGCCTCGCCAAGCACGGCCTGCCTGCCGACCTCGAGAACCCCGAACGCGCCGACCGCCGCGCCGAGGAACGCGCCCGCTACGCCGCCCAGCACCCGCACTGAGAGTTACCTGAGCGAGGTATTTCCCGAGTGGCACCCTCGCTCAGGTAACTCTCGATGAACTACTTGACGGTGACGCGCACCTTCACGGCATCATCATCGGTGGATTCGAGCGCCTGCGCGATGAGCGCCGACAGATCCAGGCGCGGACCGGCGGTGGTGACGGCATCGGCCAGCGGTTGCAGGCCGGGCAGCAGCGAAGCCAGTTCCGGGCCGACCTGATGCACCCATTCGGTGAGCCGTTGCAGGAACGGCACCAGGCCGTTGCCCTCGAGGTACATCTGCGGGGCGTCGTCGGTCTGGATCAACCGGCCCACCGATTCGACCAGCTCGTCGAGTCGCTGCGCGAACTGGGTGAAGGCGGGCGCGGCGGCGGCGGTGGCCGGGCCCGCCCAGTCGATGTCCTGGGAGACGGTTTCGAAATCATTGAGCAGCTGCGCGATCTCCGGTTCCCTGGAGACGATGGTCGAGGCCAGCAGGTCGGCGGCGCGGGTGAGTTCGGGCATCACCGCGTCGGTGCCGTGCAGCGCCACGCTCATGGTTTCGGCCAGTGACCCGACCACCTCGGGGTCGAGCTGGTTCATCGTCTTGGTGACCATTCTGGCCGCCTCGGGAATCGACAGCGGGGTGCGCACGTCCTGCGAGTGCAGCCGCTGCCCGTCCTCGAGGTACGGTCCCGCACCGGTTTTCGGCCGGAACTGCACATACGGTTCACCGAGCGCGGACAGGTGCTCGATGGTGACGACGCTGTCGGTGGGCACCTTGTGCTCGCTGTCGACGCGCAACCCCACCTCCACGCCGGCGGCGGTGCGGTCCACCGACGTCACCCGGCCGACCTCGATACCGGTCAGCAGGATCGGCGAACCGACGCCGAGCCCACCGGAGTTCTTCAGCACCATCGATGCCTCGGTGTAGTCGGCGAACGGATCCACCTGCACCACACCGAAAGTCAGATAGCTCGCGCCGAGCACGGTGATGGCGGCGATGCCGCCGAGAGAAGCCAGCGGGCCGATCTTCATCGGATGGCTCCGATCATGCGCAGGGTGTCGATGATGCGGTCGATCTGGTCGTCGGCGGAGATCGGGGCGCCGCCCGCCGGTGTCACCTGGACGTCGGCGATGTTGACCTTGGCGCCGCGCTCTGCGAACGGAATGATCTTGTCGCGCAGCAATGCGGTGAGCAGCGCCAGATTCGACGGCGAGGCGGTGTTCAACGGTGCGCCCGTGGCCAGCGGCGCGAACGCCATCGCAGCCGCGTCTCCGGCCTGCACCAGCGGCGTCAGCCAGGTCATCGAGGCACCGACCGGCGCGAGGGCGCCGAAGATATCGGTGACCCCGCCGATGGAATCGGTGGCATAGGTCATCTGCTGCACGGATTCCGGGCTCAGGATATTGTCCAGCTCCGGCTGGATCCCGTGCAGCACACGAGCATTCGTGCCGAGACCGTAGAGCAGCCGGTCCACCTGATCCAGATTGGCGGCCAGGTCGACGACGTCGCCCGCGATCACCTGGGTGATGCGCTGGGTCTCCATCGGATCTTGCGGCAGCACCGAGTTGAACCGGTTGATGATGTCCTGCAACTGGCCGACCGCACCGCCCTGCACGAACACCGCCATGGTGGCCATGGTGTCTTCCAGCTGCACCGGCGGTTTGGTGTGATCGAGGGTGATGGTGCCACCGCGCGGCAGCAGTGTGCCGAACCCGTCGGGCGGGGTGGTCAGCGCGATGTGGATATCGCCGAGCACGGTGTTCTGCCGCAGTTCGGCGACGGTGGTGGCGGGCAGGCGCACGTCATCGGAGACCTCGATGTCGACCACCACATACCCGCCGCGTCCGTCGGGTGCCTCGGCCGCGGGCACCACCCGCACCGAATCCACCGTCCCGACCTGTGCGCCGTTGGCGATCACCTTGGCGCGGGCGGGCAGGTTCAGCACATTCGCGAACTCGATGCTGACTTTGTAGGTCGACCCGGACACCGACGTACCCGGCACCGGCACCTGCGACGGATCGAACGCGCAGCCACCGGCGAACAGCACCGCCGCCGATGCCAGCGCGATCGCGGCCGAGCGCATTCGCTTCCCGAGCAGCGTGGTCATCGCGCACCTGCCAATCCCAGCACCAGCTGAACGAGTTGGACATCGACCATGCCGTTGCCCGCGCCCGCGCACCGGCCGGGCGCCACAGCGTTGATGGCGGTGCAGACCTGGTCGGCGTCGCGCTGGGCGATGGCCACCTTCGGCGGGGCGTAGACCAGGCCGGGCGCGCCCGTCGACGGATCGGTCACCGAGCGGAAGGCCGAGGTAAGCGCCGGCGTCATCAGGACGATGTCGCGCAGCGATCCGACGTTGGCGCGCAACATCTTCACCAGCGGCAGCAAGCCGTCCAGGGTGCCCATGAGCGGGTCGGCCAGGATGGTGGTCAGGTCGTTGAGCATGGGCAGCACCTCGCGCAGCCCGTCGAACAGGGCCGCGCCCGGCACCAGCAGATCGTTGCTGGCCTGGTTGAGCACCGGGGCCAGCCGGGTGAGCATGGTCTTCAGATCACCCCAGTGCGTGCTGACCTTCTGCGACACCGAGGAGAACGCGTCGAAGATGCCCGCGAGGTGGCCGATATCGGCGTCCGGGGACTTCAGCGTCGAACCCAGCTTCATGACCAGGTTGTTGATCTGCGCGCCGGTGCCCGCGGTCGCCGAATCCAGTGCGCGCAAACCACCGGCCAGCGCGTCCGGCTGGGTCTGCGGGGTCCCGCCGATCTCCTCGGACAGGGCCGCCAGCGCGGTGATGGTTTCGGTGAGGCTCTTGGGCGTCAGGGTTTTGGTGATGCACTGCCCGGCGTCCCACTGCTCGGCAGTCTTGCCGCTGGCCAGCACTGCGAGCTCGCGGTCGGCGACGACGCTGTCGGAGACCGTGGTCGCGGAGGCGTCGGCGTACACCGGATACTGGCCGTCGACCTCGAAATCGACGCGCACGGCCGCGCCTTCGGGCCGGATGCCGGTCACCGTGCCGACATCGATCCCGCGCATCGAGACCTTGTTGCCCTCGTAGAGGCCGACACTGTCGGGCATGATCGCGCAGTACGACCGGGTCTCCTTGATCGGATCGAAGGCGATCACATAGCCGACGACGGCGAGCAGCACGATGACCAGCGCGCCCGCGATCGACATGAATGCCTGCGAGCCGAGAATCCGCTTCACCATCAGCACACCTTCCCCGGCACCGGAACACAGATCGGGCCCAGCGCCGCAGCCGGGTCCAGACCGGGTGGCGCGGTGACGGTTTCGCCCGAACGGTCGATGGTCACCGGCCCGTCCGGGATCACCAGCCCGCTCAGCCGATCGCCGAGCCCCTGCACGGCGGTGATCAGCGGTTCGAGCTGGGTGCCGAACTCTTGCAGCCGCGGCAGCGCGTCCGCGAGCTGCTGCGCCTTCGGTTTCAGTGTGTCGTCCCAGGACGGAGCCAGCGTGGCCAGTCGCTGCACCACCGAGGACAGCAGCCCGACCGCCGCTTTCAGTTCGGCGCGCTTGTCCAGCAGCACCGTTTCCATCAGGTTGACGTTGTCCATCAGCCGGCCCAGATCGGACTTCGCGCCGTCGTACATGGTGACGTACTCGTCGGCCACGGCAATCGCGTTGGACACCTGGGTGCGCTGACGTTCGATTGCGTCGAGGTACTGGCCGAGGGTGTCCAGCGTGGTCCGCAAGGTGTCGGGCGCACCGTCGATCGAGGTCTGGATCGAGGCCAGATTGCGGCGCAGGGTATCGCCGTCGGTGGCCTGCAACGGCGCGGTGGCGTCCTGGAAGGTTTCGATCAGGCTGTAGGGCAGGCGAACCCGCTCGGCCGGAATCGCCTTGTCTCCCAACGGCTGGTCACCGGCCGGGAACAACGCGACGTAGTGGCCGCCGACGATGGTGAGCATCCGGATGTCGAGGGAGGTCTGATCGCCGACGAACACCTCCGAATCGACGGTGAAGCGCATGACCACCCGATCCGGCTTCAACTCCAGCGATTCCACCGTGCCCACCGAGATACCGGCCAGCCGCACATCGTCGCCCGCCTTCACCGATTGCGCCTCGGTGAGTTCGGCGGTGTAGGTGGTCTTGCCGAACGGCACCACGTACACCACCGCGGCCGCGACCGCGGCGATCACCAGCGCGACGGCGCCGATGATGCCGAGCCGCAATTCCTTACGCAGCCGGGTGGGCTCGTCCATGATCGGGGTATCGCCGCTGAACACGCGGCGGATCCGGTCCAGGCCGGGCAGTTTCACGCGTTGCATATCGCGACCTTCTGTCCGCCGATGAGCACCTGCACCGGCTCGGGCAGTTCGGCTTGTCCTTTGCTGCACTCCGGTTTCCACCCGGCGACGGTGCGCGGCAGGGCGTTGTCGACCGCGGCGAGCAGGCCGGGCAGCCGGCCGAACACCTCGACCGCCTCCTGCGGGTCCGGGAACAGCCCGCGGATCATCGCGTCGACATCGGTGCTGCCGTCGGTGGCCAGGCCGAGTGCGTCGAGCAGGCGGTCGATGGGGCCGAGCACCGAGGGCGCGGTCATGGCGAATTCGGCCAGGCCGCCGACATTGGCGCGCAGGCCCTCGAAGATGTCGGACAGCCGCGCCAGCAGCGGCACCAGATGATGCACCCGGCCGCCGACCCGGTCGGCCAGATCGGACATGTTGCCGACCAGGGTAGCGATCACTTCTTGACGGTTGCCGACGTGCTCGCTGAGCTTGCCGATCGCGTCCAGCGCCGGACCCAGCCCCGCGCCGTCGCCCTCGATCACCGCGAGCATGCTCTCGGTGAACTGGTTGATCGCCTCCGGGGACATGGTGGCCAGCACCGGCTTCAAACCGTTGAACAGGCTGGTCACGTCGAACGACGGAAGCGTCATATCGGTGCCGATGCGGGCGCCGTCGGGCAGCCGGGTCCCCGGATTCGGCTGCTGCTGCAAATCGATATAGCGCTGGCCGGTGAGGTTCTGGTACCGGATGGCCAGCACGCTGTTGTCGTAGATCGGCGTCGAGGTCTTGACCGTCAGCCGCACCTCGGCCTGATAGCCGTCGAGCTCGATGCCCTCGACCTTGCCGACCTGCACGCCGTACATGCGCACGTCATCGCCGACCTTGAGACCGTTGGCGTCGGTGAACAGCGCGCTGTGCGCCTCGGTGTCACCGTCGACCGGCCGTTTGATGGCGGTGATCACCACCAGCAGGATCGCGACCATGACCGCGGCGAACGTCGCCAGTCGCCAGGCCGCACCACGCACCGTCATCGGACACCTCCCTTCGCGGGCAGCCCGAGCAGCGGCACCGCGATACCCGGCACGCCACGCAGTTCCAGCTCGACATCGAGAACGGGACCGTCCGGTGTGTCCTTCATGGCGGCGCCGAGCCGGGTCAGCAGTGCGCGCAGATCGGCCGCCGACCGCTGCGGGGTCGACACCGTGCGCGCCAGCACCGTGAGCATCGGCGCGAGCATGTCGGTGTAGCCCGACAGCTGCCCGGCTTCGGTGAGGGTGGTGGCCAGCGCGGGCAGGATCTGCCCGGTCAGCGCGGCCACACCGGTGTCGAGGCGCTCGCGGTCGGTGTTCAGCACGTCGATCTCGACGAACTGATCGATGACCTCGATGGTGGCGCCGGCGAACTTGCCGCCGCCGTCGAAGGCGCCGCCGAGGCGGCCGACCAGCTCCGAGGACGGCATGGACTGGTTGTCGGCGACGGTGCGCGCGGCCGCGATCAACGCCTGCGCCAGCGGCGTGAAAGCCTCCACGTCGGCGGCGGCCTGCGCGATGACGGTGGCCATCTGCGGGGTGAACACCGTCGCGCCCACCTGCGACATGCCGCGCAGCAGGCTGCCCATGGTGGCGTCGTAGACGTCGGCGGAGCGGTCGCCGGTCAGGTCGATCACCATGTCCGCGCGCAGCGGGGAACCGCCGGAACCGGGCAGCAATTCGAGTTCGCTGACGCCGAACAGATTCGACGGCGCGTAATCGACCTTCAAGCTGTCGTCCAGCCCGGACAGCCGGGACTCGTCGAGGTCGAGGGTGATGCGCTGGGTGCCGCGCTCAGCGGGAGCGATCTCGGCGACCTCACCGACCAGCACGCCGTCCACGCGCACCTGGGTGCCCGCGATGACACCGTCACCGATCTGCTCGGTCCGCAAGGCGATGCGCAACCCGTCCTCGGAGCGCAGCCCGCGATAGCAGACGGTGGCGAGCAACACCGCGACGATCACGCCGACGATGGCCGCGCCCACCGTCATCGCGCGCGTGCGATCCGCTGCCACTCCGGGCATTCCGTATTTCGGCATCTGTCCTACCCCGTGAAACTGATCGCCGCGTTGAAGCCCCACAGGGCAATGGACAGCACCATGTCGATCGCGATGATCGCCACGAAGCTGGCGCGCACCGCGCGACCGGACGCGATACCCACGCCCTCCGGGCCGCCGGTGGCGAAGAACCCGTAGTAGCTGTGCACCAGGATCACCACCGTGCCGAAGATCGCCACCTTGATCACCGCGGCGATCACGTCGAACCCGGACACGAACTGGAAGAAGTAGTGGTCGTAGACGCCCGCGGACTGGCTGTGCACCAGCGTCAGCAGGCCGCGACAGGCCAGGTAGCTCAGGATCAGCGCGATCAGGAACGTCGGCACGATCGCGATGGCGCCCGCGATGACGCGGGTGGTGACCACGAACGGCACCGACCGCAGGCCGAGCGCCTCGATGGCGTCGATCTCCTCGGAGATGCGCATCGAACCGATCTCGGCGGTCATCCGGCAGCCCGCCTGCGCGGCGAACCCGATGGCGGCGGCAATCGGTGCCAGCTCACGGGTCGAGGCGAAGGCCGACACGATGCCGGTGACCGGGCCCATGCCGAGCATGTCCAGGATCGCGAACGATTCCACGCCCACCGAGGCGCCCATCACCAGTCCGAGCACGATCATCATCGGCACCGTGCCGCCGCCGACGATGACCGAGCCGCGGCCCCAGGTCATATCGGTGATCGCCCGCATCGTCTCCTGGCGGTAGCGGCGCAACGTCAGCGGCACCGAGGACAGCACCTGCCAGACGAACACCGCGACGAAACCCAGCGATTCGACACCGCGCAGCACCCGGCTGCCGCGGCGGAAGTAGCGCGCGGCCCAGCCGAGCCCCTTCGGGACATACGACGAGGTCGACATCAGACCAGCCTCGTCGGCATGAACATGGCGCTGATCTGCGACATCGCCAGGTTCACGATCACGATCGACACCACCGACAGCACGACGGCGGCATTCACCGCGTCAGCCACACCGCGCGGGCCGCCCTTGGCCTCCAGCCCGCGCTGACAGGCGATGACGACCACCAGGAACCCGAAGATCAACGCCTTCAGCAAGGAGACCCACACGTCGGCGACGGTGGTGAACGAGCCGAAGGTCGCCCAGTACGAACCGGGCGTGACGCCTTGGCCGCCGATGGCCACCAGGTATCCGGCGAGCACGCCGACGAAGATGATCAGCACATTCAGCAGCGGCGCGACGATCAGCATCGCGACCATGCGCGGAATGACCAGTCGGTGGATCGGGCTGATACCCATGGTGTTGAGCGCGTCGATCTCCTCACGGATGGTGCGCGCGCCGAGATCGGCCGCGATCGCCGCCGCACCGGCACCACCGAGCAGGAATCCGGTCGCCATCGGCGCACCCTGTTTGATCACGCCGAGCCCGCCGGTCGCGCCGAGCAGCGAATCCGCGCCGAGAGTGTGGATGAGGTTGCCCACCTGCACCGACACGATCACGCCGAACGGGATGGCCATCAGGATCGCCGGGATCGCGGTGACGGTGATCAACCGCCACGCCTGGATCAGCGTCTCCTGCCATTGGAATTTGCCGCGCGCGATATCGCTGGCCGCGCCCGTCATCGACTCCTGCGCCATCCCGACCGCGCGACCGAAGGTCCGCAGCGACGACACCACCGTGCCGGAGAAGTTCTTGCGCACGATCGCGACGGCGGAATCGCTCGGGGGTTTCCGGGTATCCAGCGTCATCGGCGAAGTCCTCGCGCCGCGCTCGCGATGCTCGAGCACCCGCGCGGGCGGCGGCGTGTTTCGGGTTTCATGGCGCACTCTCTGCTTTCGGCGTCGATGCCAACCCTGAGGAAGCTAATCGTTACGAGAGGTGACATACAAATTCACAGGGGGGTGACCATGAACACAAAGAAACCGAATCCGACATCACCCGAGAGGGTTGGTGTTATAAGTCACCTTCGCTTGCGGAGTGGTCCGCCCACCGAGGAGCCGCGGGCACCGAACACGGGCCGACCCCAGACTATTTGCGCACGTCAGAAGGACGAGTAGGCGCAGATGGACTGCGTCGTCGGCTCCCACAACAAGCACGCCTGACCGATTACCGCGGGGCCCCTGGGGTGCCTAGCAGTGCCGGCGGTCCGGCGACATCTAGGGGCCTGGGCCTGCCACGGAAACCTTGGCCGCGAACCCGGCAAACGCCCGCGAAACACTGACATCCGCAGCCCGGTTCCGTGGTCGTCAGCGCGATCGGTTGCCTCGACCGCGGCTCGATAAGCGACCGTGCGGTGCCGAATACCGCACGGCGGGGAGCGCGGCTGGGTTCTAGCGGTCGACGCCGGTGATGCGCTCGCCGGTGGACGGGCCGTCGGGATCAGTTTGCGCCCCGGCCGGTTCGACGATCGCAGGTTTGTCCGTGGAAACCGCTTGCGCCGTCGCGGGTTCGGCGGCCTCGGAGCCCGTGCGCGCTGCGGGGGATGCGGATTTCAGGGTGGCCGCGCGACCTGCCGCGTCCCATTTCTCACGCAGGGCAGAGACTTTCGCCATCAACCCGCCGGGTTCGACACCGCGCCCGACCAACCACTGGGTCACCGCCGCCAATGCCGATACCACCGCGATTGTCGCGGCAGCCACAGCAGAGGCGGTGAAACGGGAGGTGGCGACGTACTGAGCCTCGCTCGCGCCGGGCACGATGAATTTGCCGTTGCCCTTGACCCAGCTCAGAAGCTGGCCGACCTGGCCGCCGAGATCGTATCTTCGATCGGTGAGGGCCTTGAGTGCGGCGCCCTTGCTGTCGAGATACACCATGGTGAACAGGACGAGCACCGCAACGCCCACCGACGAGAAAACCACCAGCCGGGCGAAGTACTCCGAGGGCATACGGAAATAGAGCACGACCAGACAGATCGTCAGCACGATGGCGGCCGCCGTCGCGAACGCCCAGAGCCCGCTGACCTGCGGGGTTTTCGGCGCAGAATTCGACCACACCATCAGGTATTTGGTGGACACATCAAGACGCCCGAAGGCCGTGGACTGCACCGAACCGTCGGCACCAACGGCCACCAGCCAGGGTCGGGTCATCAGCACCAGCGTGATGAACGCCCCCACCGCCGCCACCAGATAACCCCAGTGCCCTCGCAACGGAGCCCCCACCCCGCGAGCCGCCGCCGCGCGGGCGCGTACCGCGTCGGCGCGACGCCTCCTCGAATCTCCGGCGGATTCCCGCCCAGCGACGGGCGCAGTCTTCCTCTCGGTCGGGTCTTGCGCCACGTTCGTCGCGCCCGATTCATCGCGTGTGCTTGCGTCCGCCACACCGTCAGCGGAACCCACTCCTAAGAGCCCACCGTTGCCCGGCTCAGCGGGTCCCGGTGTGGCTTGCCGGTCGGAGCCGTGCGTGGACGCGGATTCGCCGGTGTCTCGGGCAGCCTTGGCCTGCCAGGGGTTTGGGCCCGCCATTACCGCAGTTTATGGTGTCTGCACTGCTGGGAATATCGCCTGACCCGGCCGGATCGGCGTCGGCGCGGACTGCCCGGGCGGGCAGCGGGCCTCGGATTCGCGGGGCGCGGGAGTGTATCTCGCGGGGTCGCGGCAACGAAGATCACGCGATCAATCGACCGGCGGGGTACACATAGGCGACAATTTGGCGCGTGCGGACCCAGTTCACCAATGAGCTCGTCGCGTTGACCGATGAGTTGACGCAGATGTGCCGGCTCACCCAAGACGCCGCCGAGCGCGTCACCGATGCGCTCGTCGAGGCCGATCTCACGGCGGCCTACGAGGTTTTCGCGCTCGACGAGCGCCTACAGGCCATGTACGCGGCGTGCGAGGAACGCACGGTGGTGCTGCTGGCGCTCCAGGCGCCGGTCGCCCGCGATCTGCGGCATGTGGTGACCGCCATCCAGATCGCCGGTGAGCTGTCCCGGATCGGCTGGCTCACCAGCCGGGTGGCCGATCAGGTCTACAAGAGCAGCCCCGACCCGGTGGCTCCCGAACCGATCGTGGCCCTGCTGGCCGAGATGGGCAGGCGCGCCGCCCGCGCGACCGCGCACGCGCTGCGCTCGGTCGCCGCAGGCCAGCAGCCGCCCGAAGACGCTCCCGACCCACCCGCCGAGACCATCGAAGAGCTCAACCACCAGCTCCACGCCGCCCTCAGCGCCCCCGCCTGGACCGGAAGCACCGACACCGCAATCGAACTCGCGCTGCTCGGCCACCATCTGGAACGCTGCGTCGACCACACCGCCCGCATCGAACGCCTCATCCGCTTCCTCGACACCGGCGTTCCACCGACCGCACAGCCCATCGAGGAGGAGCGGGACTGAACGCGCCGCCACGGTCGAAGCCAGGTCCCACCGGCATTCACCACGCCCCGTGGGAGGGGTAGGCACTCGCGCCGTCGACCGAAGCGAGTCCCGCTGTTCACACCACCCAGCGTTCGTGCCCGACGAACCGACTACCGCGCTGCCGACCCCGACCGCCGGGCAATCGCATACAGGTCCCGCGCCGGTCCCGTCGGGCGCGTTCCCGCAGGCCATACCGCGCGCAGCACGCGGTCCAGGTCGAGCCCGGTGACGACCGGCGCCACCAGTGTGCCCGCCGCGACCTCGGCCGCTACCGCGAGTGAGCTGAGCACAGCCGGGCCGACGCCCGCCGCCACGGCCGTCTTGATCGCCGTGGTCGAGGACAGTTCCAGCGCCACCGCCGGCTGCACACCCGGACGTCGACGAGCCAGCGCATGCTCGAACCAGTTCCGCGTCCCGGATCCGGTTTCGCGTTGCAGCAACGGCGTTTCGGCCAGCTCGTCGACACCCACCGATCCCCGGCGCGCCCAGCGATGCCCCGGCGCCACCACCACGACCAGGCGGTCCTTACCCACCACCCGGCTGTCCAGCCCCGCGAAACTCTGCCTGCTCTCGATGAAGCCGATGGCCGCGCGCCCGTCGAGCACCGCCTGCGCGACCTCCACCGAGTTGCCGGATTCCAGCGCGATGGTCAGGTCGGCGGCCGCGGCGCGCAGGGTGGTGAGCCAGCCGGGGAACAGGTATTCGGCGACGGTCTGGCTGGCGGCGACCCGCAGGCGCGAGTCGCGTTCGGAGCGCAGCGTGTCGATTCCGGCCTCAAGCTGTCCGGCGGCGTCGATGACGGCGCGGGCCCATTCCACGATGAGCGCACCGGCGCGCGTGGGTCGCGAGCCGAGCGTGGTGCGTTCCAGCACCGGCACGCCGACCAGTTTCTCCAGGGTGCGGATCCGCGAGGACGCCGAGGGCTGGCTGATGCCGTGCGCCTGCGCGGCCCGCCCGAGGCTGCCGAGCTCGACCACCGAAAGCAGCAGGTCGAGCGCGGCGAGATCGGGCACCCGCGGCGACAACGGCATAGAACCATTCTATGTACCCATAGAGCGATGACGCCTACCCGCCACGCGTCACGCCCGCGAGCCTGGATCCATGACCCTCACTGCGACCCACCGGCCCGTCTCCGTCGCCCGCCGCACCGCGTCCGCGCGTACCGACGCGCTGGCGCAGGTCGGGCTCAACTGGTTCGCGATCGTCATGGGCACCGGCATCCTCGCCAATGCCGCCGCCACCCTGCCGCTTCAGCTGCCCGGGCAGCGCGCCGCCGCCACCGGCATCTGGCTGCTGGCCACGGTGGTGCTTGCCGCGCTCGGCCTGGTGTGGGCGGTGCGGATGATCCGCCACCGCGGCCAGGTCCGGGCCGAACGCGATCACCCGGTGCTCGCCCACTTCTCCGGTGCACCGCCGATGGCCCTGCTGACGGTCGGCGCGGGCGCGATGCTGCTCGGCAAGGACGTCATCGGCGAACCGGCGGCGGTAGCGCTGGATTGGGTGCTGTGGCCGCTGGGCACCGCGCTCGGCCTGGCCACTGCCGTCGCCGTGCCGTACCGGATGATCACCCGCACGCCCGCCGGTGCGCCGGACGCCGCGTTCGGCGGGTGGCTGATGCCCGTGGTGCCGCCGATGGTTTCCGCCGCCACCGGCGTCCTTCTGCTTCCACACACCCCGCCCGGCCAGGCCAGGGTCACGTTGCTGGCCTGCTGCGGCGCCATGTTCGGGCTGAGCCTGATCGCCGCCCTGATCACCACCACCATGATCTGGTCGAAGCTGATGCATTTCGGCGCACCCACCGCCGCACTGGTGCCGACGCTGTGGATCGTGCTGGGCCCGCTCGGTCAGTCGGTGACCGCCGCGGGCGCGATGGCCGACGCAGCGCCCGCCGTGGCCGCGCCCGCGCAGGCCGCCGGATTGGCGCTGGCCGCCACCGTTTTCGGGATCGCCGCCTGGGGTTTCGCGATGCTGTGGTTGACGTTGGCGCTCGCGGTAACCGTGCGCACCTTCCGGTCGGGCGCGCTCGGCTTCTCACTCACCTGGTGGGGTTTCACCTTCCCGCTGGGTACCTGCGTCACCGGGAGCACCGCGCTGTTCGCGCACACCGGCGCGGAGTTGTTCGCCGTCGCGGCGGTCGCGCTGTACGGGCTGCTGGCCGCCGCCTGGTGCACGGTCGCGCCGCGCACCGCGCTCGGCGTCCGGGACGGTTCGCTGCTACGTCCGGCCGCTGCGGCACCGGTGTGATCGTGCCCACCGGAACCGCAGCTCACCGGGCACCGGTCCGATGCGTGAGCCGACTAACCCCCAGCCAGTCCCCCATTTCCGTACTCGCACCGTAGATGGAATGGCGACCACTGGGATAAAACTCCCAATCGTGGGAAGTGGGTAGGGTGTTTGCAGAGAAGAAATCAGACATCTACTATTCGATTACGTAGATGAAAGCTTGGTCTGGGTAGCTCCCGGACCGCGAACGTCACGACGAGTTCGCGCTCGTGCGACACGACACCCCGGGACTACCCCCTCATCAGCCTCGAGGTGTCGTGGCCCGGCCCGGTCTGGACAACCGGCCGCCCTCAGTCGCGCGGGCGGTGATCGAATTCGCCCGTGGCACGCCATCCCCGGATCGGCGCCGGCACGCCGGTCCGGGGATGGTCCACGTGGCCGCCCGCTCACGGTGTGCGTAATCTCATACCCGTCAGTCTCTTCGGCGACAGCCGGCACCGGGTAGCTTGACGCCCGGTAATTTTCGGGCGCAGGACAAGGAAGTCAGTTGAGTTTCACCGCACTCCAGATCGGTTCCTTCGCCCACGGTGAGGTCACACGGTGAACGATCTGCTCGCACGCACCTCTGGCCGCACCCGCACGATCATCGCGGCTGCTGTCTGCCTGATCGCCCTCGCCATCGTCGGCTACGGCTACGTCGACGACCTGTTCGCCAAGCGCGGCGCGGGTTCCGCGGGCGCGGCAACGACTTCCGGACGCGACGTCAGCGAACTGCTCGGCCGCCTCGCCGTCGCGCCGGAGGGCTCGATGAGCGGCTACAGCCGGGAGAAGTTCCCGCACTGGGACACCAACAGGCCCGAACACGGCTTCGGCCCCGAATTCGCCCAGTACGCCAAATGCACCACTCGCGAAGTGATGATGCTGCGCGACGCCACCGGCACGGTCACCCTCGACGCGAAGACCTGCGAACTGACCGTCGGCGCGGACGGCGGCTGGCGCGACCAGTACGGCTTCACCGACCGCAAGACCGGACAGCTGAAGCCGTACAAGTGGATGACCGATCCGGCCTCCGTCGACGCCGAGCACATCGTCCCGCTCGCCGAGGCCTGGCGTTCGGGTGCCGACAAGCTCGACGAAGACAGCCGCCGCCGCATCGCCAACGACGCGGGCAATCTCATCGCCTCGGATCCGTCGGCCAACCGGTCCAAGGGTGATCAGGACCCCGCGCACTACCTCCCACCGGGCAATTTCCGGTGTGGCTATATCGATCACTACGTCAAGATCAAGGTAAAGTACGGCCTCACCGTCGACCCCGACGAGCAGCAGGCCCTCCGCACCGCCGTCGACGATTGCGTCAAGCGAGGAGAATTCCGATAAGCGACATCATCGAGCTCACCGCCGCGGCTGCCGTCATGACCGAAGAGGAAGGCACGGTATCCGGCGACCTCGATGTCACCGTCGACGAATCCGGCAAAGGCTTGGTGCGCTACCGCGACACCGAAACCTGGTACACCATCGGCAACCTCGACGCCGAACCGCCACGCACTTGGACCTCGGTCACCGAACTGGTCACCGCGATCGAAGCCGGCATCGGTGCCCGTGACGCGGCGGGCAATACGATTCCCTTCGAGGCGTAGCCGCCCCACCGGGGGCGACCGCGCTGCCACCCCGCAGCGCGACGGGACTCATCACCGAATGCACGGTCCGGTCGCGCCGCGGTAGCGGCACCGCCTCCATTTCAGCGCACGGACGCCACCACCGATCCCAGTTCGGCGCCGACCGGCGCGTCCCAATCGATCACATACCGCTGCTCGGCACCCATCGTCTTCTGCTGGCCCTTCATCATTTTCATCATCACCGGCATCACCGCCCGCATGATCCGGCCGGCGATCGGCCCCGGCGTCTTCGACCGGTTGATCTTGGCCGCGCGTGCCGCGATCCCTTCCACCCGAGGACGACGCAGCGCCTCGTACGCGGCGAATGCCTCTGCGGGACCGGGCAGATCGCGCAGGCAGCGGGCCAGTTGGATGGCGCTCTCCACCGCCAGCGACGCGCCCTGACCGGAGCTGTTGGACGGCGCGTGCACCGAATCACCCACCAGCACCATCCGCCCGCGATGCCAGTGCGGCACCGGCGGCATGATGTGCAGCGCGCCGGTGATCTGCAACTGATCGGCGGTGGTCGCGCGGGCCAGTTGGCCGCCGGGGGTGTCGTCGGCGTAGGTGTCGCGCAGGATCTTCAGCCAGTGCTCGGCCGGGATCGCGCGGGCGTCGGTCAGCGACAGATACTGCTTGTGCGGCAGGTTGGCGCCCCACGCGATGGTGCCCGCACCCTCCGGCCAGTACAGGTAGTAGGCACGTTTGCCGAAGGCGAAGACCATGGTCTCGGGTGGGGTATCGATCTCGCATTCGGTCAGCGCACCGAAACCGAGCATGCCGGTGTATTCCGGGCCGGGCGCGTCCGGATCGATCAGTCCGCGCACGGTGGAGCGGATTCCGTCGGCGCCGATGAGGACGTCGGCGGTGGCGGTGCTGCCGTCGGTGAAGTGGGCGGTGATGCCGTCGGCGTGCTCGTCTACGGCGGTCAGTCGCTTGTCGTATTCGATCGGCACACCCGCATCGATCGCATGATCGTGCAGCACGCGATGCAATTCGCTGCGATCCACGACCTGCATCGGCTCCACATCGGGCAGGGTCGGTACCTCGATGCGTTTGCCACCGACGGACAGGTTCATCTTCGGGATGGGTACCGCGATCGCACGGACGCGATCGCCGGCGCCGATCACGTCCAGGGCGGCGAGACCGTTGGGCGCGAGCGCGAGCCCGCTGCCGATATTGATCGACGGCCCGGAATAGGCCTCGTAGACGCGGGCATCGATGCCCGCTGTGCGCAGGGCGGTGGCGGCCACCGGGCCTGCGATACCACCGCCGATGACCAGCGCGGAACGAATCGGGGACATGGGTAACTCCTGATGGGGGTCGTGTGTGTACGGCGAACCGCCCCACCGATCACCCACCCGGTTATCCTGTGGTTGCCAAACTCTGGCCGGGTGTGCGAATGCGGGCACGGTCCGAGACGGTTCCCCGAGTTCGGCGGCGGTGTTGCGAGCACCTCCGCCGGACTCGGTCTCGGTATCTGCTACGAGTGCGCTGTCCCCCCTTCCATGAGGTCACCGGCTTTCGCCTGATCCATGCCGTCGGCGTGCCAGGCGCGCCAGCCGTCCAGCCCGGGGAAAGTCCCGGACACCAGCTCGTCGCGGAATGCCACGGTCCACGCACGCTCGGCTTCCAGCATGGCCAGCCCGTATTCGGTCTCGACCATGAACAACCTGGGCAGTGCGCCCGCGACCGCGTCGAATTCCGCGCGCACGCCGGCGATCTGCTCGTTCAAGGCCTCGATCCGGCGCCCGAGGAGTTCGATCACCTCATCCGGCGGCAGCGCCGCGAGGATCGACAACCCGGCCACATATTGCCGCTGCTCGGGCTGCGGTTCGGCGATCAGTTCCCTGGTCCAGTCGATCAGTTCGGCGCGGCCGGCGTCGGTGATCCGGTAGATCACCCGCTCGGGCCGCGCACCTTCGCGTTCACTGCCGACGACTTCGAGGAATCCGGCCTTGGCCATGTTCTGCACAACCGTGTACAGCGATCCCCATTTGATGTCCATATCGCGGTCTTTGCCGCGGTCGCGCAGCGTGGAGGCGATCTCGTAGCGGTGCATGGGCCGTTCGATGATCACCGAGAGCACCGCCAACGCCAGCAGATTGCCGACCTTGCGTTTGGTGGCCATGCACACCTCCTTACTCGTATACGAATATACGTGGGCGAGTAATCGGCTGGCAAGGGCCGTCCCGCGCGTGCCTCCTGTGCGGATACCGATCAGTGCGCGGGGACGAGTTCCCGCACGTCCTGGTCGAGCAGCTTGGTGGCGATGCTCTCCAGCGCCTGATCCAGCAGCATCCGGTCGGTCGGATCGGTGCGGTCCCAATCGTCGAGCCGCATATCCAGCCAGCGCCGCCACGCCGCCTTGATCCGGTCGATCTGCGCCTGCCCTGCCGGGGTGATCGTGAGCAGCTGACCGTCCTGGCGGATGTATCCGGCCTCGCGCACCTCGGCGAAGACCGGCGCGATCACCTCGTCGGGCAGCCGGTGCACGCGCGCGATCGCGTCGAGGGTGGCCTGCCCGCGAATCCGGTTGTGCAGGTACACCTGCCCGAGCGCCCAGGCCTGACCACGGCTCAGATCGGTGCCCGCATCGGCGAGAATGACCGGGCCGATCGGCCCCTCGGCGCGCGCGGCCCGCATGGTCGCGGCGATCGCGCGTTCCAGCAGCACCACTCGGTCGGCCGAGTCCGGGACCGAGAAACCCTCCCCCACATCGCTCGCATCGGCGCGGGCGCTGTCGCGCAACGGCACTTCCTTCAGGAACCAGGCGACCACGAAACCGGCCAGCGCGACCGGAACCACCCACAGGAACACATGGTCGATGGCCGCCACGTAGGCGTCGATGATCGGATCGGCCAGCTCCGGCGGCAGGGCCCGCAGCGCCTCCGGATCGGCGGCCACTTCGGGCGGCACCACCTGCACCTGGGTCAGCGCGCCGGCGAGTTCGGGATCGAGTTTGTTGGTGTAGAGCGTGCCGAAGACGGCGGTGCCGAACGCGCTGCCGAGCGTGCGGAAGAAGGTGACGCCCGAGGTGGCGGTGCCCAGTTGCGCGTACGGGACGGTGTTCTGCACGACGATCGTCAGCACCTGCATCGCCAGGCCGATACCGAGACCGAGAATCAGCATGTACAGCGATTCCAGCCAGACGCTGGTATTGCGGCCCATCGTCGACATCAAGAACAGCCCGATCGCCATCACTCCCGTACCTGCGATCGGGAACCAGCGATAGCGCCCGGTCTTACCGACCACCTGGCCCGACAGGATCGAGGTGACGAACAGGCCGAACACCAACGGCAGCGTGCGCACCCCCGATGCGGTGGCCGACACACCGTCGACGTATTGCAGATAGGCGGGCAGATACGTCATCGAACCGAGCATCGCGAACCCGACGATGAAGCTCAGGATCGAGCACACCGTGTACACCTGACTGCGGAACAGCCCCATCGGCAGCATCGGTTCCTGGGCCCGCAACTCCACCCAGACGAACGCCGACAGCAGCACCGCCGCCGCCGCGAACAGCCCGATGATCTGCGCCGAACCCCACGCGTATTCGGTTCCGCCCCATTCCAGGCCGAGGATCAGGCTCGACACACCGAGCGCCACCAGACCGATGCCCGCGTAGTCGATGATCGGCTTGGCCATGGCTTTGACGTGCGGGATGGTGCGCGCGGCCAACGCGATCATCAGGATCGCCAGCGGGACGTTGACGTAGAAGCACCAGCGCCAGCTCGCGTGGTCGGTGAACAGTCCGCCGAGCGTCGGCCCGATGACGGTGGTGACGCCGAAGACCGCGCCGAGCGCACCCTGATACTTGCCGCGTTCCCGCAGCGGAATGATGTCGGCGATCAACGCCATGGAGGTGACCATCAGGCCGCCGGCGCCGACCCCTTGGATCGCGCGCGCGATGATCAGCAGCAGCATCCCGTTGGCCAGCCCCGCGACCATCGAGCCCACGATGAAGATCAGCGCGCTGAGCTGGAAGATCAGTTTTCGCCCGAACAGATCACCGAGCTTGCCCGCCAGCGCCGTCGCCACCGCCTCGGCCAGCAGATACGAGGTGACCACCCAGGCCATATGCCCGGCCCCACCCAGATCGGCGACGATCGTCGGCAGTGCCGTGGACACGATCGTCTGATCCAGCGCGGCCATCAGCATTCCCAGCACGATGGTCCCGAACACCACATTGGTCTTCGCCCGGCTCATCGGCTCGGGTGCCTGCTGCGCGACTGCCACCGCACCGCTCATCGGCCCAGTATGGGCCGCTGTCCCACACCCCGGAAGGCAGCGACACGGCAGCGGATCCGAGGTGGGGTGTGTCGGTGGGTCATCGGCGACTCGCACGACCGCATGTACCGCGGCAGCGTTATCGCCGGTCAGCGCACCGCGTAGGACCCAAGGGACGGTTCGAGCGCGTCGAAGGCCGTCGTGATGTGGCCGGTGAGCGCGGCGGCGATCTCGTCGTTGGATTGGCCGGCCAGGGTGCGGCGCATGGTTTCGTCGAACAGCACTCGGTGCACGCCGGCGAGCTGGGCGGCGGCGACGCGGGGGGTGATGGCGTCGGGTGCCGCGCCGGTTTCCTCGGCGAGGGTCCGGGCGAGGGCGGCTTCGCGGTCGTCGTGGAACTCGCGTAACCGGGCGACCAGGGCGGGGCTGGCGGCGATCATGCCGGCGAAGGCGGGGCCGGAGAAACCGATGACCGGGTCCTGCTCGGCGGCAGCGGTGAGGTACGCGCGACGCAATGCGGCCAGCGCGGATTCGCCCGGCTCGCGCTCGCGGACGGTGCGGGCGAGTTGATCGACGAAGACCTCACCCAGGTCCAGCGCGAGATCTTCTTTGCGGGGGAAGTAGTTGGTCACCGTCATCTTGGCAACCTGCGCGGCCGCGGCGACATCGGCGATCGTCACCTTGTCGAAGCCGCGCTCGAGGAAGAGCAGGGTGGCCTGGTGGGAGATGTTTTCCCTGGTCTGCTGCTTTTTCTTGGCGCGAAGGCCCTGCGGTTCGGCCATCTCTGTGGTCATAGCTACCAGACTACCTGAACTCGTCATAAATTTATGCTTGACACATTTTTGGTTCTGACCTAAATTTGTGCTCACGTCGCCACGGCGGCGCTGAACAGTCGAAGGAGAACGCGCATGACTCACGGCCCCGACAGCACCATCCGTCCCGCAAGCACCCACCGAAACGGAGCAGTCACTTTGGCCGAGAAGTCCACCCCGCAGTCAGCGTTCGATGCCGCGATCGAGCAGATGCTCACCGCGAACGCCCAGCCGCCGGTCCCCGCGAGTGCGCCGCGCGCTCGCCGCACCGACACCGGTTTCCCGAGCACCGGACGTCGCCGGAAGGCTCGCGATGAGCGCAGCGTCGCCCGCAGCCAACAGTTCCGGGCCGTCCCGCATCGGCCACTGCGCATCCCGGGGCGTTGACATCGGTGGCGCCTGCGGGTTGACGCAACCCGCAGGCGCCACCAACGCGACCGAGCCGGAATCGGCCACATGGCCACCACCGCCGCCGCGCGCCGCACGGGCGCGAATCATGCACGCGCACTGGATGAGCCGGTACATCGCCCCACACTCCCCGACTGTCGAGAGGAATCCCTTGACCAACCGATGCCTCCCCTCCCGCCGCACCACCTCCCCCAACCTCGGCACCGTCAGCGATGACCCGATCCGCGACTACCTGCGCATCATCGGCCGCACACCTTTGCTGAGCGCGGACGAGGAAGTCGCGCTGGCCGAGCGAATCGAGGCCGGCGTCCTCGCCCAGCAGCGGCTCGACGAGTCCGGCGACCTCCCGCCCGCCGAACTGCGCACCCTGCGCCGCGCGGTGGCCGACGGAGCGCGTGCGAAGGAACACATGATCCAGGCCAACCTGCGCCTGGTCGTCTCCATCGCCAGGCGCTACCCGACCAACCCCGGAATGTCGCTGCTGGATCTGGTACAGGAAGGCACCTTCGGCCTGATCCGGGCGATCGAGAAGTTCGATCACCGGCGCGGACTGAAGCTGTCCACCTACGCCACCTGGTGGATCCGCCAGGCCATCGGCCGCGCGCTCGCCGATCAGGGCCGCACGATCCGCATCCCGGTGCACGTGGTGGACGTGCTCAACCGAGTGATCCGCACTCAACGCACGCTGTCCCAGCGGTTCGGCCGCGACGCCACCGCCGCCGAGATCGCCGCCGAGCTGGAGCTGACCGAAACCCACGTGACCGAACTCCTGCAGCAGGCACGCGACCCGATCTCGCTACACACGCCCATCGGCGAGGACGCCACCGAATACGGCTCCCTCATCCCCGACACCGCCCCGGGACCCGACGAACTCGCCACCGCCGCCACCATCGGCACCCAACTGCGCGCCATGCTCGCCGCCCTGTCCGACCGCGAAGCCGAGGTCCTCACCCTCCGTTACGGCCTCGACCACGCCGAACCCCGCTCGCTCGCGGAAATCGGTGCGGCGCTCGGGGTTTCGCGGGAACGTGCGCGCCAGATCGAAGCCAAGGGCCTGTCGAAACTGCGCACGCCAGGGCGGACGAAGGTGATGGCGGGGATGCTCGGATAGCGCCCCCGCCG
Source organism: Nocardia cyriacigeorgica NBRC 100375 (assembly GCF_000308555.1). Taxonomy (GTDB): domain Bacteria; phylum Actinomycetota; class Actinomycetes; order Mycobacteriales; family Mycobacteriaceae; genus Nocardia; species Nocardia cyriacigeorgica. Next base: position 3,659 of record NZ_BAFY01000068.1, on the reverse strand, counting down.
CGATCGCCGGTTCCTGCCGCGTCAGCAGTGCGGTCGGCGCGGCAGGTTCGATCGTGGCCGGGAGCGCACCCGACGCGCGACTGCATCGTGCGGGTAGTTTCGGCTTTCCAGCGGGCGCGATGCCGTTACCGACCGGTAATCTGACACCGGAGGGAGGGCACCATGTTCATCGATTTCGTTCCCGACAGGGACGTGTATCCATTCGAATCCCGGTGGTTCGACTCGTCCGCCGGACGCGTGCACTACATCGACGAGGGGACCGGGCCGGCGATCCTGTTCTGCCACGGTGCGCCGGCCTGGAGTTTCGTCTACCGGCACATCGTGAAAGGCCTGCGTGACCGATACCGGTGTATCGCGGTGGACTATCTGGGCTTCGGATTATCCGAGCGCCCAGAACGTTTCGGCTACACCATCGCCGAGCACACCGCTGTTGTCGGCGAATTGATCGATCATCTGCGGCTCGACGATGTCGTCGTGATGGGACAGGATTGGGGTGGGCCGATCGGGCTCGGCGCTGCCACCACGCGCGCCGATCGGGTGCGCGGGATCGTGCTGGGAAACACCGCGCTCTGGCCGATCGACGCATTGGCCAACCGGGCGTTCAGCGCGATCATGAGCAGCCGCCCGATGCGGAAGCGGATCCTCGAGCAGAATTTCCTGATCGAACGGGTTCTGCTCGGCGAACTGGGACGCACACTCAGCGCCGCCGAAGCCGACCACTACCGCCTGGTGCAACCCACCGCCCGAGCCAGGCAGGCCCTTGCCGAGACGCCCAAGGAAATTCGCCGGGCCCGCCCGCTACTGGCCGAACTCGAACGCGGCCTGCCCGCCGCGCTCGGCGGCAAGCCGACGCTGTTGGTGTGGGGAATGAAGGATATGGTGTTCCGCCCGAAGGCGTGCCTCCCGCGGATGCGGGCCATGTTCAGCGACCTCGAGGTCGTCGAGCTGCCGAACGCACGGCATTTCGTTCAGGAGCACGAACCGGACGCGATCGCCACGGCCATCGCCGAACGGTTCCCGTAGTCGAGGTATTGCCGCCGAGCGCCTTTGGGACCATTCCCACCAGACGTAACAGTTCAGAGGCTCTTGTCCGACGGTCCGCCACGCCCACGTCGTTGATGCGTCGACACACGCGGATCGAACGACGATTCGCGCTCAGCGTCGCTGATGCAGAGCTTCCGCCGCGGCTCGCGCAACCGTGTCCGCGACGAGAGCGAGCGCTGGAACATCGAGCTTCCACTGCTGCCAGTACAGCGGCACGTCCACCCACTTGCGGCGGCCGAGCTCGACCAACGCACCCGATCGCAGTAGCGGCACGGCTTGCTGTTCGGGGATCAGGCCCCAGCCGAGGCCCGCGACGACGGCGTCGCAGAAGCCTTGCGAGGTGGGGATGTAGTGGCGCACGTCGCTGGCAGCGGACTCACCGGCGGTGATGGTGCGGACGTAGCGGTCTTGCAGCTCGTCGCGCCGGTCGTAGACGATGACGGGCGCGTCGGGCAGGCGGTGGCGCAGCGTTCCCGAACCGAAATGCCGGGCGACGAACTCCGGGTTCGCGACCGGCAGATACCGGGCCAGGCCGAGCAGCCTCGATGTGCAACCGGTCACCGGCTCGGCCGACGACGTCACCGCCGCCATCACCTGGCCCTCGCGCAGCAGGGTCGCCGAATGCGATTCGTCCTCGCGGTGGAGCTCGAAGCAGATCGGCGGGTCCTGCGGAACCCGGGTCAGGGCGGGCAGGAACCAGGTGGCCAGTGAGTCGCCGTTCACCGCGATGGACAGCCGCGCCGGGTCGGTTTCGTCACCGATGCCCAAGTGCCGCTGCGTATCCCGTTGCAGTTCAGCGATCTGGCGGGCGAATTTGACGATCACCTGCCCGGATTCGGTCGGTTGCGCGGGCTTGGTTCGCGTCAGCAGCACGCGGCCGGTGCGGTGTTCGAGCGCCTTGATCCGCTGGCTCACCGCCGATGGCGTGACGTGGAGTGCGGCCGCGGCGGCATCGAAGGTGCCCTCGTCGACGACCGCCAGCAACGTACGTACCTGATCGAACGGCAGCTCTGTCATCACGCGAGCTAATGATAGTTAAGAAACTTTAGCTGTACTGATTCTGCCGATTTTTCTAGCGTCGAGTGACGTGAACAGCGGAATCTTCCCGGCGGCGCTCGCCGGATTCGGTGCGGGGTTGTCCCTGATCGTTGCCATCGGCGCGCAGAACGCCTTCGTCCTGCGTCAGGGTGCGCGCGGGCACGCGGTCCCGGTGGTCGTGGCGATCAGCGCGATCTCCGATGCGTTGCTCATCGCCCTCGGTGTGGCCGGGTTCGGCTCGGTGATCACCGCCTGGCCGGCCGCGCTCACCATCGCCGGCCTGGCGGGCGGTGCCTTCCTGATCGGCTACGGCGCGCTGGCCGCCCGCCGCGCAGTACGGCCGCCCGCAGGCCAGGCCTTGTCCAGCGCGTCCGGCCCGGCCGGCACCCTCCGCAACGTAGTGCTCACCTGCCTGGCCATGACCTGGCTCAACCCGCACGCCTACATCGACACCGTGCTGCTCCTCGGCACCGTCGCCACCCAACGCGGTTCGCTGCGCTGGATTTTCGGCCTCGGCGCCATGCTCGCCAGCCTCACCTGGTTCACCACCCTCGGCTACGGCGCCCGCCTCCTGGCCCCCATCCTGTCCCGCCCCACCGCCTGGCGCCTCCTCGACACCCTCGTCGCCACCACCATGCTCACCATGGGCACCGCCCTGGTGGTCCGCGCACTGTGATGCCCCGGCCGACCGCCACCCTAGGCTTGCGTCATGATCCACCACGTTCAAGTCAGCTGCCCGGTCGGCGGCGAAGACCGGCAACGAGCGTTCTACTCCGGCGTGCTCGGCTGGATCGAACTCCCCAAACCACCACTGCTCGCGGCCCGGGGCGGATGCTGGTTCCGGGTGCCCGGGGTGACCGGCCCGGACGGTGAACTTCACGTCGGGGTAGAACAGGACTTCCGCCCGGCCACAAAGGCACACCCCGCCTTCGTCGTCGACATCGACACCACCGCAGCAGCTTTGATCGCCGCAGGCTACCCGGTAACCTGGCCCGACCCCGCGGAGATTCCCGGCCGCCGCCGCTTCCACACCGTCGACGGCGTCGGCAACAGACTCGAATTCCTCGCCGCCGACCACTGACGCCGCTGTGGTCGTCGCACATCGAGGCCGCGATCTATCGGGTGGACCCGGAAACCCGCTACACCTGCGTGATCACGTCTATTTAGTCGGGCGGCTGGGCCGAGTTCGGTACGCATGCGCGGATCGGTCGCTGGTGGTGCCAAGCGCTTTCGACAGTGCCCTGCGCTGTATCCGCGGCCGGCCGACGTCGGCCCGGTCCGGTGCGAAGCCGGTCAGGCGGCCCCGGTTGGTGGCCCTAAACGGTGAGTGGGGCCGCGGGTGGGAAGGTGACCGGGAGTTCTGCGAGGGCGCGGTGGAAGGGGCCGGGGCGCCAGGTGGGGGTGTTATCGGGGAGGTTGAGGGTCAGGTCGGGGAGGGCGTCCAAGAGTTGGTCGATGGCGTCTTGGGCGATCAAGTAGGCCAGGGATTGGGCGGGGCAGGCGTGGGGGCCGACGCCCCAGGCGAGGTGGGCGCGGTTGCCGAGGAGTTCACCGTTGCGCACGGCGGGGTCGTTGTT
>NZ_BAFY01000069.1 GCF_000308555.1 Nocardia cyriacigeorgica NBRC 100375 | reverse complement strand
CAGCAGATACCCGAACAACGCGTCGATCATGACCAGCGGGCTGGTCACTCGGTCGTCGAACCACTTCCAGTCGAACTTGCCACTGAAAATGGAAACGAGGTCGGGAAGAAGCTTCGTCATGTTGACATTCGCCAACCAGGGCGCGAGGAAGCCCGCGCCGAACGCCCCGCCGGTATTGGCGATGTCGTGTAGCAGGTCGTTTCCGGGATCCACGGGGAAGATCGCGGCCAGCGATTCGGGCCCCTGCTGCGCGGCATGCAGCTGGTTGATCGCACAGTACGACACGCCCGTCATCCCGACTTTGCCGGTCGACCACGGCTGGGCACCCGCCCAATCCACGATCTCGGCGGCGTCCTTCTGCTCACGCGGGCCGAAAACATCCCACACGCCTTGGGAGAAGCCGGTTCCCCTGGCATCGACCACCACCATGGTGTAGCCGCTCTGGATCAGCTTGCGATCCACACCCGCGAAGATGCGGCCCATTCCCGCCGGCACGGTTTGCAGCAGGTCCGACAGCCCCTGGAAACCGAAGGCGGACAGGTCGACCATTTTCGCCAGACGTACGAGCACGTCGTAGAGCACCGGCGTCGCGATCGCGGAATCGATGAGATTCTGCATGAGCTTGGTATAGGGCGTGATGTTGACGACGGTCGGCAGCGGCTCGCTGACCGGGCCGTTGGCGTCGGCCGGGCGATACACGTTCGCCTTCAACACCGTGCCATCGCTCATCGTGATCGGGACGTCCCAATCGATATGCACCGCAGGGTATTTCGGTGCGGCCTCGTAATCGGCCAGCCATCGGGCCGCCGCAGGCCCGCCGTCGGGAACCGCGGCCACCGGCGGAGCCGACACCATGCCGGCGATCATCACCGCGGGCAGTACTACGACGGCGCCGCGCAGACAGAACCGCCAGGCCTTCTTCAGCATTCTTTCCTACCGTCCCTATCGGAGGCACTTCACATTTCCCCGCCGAGCGAGGCGCGGCAAACAGTATCACATCCGATACAGAATCAAATCCGATTCACATTGGAATTCATTCTTCGGCGCCGACACCGAGCCCGACACCGGTGCCGCGACCGACTGGGCCGCAGCGCAGGGCGGCAGTTCGGCGGGGACGGTCCGCGGACCCCCGACCGGCCAACTCAGCGGACAGCGACGCCGGAGCTCGCCGATGCCGAGGACGCGCGCAGGAAGGTTCCGGCACGCAGGTCGGTACCGAAACCCGGGACGAACTCGCCGTCCTCGTACACCACGGTCCCGCCGACGATCGTCGCGGCCACTGCGGCGTCGTTGCGGTTGACCATGCGCGAGAGTCCGGCCCCGGGCATCGGGGCCTCGTGGTAGCCGGCACTACTGCCGTCGAATCCGGCCGGGTCGATCACCGCGATGTCGGCGCGGGCGCCCGAGGCGACGGTGCCCGCGTCCAGGCCGTACCACTGCGCCAACTCGCCGGTGAGCCGGTGGACCGCCTGCTCGACGGGCATGAATCCCTGTTTGTGTGCCCGTTCGAGCAATCGGATGCCCATGTTGAAGTACGCCATATTGCGCACATGGGCGCCGGAATCGGAGAACCCCATCTGCACATGGGGCGAGCGGGCCAGCTTGTCGAGCACGGCTTCTCGATCGTTGGCGACCGTGGTGTGCCAGCGCAGCGACTTGCCGTGCAGGGCGATCAGATCCAGCAGGACATCAGCCGGCACGAGGCCGCGTTCGGCGGCGATATCGGCGAAGGACCGCCCGATCAGGCTCCGGTCGGGGCAATCGACGACGCGAGCGTCGTTCAGATCGCGGTGCCATACCCGCGAGCCGTACCGCTTGGCCATGTCCCGGCGGAATGCGCGCCGGAACCCCTCGTCGGTGAGGAATTCGTGACGCTCGACCAGATCGCGGATATTGAGCGCGGCCACGCCGGACCCCAGCTCTTCGAACACCAGCACTTCGAACCCATCGGCGTAGACCGCGAAGGGAACGGGCAGATGCTGCCAGCGGTAGTCGGCACCGAGCACCTGGTTGAACATCGCGGCGGCCGCGGTGGTGATGTGGACGAGCGTGCGGTCGGCCTTGATATCGGCCGCGGTGATCATCGAGGTCTTCAGCGGTTTGCGCCGCAGCGCCCGGCCGACGCTCTGCGTGAAGTAGCGGACGATCTCGGCGCGCTTGGTCAGATTCGGCGTGCTCTGGTGGATTCGTCCGTAGTCGCGCAGGATCTCGTTGAGGGAGGCGAATTCCGGCCATCGGGCGTAAGTCGACGGCAGTTGCCTGCCCGGATAGCGCTTACCGTCGAGCTTCGAGTACGAACTGCGGATCGTCGACAGCCCGACGAACCCTTCGGCCAGTGCGGATTCGAGCATTTCCCGCATCCGCACCAATTCCCATGGATCTGGCACGACCTCGTCGGAGCTGGCCCGTTCCAACCCCATGACGGCCACCCGGATGTCGGAGTGCCCGAGGAAGGCGGCCACGTTGACGCCGAGCGGCTGTTGCAGCAGTGCCGCGACATAGCTCGACGGGTCGTTCCAGCTCTTGTGCTCGGCCACCGCGTCGTGCACGATGTCCCAGGGCAGGGCCTCGACGCGGGCGAACAGATCGGCGCAATCCTCGGCTCCGGCGTACACCGTCGACAGCGAGCAGTTACCCATGATCACCGTGGTCACGCCGTGCCGGGCCGACTCCCCAAGCCCCGGGTTGAACAGCACCTCGGCGTCGTAGTGGGTGTGCACATCGATCAGGCCAGGTATCACCCATTTTCCGGTGGCGTCGATCGTCGTCCGCCCGTCCGGCAGCCCGGTGCCGACCGCCGCCACTCGGCCGCCGGCAATGCCGATATCGGCGCGAACGGGCGGCGCCCCGGTCCCGTCGAAGCACTCGCCACCTCGGACGACAATGTCGAATTCCCTCATCGGACCTCCTCCGCGATACCTACGCGGAGATACATTATCGCATCCGATTCAGATTTGTATTCGATCCGAGATGTCGACCGCCGAAGGTTCCGCCGTGACCAACGGTCGACGGCGGAACCCCACCTCCGGTCAGCCCAGTTCGGCGGCGATGGCGCGGCCGGCCGCGCGGCCGGAGAAGATGCACCCGCCGAGGAATGTGCCTTCGAGCGCGTTGTACCCGTGCACCCCGCCACCGCCGAACCCGGCGACCTCACCGGCGGCGTAGAGGCCGGGCAGCGGCTCGCCGTCCGGGCGCATGACGCGCGATTTCAGGTCGGTCTGCAAGCCGCCGAGGGTCTTGCGAGTGAGGATGTTGAGCCGGACCGCGATCAGCGGGCCCGCGGCCGGATCGAGGATGCGGTGGGGTTTGGCGACACGGCCCGCCTTGTCGCCGAAGTACTGGCGGGCGTTGGTGATCGCCATCAGCTGAGCGTCTTTGGAGTACTTGTTGGCCACTTCGCGGTCGCGGGCCACGATCTGGCGTTCGAGGTCGTCGTAGTCGAGCTGGGGACCGCGCGCGATCTTGTTCATGCCATCGACGAGCTCACGCAGCGTATCGGCGACGACGAAATCGGCGCCGTGCTGCTTGAACGCCTCCACCGGACCCGGCGCGCCCTTGGCGACCCGGCTCTTGAGCGTGAGCTTCATGTCCTTGCCGGTGATATCGGGATTCTGCTCCGAACCGGAGAGCGCGAACTCCTTCTCGATGATCGACTGGGTGAGCACGAACCAGGAGTAGTCGTGGCCGGTGGCCAGGATCGCCTTCATGGTGGTGTTGGTGTCGAAACCGGGGAAACACGGTGCGGGCAGGCGCTTTCCGTTGGCGTCGAACCACAGCGAGGACGGGCCGGGAATGATGCGGATGGCGTGGTCGGGCCAGATGGGATCCCAGTTGATGATGCCCTCGGTGTAGTGCCACATGCGGTCCCGGTTGACGATGGCGCCGCCCGCGGCCTCGCTGATACCGAGCATGCGGCCGTCCACATGCGCGGGCACACCGGAGATCATCGTCTTCGGGCACGGACCCAGCCGATCGGCCGGCCAGTTCTTGCGGATCAGCTCATGGTTGTGCCCGATCCCGCCGGAGGTGACGACCACTGCTTTCGCGCGCAAGTCGAACTCGCCGACCACGGTCCGCGAGGACGCCTTGCCGCGCTCGAGATCGGTCGGCTCCAGCACACTGCCGCGTACACCGGTGACGGCGCCGTCCTCGACGACCAACTCATCCACACGATGCCGGAACGCGAAGCGGACCAAACCCTTTCGCTCACCCTCCAGCACCGGCTCGGCGAACACCCGCACCACCTCGGGGCCGGTACCCCAGGTGATGTGGAACCGGGGCACGGAATTGCCGTGCCCGTCGGCACCGGCTCCGCCGCGTTCGGCCCAGCCGACCAGCGGCGTCACCCGCAGCCCGAGCGCATGCAGGTAATCCCGCTTCTCGGTGGCGGCGAAGCGCACATATTCGCGGGCCCACTGGCGGGCCCAGTGGTCCTCGTCCGCACGGTCGAAGCCGGCCGAACCCATCCAATCCTGCAGCGCGAGTTCGTAGGAATCCTTGATACCGAGGCGACGCTGTTCGGGGCTGTCGACGAAGAACAGTCCACCCAGTGACCAGAACGCCTGGCCGCCGAGGTTGTTGCGGTTCTCCTGGTCCAGCACCAGCACCCGCCGGCCTGCCTTGACCAGTTCATAGGTCGCGACCAGTCCGGCCAGCCCCGCACCGACCACGATCACCTCGGCGTCGAACGCAGAGTCAGGACTGTTGTTTGTCATATCGATCCTTCGCGTAGTCGCATCGACGGTCGGCGTTCACTGGACCGCCCATCGCCTGCGTTCCAACCTAAGCACCGGCGACCGCCGGAGCCAGCACCAATCGCCGTCTCCCCCGCCGCTCACGGCGCTTCTCCGGTCACAACGGCCGTCGGCACCGGTTCCGGCCCACGGCCGGTTCGGCGGAAAACAGCAGCCGCGATGGCGGCGGGACCGAACATCACCAGCCCGTATATCGCTCCAGGGATTGCCATCACCTGATCGGCGAGCACCGACGTCGCCACGGCGATGGCAATCGTCGCGTTGTGAATGCCGATCTCCATCGCCGAGGCAATGGCCTGTCCGCGGTGCACCCGAAACAGCCGCGGCACCAGATAGCCGATACTCAGGCTGCAGACCGAGAGCAGCAACGTCGCGGGCAGCAGTCGCAAGCCCTGCTCGACCAACGTGTCGAACTCCGTGACAACCGCCGCGGCGATGACCGCGACCAATACCGCCACGGAACCGAGCGTGACGGCCTTCTTCGAGCGCATCGCCCACCCTGGATACCGGGCCCGAGCCAACATGCCGAGCGCGACCGGTACCAGCACGATCGCGATCACCTGGGCGAGCTTGCCGAACTGCAGTCCCACCGCGGCCTCGGAGGCGAGGAAATGCCGCATCGACACCGCGATGACGACCGGCATCGTGAATACCGAGATCACCGAATTCACCGCGGTCAGCGTGATGTTCAGGGCCACGTCTCCGCCCGCGAGATGGCTGAACAGGTTCGCGGCGATACCACCGGGCGAGGCCGCGAGCAACATCATGCCGACCGCGAGCGCGCCATTCAGATCGAAGCTCAGCACGAGACCGAGGCAGACCAGCGGCAGGATCAGCAATTGGCAACACAGTGCGAGCAATGCCGCTTTCGGATATCGGAGCACCAGTGCGAAGTCCGCGACGGTGAGCGTGAGGCCGAGGCCGAACATGACCGCACCCAGGCCGACCGGCATCAGTGCCGCGAAGCTCGACGAATCCACCAGGAATACATTAGCGCATCCGATTCATATTTACATTGGATACACTCTTCAGCGGAACCGTGGATTCGACCTTGATACTTTATCCATCGGGGCAGCGACGGAGCCGCGCCGACCTGCGGGCGACGCGTGCACAGCCGAACAGACCTCATCAGCACGCATCGAGCCGTCTGCACACCCGGACAGATAGGAAACGACGTGGCAACCACCGACGACGTCGACGCGACGGCGAAGAACGGGCACCGGCCCACCGGCCGCCGAGTGACCAAGCGGCGCGCGGAAACCCGGCAGCGCCTGCTCGACGCGGCCTACGAGGTCTTCGCCGAACAAGGCTTCGGCCGCACCAAACCCGACCACATCTGCGAACGTGCCGGCTACACCCGCGGCGCGTTCTATTCCCAGTTCACCACCATGGATGAGCTGTTCCTGGCGATGTGGGAGCAGCAGTCGGCGCAGTTGCTGGCCGATGTGACGGCGGTGCTGCGGGAGGACCCGGTCACCGATGTCCGCAATGTGCGCGAGGTCGTCGAGCATGTGCTGCGCGCGGTGCCGATGGACGACAAGTGGCAGCGCATCAGCCTCGAGGTGACCGCGCACGCCCTGCGCAACCCGGAGCTGCGGGACCTGATGGTCGCCCGGGAGGAGTCGATCATCGGCGCGCTGCTGCCGGTGGTGCAGACACTGCTGAACCGGGTCGGCCGCACCGTCACCGACCCGAAGGCGCTGGGACGCGCGCTGATCGCGGTGCACGACGGCACCACGGTGCAGTGCCTGATGGAACCCGACAGCGACGAGGCACGGGAACTGCGCGTGGATCTGGTGCTGCGGGTGATCATGTCCTACACCCGCGAGCAGTAGCGCGGGAAGGCCCGGCTCACGACCCAGGGTTGACCGGCGCACGGCGCAGGTATTCGACGTAGCGTTCCCGCATATGAGCCGCGGCGGCGTCGGGGGCCGGATCGCAATAGTCGCCGGGGATGATCCACTGGCGGCCCTCGATGTGCCGGCGAGCAGCGCGAACGCGCTGGCTCCAATGCCTGGTGCCCTGTTCGCGCAGCGCCTGGCCGAGTGCCGACACCAGGCCGGGTTCGATGCGGCGCAATTGCAGCGGGTCGAAGATGGCCAGCAGCGGCTCCCCGGTATACGGCGGGTCGGCGCAGATGCCGACGTGCCCGGCGTGGGTCAGCAGCGTGACCGCGGTGGGGTCGTCGGCGGTCGCGAACTCGACGACCTGATCCCAGCCCTGCTCACGATGCCAGGCCGCCATGCGTTCGGCGACGACGCTCGGCTCCTTGCTGCCGAAGGAACGCACCAGCGCGGGCACCAGCGTCCAATAGGCTTCCTCGGCCTCGAGGATCGCCGAGCGCAGCGGCCCGAGGGCATTGGCGGCGAATTCGGCTGGGAAGACGACCGAGTACGGCCGGCCCGCGGTGTCGGAGAAGCGCAAGGCGAGCGTCCCGTGCACGGTGACGATCTCGACTCGGTCGACGACGATATGCGGCCGCGACACCGCCGATCGCCCTCGGCCGCGGTGGCCGGTTTTCCGGTGCTGGCTGATCGCAGGCTCCTTCGGTTGGTCCTTGGCATATACGGCGATGGCTTCGACGCGGGTCGGGGCCGCGCCGAAGCCGGCAACGCGTTGGTGCGGCGTCAGGGCAGGGCGCCGCAGTTCGACGGTGCGGGCCTGCCGGCGAGCCGGTCGGTGATCCACTGCTGGGAGGCATCCAGCGCCGGGAAGAACGCCAGCACATGGGTGCCGGCCAGGCCGGTCATCGGCGGAATCGAGGAGTTCGCCTCCAGTTGCACCGCCGCACCGCCGCCGCACCAGTCGGCAGCGGTGGCATGGATCGGCGGAAACGGCGCGCCCTCATCGTTTTTCGCCGACGCGATCAGCACGGGTGCCGACGGGGTGAGCGAGCCGACACGCTGTTCGGCGAAGGCCGCCCGCAGCACCGGATTCCGGTCGATCACCGCCGTCAGCGGCTGACCGCTGCTGGTCCACTGCGCGGTGTGCGGATGGTTCTGCGCCATCCCGACGGGCATGGCGCACTTGCTTTCCGAATCCCGCAGGATCGCCTTGCCCGTGTCGTTGAGTTCGGCGTCGAGCACCGGCCGCACCTGCGGATAGGACGCGGCCATGCCGTTGAGGATCCAGGCGTGGGTGGGTGCGGCGGCGGCGCGACCGTCGTTGTAGCCGACGAAGTACTGGTCGTCGACGACCGGCCCGCCGACGTAGGCGCCGCGCACGTTGAGATCCGGGGCGTAGCTCGGATGCAGTTCGGCCGCACCGGCGGAGGCCATACCGCCCTGGGAGTAGCCGTAG
>NZ_BAFY01000070.1 GCF_000308555.1 Nocardia cyriacigeorgica NBRC 100375 | reverse complement strand
CATTGTCGGCAGTCGACTCCGCCTATGTGGAGCATCGGCGCGAGTCTCGGGCCGGGATGAAGCGGGTGCTCGGTGCACACACACCGCAGCGATATCGGGCTACCAAGGTCTTCCGCATATACGAGCACAATGTGATTCCCGGGCTGTTCCAGACTGCGGACTACGCACGGGCAATGCTCGAGTTCTGGGTCCGGTTCCTGAATACCCCGAATGACATCGATGAGGCCGTATCGATCCGGATGGAGCGTCAGCAGATCGTGCAGCGCGGCGGCCGCCGGTTCGTCGTTGTCCTTGAAGAGCAGGCGCTGCGCACCTGGTTCGGATCCGCCGAGGTGCAGGCCGGGCAGCTCGGCCGTCTACTGGAAGTAATGGCCTTGCCGCAGGTCTCCGTCGGCATCATCCCGCTGATGCGCGAACGCGGCGGAGTGGGCAGCACGGGGTTCTGGATTTTCGACGATGACCTGGTCGCTCTCGAAACTCCGTCCGCGAGCATCCAGGTAACGCAGCCCGCCGAGATCAACCTCTACGCCCGCATGTTCGAGGAATTGAAACGGTCTGCTCTCTACGGTCGCGAAGCCAGACAGTTGATCGTGTCAGTTCTCGACGAACTCGACCGATAGTGTTCAGCGACAACGGGACCCGGTGAGCGACAGCGCCCAATAGCCACCGACAACAGAAGCGCCGGGGCGAGTGGCACATGGTGCTGGAAAACGCCGAGAAGCGTCTGCGTCATGTGCCACTCGCGCGACGGCTGCGAAGCAGCTGCTTGGCGATATGCCATCCGGCTTATCGATACGGGAAGGAACGCTGTTGCGCGTCGCTGTCACCGGCCACATGAACATCACTCCGGACACGGCGAAGCTGGTCTACGACCGGATCGTGGAGGAGTTGGACGGGCTCGAGGATCTGGTCGGCGTCAGCTGTATCGCGCGGGGTGCGGACTCGGTGTTCGCGCAGGCGGTGTTGGATTGCGGCGGGCAGTTGGAGGTGGTGCTGCCTTCGCGCAACTATCGGGAGCGCAAGGTGAAGCCTGACCATGCCGAGTTGTTCGACCGCCTGCTGGCCAGCGCCGCGTTCGTCCATGTCATGGACTTCGATGACGCAGGCCGCGACGCCTACGAAGCCGCCAACGCCCAACTGTTACTCGGCGCCGATCGGCTGATAGCAGTGTGGGACGGGCAGGTCAGCGAACGCGGTGGCACCGGAACCGTCGTAGACCTCGCCCGCAATGCAGGCATTCCCGTCGAGATCGTCTGGCCCGAGGGTGCCCAGCGCAACTGACCAGGCGGGTGGCCTCAGGCTGCCGCAGGTGGTCAGCGGCTGGCATGGGTGTGCCGGGTGTGAAATGTCGCTGGCTCGACGCGTCGTCCTCGCCGGCGGGTCACCTTCCGTGACGCGCTTCTACGCGGTTCCAGGGGTGCACCTGCGCCTGGCACCAAAAACGGCGGTCCCTACTTTCCGCGCGAGGTGGTCTCGCGGGGTGGGAGCTTCTTGCCGAGGAGCTTCTCGGCTTGGCGGCGCCGTGCCTCGACCTGCTTCGGGGACAGTTTCACCTCGGCGGCCTGCAATGTTTCCCGCGTCAATGCACTCATCGCTAGCCCTCCACAACAATCGCCTGAATACGCCACATGCTACGCGCCTGGTCCCAGCCGACACCAACCACGAAGTAGTTGCGCGCGTCGATGACCAGGACCTCACGTTCGTCGGGGATCTCCGCCAGCTCCCCCAGCCGTAAGGCCGGGGTGCCCGCAGGGACGAGCAGGTCTAGGATCACAGGGTCGACGTGGCGACGTGATCGAGGAGGGTTCGCCGCTCCACTCGCAGACAAGAAGCCACGATGTGTGAACTCCCGATAGATCAGTGCGCGTGCCGAATCATCGTCGGCGATGCCGAAAATATGCGCCTCTGTTTCACGAGTGACGCGAACCATCGCCGGGAGTGGGTATTTCATCAGAGCCGATCTGATGGTATCGATGAGCGGGGCAAGGGTGGGCGTCATCGGGATTTGCTCCCAGAGAGCTCTATTGATCCGCTCGAACCCGTTCAGAGCGTATGACTGGATTGCGTCACGTTCGCTGGAAGACAGTAGGTCCAGGTTCTGGCCGGCGAGCGCAGCCTCGGCAAGGGGAACCCCATCGAACAGGTCGTTCTCGTCGGTCACGCTCGAGATTCTGTCCGATCGGGCAAATCACGAGCGAGGCAGTCCCTTCGCTACGCGGCGGTACTCTCGCCGTCGCAAGCAACGTCGCTGAGACCGAACGCACGACGACCTCGGAGCTGCCCCTCACGCAGCTCCGAGGTCGTCGCAATCGTCGGCGCGTCGGCAGTTGGCCGCCGCACCGTTCAGATCAGCTCTCCTGCATGGGAATCCGAACCCCGCGCTCCCGCGCCACATCGGCGGCGTGCTCGTAACCGGCGTCCACGTGCCGGATCACACCCATTCCGGGATCGTTGGTCAGCACCCGCTCCAGCTTCTGCGCCGCGAGCTCGGTGCCGTCGGCGATGCACACCTGACCGGCGTGGATGGAACGGCCCATGCCGACGCCGCCGCCGTGGTGGATGGAGACCCACGACGCGCCGGATGCCGTGTTGAGCAGGGCGTTCAGCAGCGGCCAGTCGGCGATGGCGTCGGAACCGTCGGCCATGGCTTCGGTTTCGCGGTAGGGCGAGGCGACCGAGCCCGAGTCGAGGTGGTCGCGGCCGATGGCGACGGGGGCCGAGAGTTCGCCGGAGGCCACCATTTCGTTGAACTTCAGGCCCGCGCGGTGACGTTCGCCGTAGCCGAGCCAGCAGATGCGGGCGGGCAGGCCTTCGAACTTCACCTTTTCACCGGCCATGGTGATCCAGCGCTTGAGGTGCTCGTTCTCCGGGAAGAGTTCGAGAATCGCCTTGTCGGTGGCGGCGATGTCCTTCGGATCGCCCGACAGCGCGGCCCAGCGGAACGGGCCGAGGCCCTCTTCGAACAGCGGGCGGATGTAGGCGGGAACGAATCCGGGGAACTCGAACGCGCGCGCGTAGCCACCCTTGCGGGCTTCGTCGCGGATGGAGTTGCCGTAGTCGAACACCTCGGCGCCCTTGTCCATGAACCCGACCATGGCTTCGACGTGCTTGGCCATCGAGGCCTGCGCCTCGGTGGTGAACCAGCCGGGATCCTTGTCGGCGAGCTTGTGCCAATCTTCCAGCGCCACGCCGATCGGCAGGTAGGACAGCGGGTCGTGGGCGGAGGTCTGGTCGGTGACGATGTCGATGGGCGCGTCCATCTCCAGCAGCTGCGGGAACACCTCGGCGGCATTGCCGACCAGGCCGATGGACAGCGGCTTGCGCTCGTCGCGCATCTTGATGGCCAGATCGAGCGCGTCCTGCACGGAGTCGACCTTGGTGTCGAGGTAGCCGTGGGCGATGCGGCGGTCGATGCGAGCGGGATCGCAGTCCACGCAGATCGCGACGCCTTCGTTCATGGTGACGGCCAGCGGCTGCGCACCGCCCATACCGCCCATGCCCGCGGTGAGGGTGATGGTGCCGGCCAGGGTGCCGCCGAAGCGTTTGCGCGCGACGGCACCGAACGTCTCGTAGGTGCCCTGCAGGATGCCCTGGCTGCCGATGTAGATCCAGGAGCCGGCCGTCATCTGGCCGTACATGATCAGCCCGAGCTGTTCGAGTTTGCGGAATTCTTCCCAGTTGGCCCAGTCGCCGACCAGGTTCGAGTTGGCCAGCAGCACGCGCGGCGCCCACTCGTTGGTGCGGAACACGCCGACCGGCTTACCGGACTGCACGAGCAGAGTTTCGTCGGATTTCAGCGTCTTCAGGGTGCGCACGATGGCGTCGAAGGCTTCCCAGCTGCGGGCGGCGCGGCCGGTGCCGCCGTAGACGACGAGGTCGTCGGGGCGTTCGGCGACCTCGGGATCGAGGTTGTTCATCAGCATCCGCAGCGCGCCTTCCTGCTGCCAGCCGAGGGTGCTCAGCTCGCTGCCACGGTCGGCGCGGACGGGACGCGGGCCGGACTGCGGCCTGGTGGAAGCGTCGGTCATGGGGTTCTCTCCTCAGAAAAACGAATGTGTGCCGAATCACTGGTTAGGTGTATAGTCCTGTATATACAACCACCTGTCAAGCGTCCTCAGCGGAAGCGGTGAGACTTCCGTTCGGAAGGTAGTGACATGAAGGCAACGTCGACGGCTCCGGTGCGAGATTCGAATGCGGATGTGCGATACGAGCGGCCCGGAAGCGACTGGGATGAGCGCCTGCGGGCCACCCCGATCGCGCCGCACCTCGCCGACCACTATGTATCGGCCATACCAGAAGGCTATAAGCAAGATGTCGCTCCCGGTAGCGCTCCGAACGACCTCGCCCACCTGGAAGGCCTCGGCCCCGGCGACGTCGATCTGGCGCTGCGCCGGGTCGCGGAATCGAACGAGGAATGGGTGCTCACCCTCTATCTCGGCGGACGTCCGGCGTCGCTGAGCGAGATCCTGCCGATCCTGCAGAGCCTCGGTGTCGAGGTGCTCGACGAGCGGCCGTACGTGATCGCCAATACCAGCGCCATCGCCTGCCGCATCTACCGGTTCTCGCTGCGCTACCCCGAGCGTTTGCTGCCACCGCAGCTCGACGACGCCGATTTCGCCCGCCGCTTCACCGACACCTGCGCCGCCATCTGGCACGGCAGGGCCGAGGCTGATCGCTTCAACGAATTGGTACCGCGCGCCGGCCTCGACCACCGTCAGGTGATCGTGCTGCGCGCCTTTGCGAACTACCTGCGGCAAGGCGAATTCCCTTATAGCCGGGCGCATATCGCGACTGTGCTCGGTGCACATCCCGGCATCACGCGCGGACTCGTCGGCCTGTTCGAGGCCCGGTTCGACCCGGCCGCGCCCGAATCCGATACCGAATCGCTGCTCGAAACGCTGGAAGAAGGTATCGCCGCGGTCCCCGGATTGGACGCCGACCGCATCCTGCGCGCGTACCTCAACGTCATAGACGCGACATTGCGCACCAACCACTACGTCCATGCCGAGCCCGGCGACGACACCTGCCTTGCCTTCAAACTCGATCCGCGCCGGATTCCCGAACTCCCCTCACCGCGCCCGCGTTTCGAGATCTACGTCTATTCCCCGCGCGTGGAGGGCGTGCACATGCGGTTCGGGATGGTCGCGCGCGGTGGACTGCGCTGGTCGGATCGCAAGGAGGATTTCCGCACCGAGGTGCTCGGGCTGGCGAAGGCGCAGGCGGTGAAGAACGCCGTCATCGTGCCGGCGGGGGCCAAAGGCGGTTTCGTGGTGAAACGCCCGCCCACACCCACCGGCGACCCGGCGGCGGACCGAGACGCGCAGCGCGCCGAGGGGATTCGCTGCTACCGCACGTTCATCGGCGGGATGCTCGACCTCACCGACAACCTCGACCTCGCCACCGGCGCCGTCATCGCGCCGCCTCGGGTGCGCCGCCACGATGGCGATGACACCTACCTGGTGGTCGCGGCCGACAAGGGCACCGCGACCTTCTCCGATATCGCCAACGACGTGGCCGCGAACTACCGCTACTGGCTCGGCGACGCCTTCGCCTCCGGCGGCTCGGTCGGCTACGACCACAAGGCGCTCGGCATCACCGCCCGCGGTGCGTGGGAGAGCGTGAAACGGCATTTCCGCGAACTGGGTGTGGATCCACGGTCGGAGGACTTCACGGCCGTCGGCATCGGCGATATGAGCGGCGACGTCTTCGGCAACGGCATGCTCGCCTCCCGGCACATCCGTCTGGTCGCCGCCTTCGACCACCGCCACCTCTTCCTCGACCCGAACCCCGACGCGGCGACGTCGTTCGCCGAGCGCTCGAGGCTGTTCGCGAAACCGCGCTCATCCTGGGCCGATTACGCGCCCGAGCTGATCAGCGCCGGCGGCGGGGTATGGGAGCGCACGAGTAAATCCGTGCCGATCAGCGCCGAGGTGCGCGCCGCGCTCGGCCTGGCCGACGACGTCACCGCGCTGACCCCGCCGCAACTCGTGCGCGCGATCCTGTGCGCCCCGGTCGATCTGCTCTGGAACGGCGGTATCGGTACCTACGTCAAGGCGAGCACCGAAACCCATCTCGACGTCGGCGACAAGAACAACGACACCGTCCGCGTCGACGGCGCAGAGGTCCGCGCCCGGATCGTCGGTGAGGGCGGCAATCTCGGCTTCACCCAGCGCGGCCGCATCGAATACGCGCGCGCGGGCGGCCGGATCAATACCGACGCCCTGGACAATTCGGCCGGCGTCGACTGCTCCGACCACGAGGTCAATATCAAGATCCTGCTCGACGGCTTGGTCGGTGCGGGCCGGCTCACCGGCGCCGAACGCAATGCGCTGCTGGGTGAGATGGCCTCCGAGGTGTCGCGGCTGGTCCTGGCCGACAACGCCTCGCAGAACCAGCTCATGGGCACCAGCCGGGCCAGGGCGGCGGCCTCGATCGCGGTGCACGGCAGGCTCATCGACCACTTGGCGGCCACCACCGGACTGGATCGCGAACTGGACGTGCTGCCGAGCAAGAAGGAGATCGCCGCGCGGCAGCGGGCGGGCCAGGGGCTCACCTCACCCGAGCTCGCCACCCTGCTCGCGCACGTCAAGCTCGGATTGCAAGCCGACCTGCTGGCCGGCGACCTGCCCGACAGCCCGGCCTTCGTCGACGACCTCGCCCGCTATTTCCCGCGCCCGCTGCGCGATCGGTACGCCGACGCGATCGCCGAGCACCCGCTGCGCCGCGAGATCGTGGCGACGGTGCTGACCAACACGGTCGTCGACAACGGCGGCATCACCTACGCCTACCGGCTCTCGGAGGAATCCGGCGCCAGCAACGCCGACGCCGTGCGCGCCTTCGCGGTGGTCTCGGCCGTCTTCGACCTGCCGGCGCTGTGGCGCGACATCCGCGGCAGCGGGCTCAGCGCCCAGCTCACCGACGAGCTGATCGTGCTCAGCCGCAGACTGCTCGACCGGGCCTCGCGCTGGATGCTCACCCAACGTCCGCAACCGCTGGCCGTCGGCGCCGAGATCCGGCGCTTCCGTGATCGAATCGCCGAACTGACACCGCAGGTGGCGGGTTGGTTGTCCGGTAGCGATGCGGCCGATCTGCGCAAGCGCACCGCCGCGCTGGTCGATCGGGGAGTACCGGAGGATCTGGCCGCACGCGTGTCGTCGCTGCTCGACCAGTTCGCCTTACTCGACATCGTGGAGATCGCCGAGATCTCCGGCCGCCCGCCCGCCGCGGTCGCCGAGGTCTATTACCTGCTCGGCCAACGCCTTGGCGTGGTACCGCAACTGGTGGCGGTGTCGCGGCTGGAACGCGGCACGAAATGGAACGCGCTCGCGCGAGTGGCATTGCGCGACGAGCTGTACGCCACGATCCGCGCGCTCT
>NZ_BAFY01000071.1 GCF_000308555.1 Nocardia cyriacigeorgica NBRC 100375 | reverse complement strand
CGGCCTGCAAGCGGAGAAGATCGCCGCCAAGCTGGCCGACAACCGCATCGGGGTGCTCAGCGGCACGCACGGCGGCGAGCCGGTTTGCTGGACGCGCTCGGCGTCAACGATGAGGGTGGTGCGGTGACCGTCGGGCTGGCGCCGTACACGACGAAGTTCGAGATCGATCAGCTCGGCCGGGCGCTGGCCGCGCTGGACTGAGCAGGAACGCGACGGAGCCTGCCCGGCCCCTTCCCCGGTGTGCACCGGAACGCGCCCCCGGCGGACCGTTCCTGACGAACCCGTGGCGGGCGGTTCGCGGCGCGCGGGCGTCGCCGGCTGGGTATCCGCAGCCCGCCTATCGACCAGTAGTGATCCGCGATCGGTGTGCTCAGTACGCGATCGGTGTGCTCAGTAGTCGCCGATCTGCAACACGACCTTGCCGACCGTTTCCGGTGCATCGAGCAGCGTGTGTGCCCGGCCGACCTCGCTGATCGGCAGTTCGCCCGCGATCACCGGAACCACCGCGCCCTCGGCCACCAGCGGCCACACATGCGTGCGCACCTCGGCGATGATCTCGGCCTTGCTGCCGGGGCCGGTCGCCGGACGGCCGCGCAGGTTCGTCGCCCGGACCGCCGCACGCTTGCCGAGCAGCGTCGCGAGGTTCAGTTCGGCCTTCGCCCCGCCCTGGAGGCCGATGACGACCAGCTGCCCATAGGTGGCCAGCGCCTCCACATTGCGGGCCAGGTAGGCGGCGCCCATGTTGTCGAGAATGACGTCGGCACCCGGCCCGCCGCTGCCCTGTTCGGCGCGGATGACCTCGACGAAGTCCTGTTCGCGATAGTTGATCAGGATGTCGGCGCCCAGTTCGTCGCACTGTTCGAGCTTGTTCGCCGACCCCGCGGTCACCGCGACGCGCGCGCCGAGCCGCTTGGCCACCTGGATCGCATGGGTGCCGATGCCGCTGCCGCCGCCGTGGATCAGCACCAGCTGTCCGGCGTGCAGGCCCGCGGTCATCACCAGGTTCGACCACACGGTGGCCGCCACCTCCGGCAGTCCGGCGGCCGCACCCAGATCCAGTCCGTCGGGGATCGGCAGCAGCTGCCCGGCCGGTGCCACGGCCCGCTCGGCGTAACCACCGCCGGACAGCAGTGCGCACACCCGATCACCCACCGACCAGTCGCGCACGCCCGCACCGACCGCCGCGATCGTCCCCGAGCACTCGAGTCCGGGGATCTCACTGGCGCCCGGCGGCGGCGGATAGTGGCCCTTGCGCTGCATGATGTCGGCCCGGTTCACCCCGGCCGCCGCCACGTCGATGAGCACTTCGCCTGGCCCGGCCTCGGGCTCGGGCGCTTCCGCCCACTCCATGACCTCCGGCCCACCGAATCCGTTCAACGTGATCGCGCGCACGCGCCCATACTGCCGGACGGCTCCGTCGCCCGGCCATCGCGGGAGCCCTCGAGCGTTGCGATGCGCGATGTCGTGAGAGTTCGGGTGGCGCTGCGGATTCGCCGAGTGTGCGCGCGGTCACCGAGGCCAGGCGCTAGCGTCTTCGACCGTGAGCAGCTTCATCGACTTTCAGAATGAGATCTACTTCCGCGGGCTGGGTGGTGAGGTTCCGGAACTGCCGGTGACGGCCGATGGTCTCGAACAGCGCGCCCGGGAGTTGCTCGGCGCCGAGGCGTTCGCCTACGTCGCCGGAAGCGCGTCGGCGGAGCGCACCGCGCAGGCCAATCGCGCCGCCTTCGACCGCTACCGGATCGTGCCGCGGATGCTGCGCGGCACCACCGGCCACGGCACCCGCGATCTGTCGGTCGAGGTGCTCGGCACGAAGCTGGCAGCGCCGGTGCTCACCGCGCCGGTCGGGGTACTGGAGCTGCTCCAGGACCGGGGCGAGACGGTGGTCGGCGAGGTCACCAAGGAACTCGGGGTCGGCATGGTGCTGTCCACGGCGGCGTCGTCGACCATCGAGGAGGTCGGCGCGGTGTCCGGGGAATGGTGGTATCAGCTGTACTGGCCTGCCGACAACGATCTGGCGCGCTCGTTCGTCCAGCGGGCCGAGAAGGCGGGCGCCAAGGCCATCGTCGTCACCGTCGACACGCCCTCGCTCGGCTGGCGTCCGCGCGATCTGGAGCTGGCGCATCTGCCCTTCCTGAAGGGCAAGGGCATTGCGAACTACCTGTCCGATCCGGTGTTCCGCGCCAAACTGCCCGCCGCGCCGGAGGAGAGCGAGGATGCCATGCGCACCGCGATCCTCACCTGGGCCGGGCTCTTCGGCAACCACACACTGCGCCCCGCCGACATCGCGCATCTGCGCGAGTGGACCGATCTGCCGATCGCGGTCAAGGGCATCCTGCACCCCGACGACGCCAGGCAGGTGGTCGACGCCGGCGCCGACGCGGTGGTGGTGAGCAACCACGGGGGGCGCCAGGTCGACGGCTCCATCGCCGCGCTGGACGCACTGCCCGCCGTCGTCGCAGGCATCGGCGACCGGGCCGATGTGCTCTTCGATTCCGGTATCCGTACCGGCTCGGACGTGCTCATCGCGCTGGCGCTCGGCGCCAAGGCGGTCTTCTACGGCCGCCCGTGGGCCTACGGCCTCGGCATCGCGGGCCACGACGGTGTTCGGCACGCCCTGCGTCTGCTGCTGGCCGACTTCGATTCCGCGATGGGTCTGTCCGGCCACGGGAAGGTCGGTGACCTCTCGCGCGATCTGCTGGTGACCCCGCGCTGAGCGCGGTAAGGGTAACCGGCCGGTAACTTCGCTGGTGGGGCGGCATAGAATACCGACGTGCCTACCAAACCAAGCGGTCGTGTTTCCGCTGAGCCGGAGTGGTTGACCCCGGCTCAGCAGAACGCGTGGCGGGCGTTCATGGACGGCCACCTCCGCTTGATGACCGCGTTGAACCGGCAGCTGCAACGCGACAACGATCTGAGCCTGGCCGAATACCGCATCCTGGTACTGCTTTCCGAGGCACCCGGGCGGGCCCTGCGGATGAGTGAACTGGCCGACGGTGTGCTGTCCTCGCGCAGCCGCCTCACCCACCAGATCCGCCGGATGGAAGCCCAGGGCATGGTGCGCCGCAACACCTGCGTCGAAGACGGGCGCGGGGTGCTCGCCGAGCTCACCGAGACGGGAATGCGCAGGCTGTCGGAGGCCGCGCCCGGTCATGTCGAGGCCGTCCGCAAGGGATTCATCGACCTGCTCACACCCGAGCAACTCGACGTCATCGCCGACGTATTCGGCCGCATCGACCTCGAAGCCCTCTCGGACGGCCGCTGACCCACCCGCCCGATCGGTTAC
This sequence comes from Nocardia cyriacigeorgica NBRC 100375, assembly GCF_000308555.1. Taxonomy (GTDB): domain Bacteria; phylum Actinomycetota; class Actinomycetes; order Mycobacteriales; family Mycobacteriaceae; genus Nocardia; species Nocardia cyriacigeorgica. The sequence continues at coordinate 27,997 of NZ_BAFY01000071.1, read as the reverse complement.
GATCGTGGACCTGGAGACGTGGCAGAGCGGCCGAATGCACTCGCCTTGAAAGCGAGCGTCGTGAGAGCGACCGGGGGTTCAAATCCCTCCGTCTCCGCCACCAGCCCGCGCCGACGGCCGGATCGTTCCGGCCTCGGCGGGCGGCAACGCCGGATACCGATCGCGTCCCAGCGAGCGGACACGCCGCGATTATCGAGTGTGTCGTGCACTGCGAGTGTTTCAATGCGGCTATGACGTGGACCACCATCGCTAGATCCCTGAGCTTGCTGGCCGTGGGTACCGCGGCCGGTCTCACCCTCGCCGCGGCCCCCGCCCAGGCGAGCGACGCCAACCCACTGGACTGTTCGGGCGTCCCGCACGCCCAGGGCGTGGCCGACCGCCACAGCGCCATCCGCGGCGTGCCGGTGGTGCCGGTGTGCATGAACAACAAGGTCTATATCGGCATCCCGCTGGCCGTCTCGCCGCTGGCGAACATCACCCTGCCCGGCACCACCACCGTGTGCCTGGTGGAACGCGAAACCGTCGAGGCCGCCGCGCGATTCGAATGGCGCCGCGAGCAGCACGTGGTCCCGATGTGCATTGCGAATCGCGCCTACGGCGTCTACGAGCCCTGACCTCGGCCATTCGTGCTGGTAGCCGGGTGAATTCGGGCCCGGCCCGCAGATCGTCGCCGCGCCCCGGCGGGCGCTTCTGGCAGTATGGCCACATGCTGTCACGGCGTGGAACGCGGCGCCGGCTGTCCGGCGCGCTGGTGAGCGCCGCACTCATGATCGGTGCGGCGACGATCGGCGCGCCCTCGACGACGGCGGCGCCCGTTGAGGAACAGGGCACCGGATCCTCCGACGGGCCGGGCATGGCCGAACAGACCAGGCCGATGCCCGCGCGCCCGAAGATCAGCGGCGTCAGCGAGATCACCGACCGCAGGCTGCGGGTCTACGTCGATTCGCCTGCCATGAGCCGCACCGTCGAGGTGCAGGTGCTCTTGCCGCGTGATCGCAGCGCACCTCGGCCCACGGTCTACATGCTCGACGGCCGCAGCGCCGTCGAGGACAGCAACAACTGGATCGAACGCGGTGGCGCGCTGCAGTTCTACGAGGACAAGAACGTCAACGTGGTGTTCACCGTCGGCGGGCCCGCCAGCTACTACACCGACTGGCAGCGGCCGGATCCGGTGCTCGGCACGAACATGTGGGAGACGTTCCTGACCAAGGAACTGCCGCCGCTGATCGATGCTCGGTTCAACGGCAACGGTCGCAATGCCCTGATGGGTGTGTCGATGGGCGCCGACGGCGCGATGATGCTCGCGGTGCGCGAACCGCAGCTCTACGCCGCCGTCGCCGCGCACAGTGGCTGCTACACCAGTGGCTCCGATCTCGGGCAGGCGCAGGTCCGCGCCGTGATCGCCACGTACAAGGGCGATCCGGACAACATGTTCGGCGAACCGGAGGACCCGGCCTGGCTGGCCCACGACGTCACCAGGAACGCGGAGGCGTTGCGCGGCAAGGCGATCTACCTGTCCTCCGGTAGCGGGGTCCCCGGTAAATACGAGGTGCCGAGCAATCCGGATCTGCTCAACGCCATCGGCTTCGGCAGCCCGCTGGAGGCGGGCACCAACACCTGCACCCGCCGCCTCATCGACCGGCTCAACGCCCTCGGCATCGCACACACCGCGAATCTGCGGCCCACCGGCACCCATTCCTGGCCGTACTGGGCCGACGAGCTGGTCAGCTCCTGGCCGACCATCGCGCGCGGGCTCGGCGTGGGGTGAGGATCCGCAGGCCCGGCGCCGCCTGACCGGCAGGTCGACGTGGCCGGAGGATCGAGCGGCAGGGCCTGACGTTCCGGGGCTCGGCGCAGCTGCGATCGCCGACGCTCAGCCGGTGAACCGGGCGGCGACCGCCGGATCGGTGGCGAAGCTCAGGAACAGATCGTTCTCGTGCGGGTCGCCGGTGGTGACCCGCACGCCGTCGCCCGCGAACGGCCGCACCAGCACGCCCGCCTCGGCGCTTGCCTCGGCGAACGGGACGCTGTGCTCGCCCAGTGCCAGCCAGACGAAGTTCGCCTCACTCGGCGGCACCCGGTAGCCGGCGGCCAGCAGCGCGTCGCGCACCCGGTCGCGCTCGGCGATCAGCGGTTCGGTGCGGTCGAGCAGCTCATGGCGGGCCTCCAGGGAGGCGATCGCGGCGGCCTGCGCCACTCGGTTGACGCTGAACGGGATGTGCACCTTCAGCAGCGCGGTGATCACCTCGGGCGCGCCCACCGCATAGCCCGCACGCAGCCCGGCCAAACCGTAGGCCTTCGAGAAGGTGCGGAGCACAACGACATTGGGGCGGGTGCGGCCCAGCTCGACGCCGTCGGGCCGGTCCTGCGGGGTGAGCCGCATGTACTCGTAGTAGGCCTCGTCCAGCACCACGAGCACGTTGTCCGGGACGGTGTCGAGGAAGCGGACCAGCGCCTCGCGGCCGACCGCGGTGCCCGTCGGGTTGTTCGGGTTGCAGATGAAGATCATCTTGGTGCGCTCGGTGACCGCGGCGGCGATCGCGTCCAGATCGTGCACCAGCTCCGCGTCCAGCGGGACCGGCACGGCCTTGGCGTTGCCCACCTGGGTGACGATCGGGTACGCCTCGAACGAGCGCCACGCGAACAGCACCTCGTCGTCGGGGGCGGAGCAGGTGATCTGCACCAGTTCCTGGCACAGCGCGACGCTGCCGCAGCCCACCGCGACGTTCGCCGGAGAGACGCCGAGGAACTCCGCGAGCGCCGCGCGCAGCTCGGTGACCTGATTGTCCGGGTAGCGGCTGGACAGCTCGGCGGCCTCGGTGATGGCCTTGAGCGCGGCGGGCAGCGGACCGAAGGTGGTCTCGTTGCTGGCCAGTTTGACCGCACCGGGATGGTTGCGGCCGGGGACGTACGCCGGAATGGAATCGAGGTCCGGCCGAATCTGCGCGGTCACCCCCCAACCATATGCCCGGGCCCGGAAAGTGCGTGCGGGAGGGCCTCTCACGTGCAATTTCTCCCCAAGATCAGAAATCGGCCCTACGCTGGATTCATGTCGGGCACTTATGACGATCTAGCGCCGCTGCGCGTCGGGGACGACATGGCAACCGAAGGTGAGTCCGAGCCGGACCGGCGCCCGGCCGCGCACCAGCAGGTGCCCATCACCGTGGTGGAACCCGAGGGCAATGCCCGCGGCGGCATCGTGTTGCTGCACGAGTCCAGTGAGTTCACCGGGCCGTTGCTGGAGCTCATGCAGGCGTTGGCCACCGAGGGCTGGACGGTCGTCGCGCCCAACCTGTTCCACCGCGCCACCGATACGCCGTCGACCGGGGTGTTCGGCGACGAACTGTTCGAGGATTTCGACGCCTGCTTCGACTGGCTCACCCGGCGCGGGGTGTTCCCGGACTGCATCGGCGCGCTCGGCTTCGATACCGCGGGCACCGCCGCCTGCCTCGTCGCCACCAACCGCCCCATCGGCGCCGCCGTCAGCGTCGCCGCCCGCGGCATCGTGAGCCCCCTCACCGGCAAAGCCGAGGCCCTTGTCGAGGCCGCCCCGCGGTTGCAGGCCCCGTGGCTCGGCCTGTTCGGCGAGACCGACCCGAACACCCCGTCCGAGGAAGTCGAGCAGTTGCGTGACGCCGCCGCCCGCGCCGAAGTGGCGAGTCTGGTGATCAGTTATCCGGGTCTGCTGCACCGCGCCGACAAACCCGGCGACGACGAGGAGGAGCGCGACGACCTCATCGACGCGCAAACCAGGATCTTCGACTGGTTCGACAGCAATTTACGCTAACTACCAGCCGTTTTGCACTCTGTGGATCGGCTACTGTAACCTTGCTGCTCGGCGGTTCGAAAGGACCGGTGCCCTCGAAGAGAAGGCTCCAGGAGGCGTGCCAGAGCGGCCGAATGGGACTCACTGCTAATGAGTTGTCCCTTCACGGGGACCGGAGGTTCAAATCCTCTCGCCTCCGCCAAGCCCGGGAAACCGGGTGAACAACTGAACACCGCATGCGCCCGTAGCTCAACGGATAGAGCATCTGACTACGGATCAGAAGGTTAGGGGTTCGAATCCCTTCGGGCGCACAGAAATCGGCCCCTGAGCTGCACCAGCAGATCAGGGGCCGATTCGTTTTCAAGATCATCCGGGCCAAAAGGGCTACTTTGGGGCTACAAACGCGGGGCTACTTTCCGGCGGCGAACCGGTCGAGCGCGTTCCGGGCGTCCGGGCCTTGGGTCTGTCGCTGTAGGTAGTGCTGCTCGGTCGTCGACAACTTCGCGTGCGACAGTTGCGCCTGAGCGTGAGCCGGGCCGAGGTCGTCCCGGACCACCGTCGCCACTGTGCGGCGGAAGCTGTACGGCGTCACCCAGGCCAGATCCTCGGGCAGTGCAGCTCGCAGCGAGCGGCGCATGTTCGCGAGGCTGATCCAACCGCCATTGCGATTGGCGAACACAGGACCATCCGGGTCGGTGGCCTGACCGAACAACCTGGTCAGTGCCTCCACCGCCAGCTTCGGGAGGATTACGGTGTGCGCGGGTGCACCTCCCTTGCGTTCGTCCTGGCGGTGAACGCCCTTCCCGGCCACCTTGCCGTGGTCCAGTGCCGTGCCCGCCGTTGTCATGGTCGGCGGGTCCGCCAGCAGGTCGACGTCTGACCATCGCAGCCCGAGCACCTCATTCGGCCGGCAACCTGTCGACGCCATTACATCGATGAACTCCATGAGCAGCTGCGCCCGCGGTGGTCCACTCATTCCGGCGCGATCGCGATATGCGACAACTGCCGAACGGACGATCGCGAACTCTTCAGGCGTCAACGCTCTCGCCGGAGCCGCCTTACTGGCCTTGCGGCTGACCTCCCGGATGGGGTTCACCTTGAGAACGTCCTCCCGTACCGCCAGCGCGAACATCCCGAGCAGCACCACGCGCAACATCCGACCGCGGGAGGGCGGCAGCTTCGCAATATGTCGCTCGGCGCGACTGGTCGGAAGCTCTCGCACCCGCAACTCGCCGAGCTTGGGTTCGCCGTGCTTCTTCCATGCGTCGCGGTAGCTAGCGATAGATTGCGGCTTGAGCCCGTCCTTCGTCGCGATCCACGCCTCGAATAGCTCTGCCAACGTGGTCCGCTCAGTCACCAGCGCCCCGTCAGTTGGCGTCGTCCGCTTCTTGAGATAGCGCTGGAGAGCGCGGCGGGCATCTTCCTCAGTCGAACCGCTCCGCTTCACCCGCCTACGACGACCGTCCTCATCCCGGACGTAGGCGTAGGCGGTGAACTTGTTCGGCCCCACCTTTGTGACCGTGATCTTCCCCCACTCGCCGGGGGTCATACGCAGCCTCGGCACAGGGTCACGCTGCCTGGTCGAGGGTGGCGATGTAGTCGGCCACGGCCTGTTCGGTGACGAACCGGCGCCGGCCGATCTTGACCGAGCGGAGCTGGCCGGTACCGATCAGCTCGTAGTACTTGCTGTGACCGATCGGGATCAGCTTCCGGACATCGGACTCGGTGAGCAGTTTCGACATGGTGGGTTCCCCTTCTATGCGGCGGTGGGCAGGGTTGCGGAATTGTCTTGTGGTGCTGTTGGGTCGGCGGCGAGTAGCGCATTCGTGTACTCGGCTCGCCAGCTGATGCGTTGGGAGACCGCGGCCATGATCAGGTGGTCTCGAGGTGGGACGTTTTTGTCGCCGGGCTCGACCGGGGTGATGATCAGCCGGGAGCGGTCGGGTGGGGTGATCCCGACGGCGGCGAGGGTTTGCCGAACGAAGTCGGCGCGGTCCTGCTTGTGGTCGGGCAGGGTCTTGTTCGACCAGCGCCGCGAGACCAGGACCCGGCGGCCGGGCATGCCGAGGGTGTCGCGGCGGTGGGCTTTGCCCCGGCATTTGCCGGGCTGGGTTTTGGCGGTGGCGCCCTTGGGGACTATGCCGTAGCGCAGCCAGACCGGGCAGCGCGGCGAGCAGGGGGTGTGCTGGAGTTCGGCGTGGAGTCGGTCGTAATGCTCAGCCGCGCGCCGGGACTGGGGTTCGATGATCTCGGCGACGGACTTGGTGAGGTACTTGGTCAGGTAGCGGACCTTCTGGTCGGCCTTGGGGGTGCCGCCGAGGATGCCCTTGGAATCGACCTGCGCACCGAAGCGGACCACGTGCGCGGGCTCGAGGTCGTCCACGGCGTCCATGACGTCAAGGGCGTCATCCCAGCTGGCCAACGGTGTACCGGTGTCGGGGTCGCAGAACGTGGCGGCGTCGTCATCCCAGACCGGCATCCGGTCGCCGGTGTAGACCTCGTGGTCATGGTGGGGCCACCACACCTGGTGGTAGGTGGCTTCAGTGACCGCGCGGATGATCTTGTGCGGTATCGATCCACGGATGGCGAGGTGGATGTGAGGTGCGCCGCGACGCTGGGGTTCGACGGTGGCGAAGTACTGCACGTCCCAGCCGACCGCACGGCGCAGGTTCTGTATCCAGCGGTCGAACAGGGCCGCGAAGTGCACGATGTCGCGCGCGGCTTGGGTGTAGTCGTAGCTGCCGGGGTCACGGGGTGAGCCGTCCCCGCAGGTCCTTCCCTTGCTGTCGATCGCGCCGTCGGTGTGGACGTGCCCGTAGGAGGGCAGGGTGAGCGTGACGAACGTCGAGGGCCGGTACTTGCCCGCATACTCGCGGCCAACGGTGACCTTGGCGACCTTGAGCCGGGGCAGGTCGGGGGCGTCCTGGCGGCGGCTGGTCGAGCGCTTGCGGCGTTCGGCCGGCCTCTTGTCGAAGTCCGGGAGCCGACCCCGGAACCCGGACTCGCGCAACTCGACATCGAGGGAGGCGACGATTTCCCGGATTCCGGTCATCAGCTCGCGGTCGTCGTCCTCGCGGGCCAGCTGGTACTGGGCGAACAGGTCGGAGCGTGCCGCGATCAGGCCCTTCTGCTGCTCGGTCGGGGTCTTCGTCTCGGTGATCGGTTCATCGGTCATGTGCCAGCCCTCGAAGCACTGCGTCATCCGCAGATACCGGGCCTTGGCCGCACACGCCGGGCACACCGATTCGATGGTGGCCTTGCACGGGGACGCCACGTAGGTGACTTCGAGGGTGGCCGGGTCCTCGGTGCGCATCGGGACGGGACGGCGGCAGATGTGGTTGTCATCAGCGAGGTCAGCGGCGATATGCCGGAAGTCCGGGAGTGCGCGGCGCTCGGCGGCGGTCTGGCGTTGCGGCACATCAGCCTTCGGGGTTTCCATCAGGCAGCCTCGTTCTTGTCCTTGGTCCAGTGGTCGACACGCGGGAGGATCACGGTTTCGGCGAGGGCATCGGAGCGGCGGAAGACGAGTTCGACGGTTCCGGGGCCGGCCAAGTGGGCGCGGCATTCCAGTGCCCGGAAGGCGTGTTCGAGGCGATCGACGCGCTGGTCGTAGTCGGCGGGGCATTGGCCTTCGAGCATCCGCAGCGTGAGGCGGTCGGAGTGCTCACCGATCCGCACGGACAGCAGCCGCGGGACGTGGGTGGCGTTGCCGTCGGTGACGGTCAGTCCGCAGGCGCCGAGTTTGGGAGCCCACCGGAGCTTGTAGCGCCACCAGGTCAGGAACCGAGTCCGGGCTCGCCGGGTGACCCATCGCTCGAACATCTCTGGTCTCCGAAGTCGCCAGAGCATGATCCCCGCTCCGGCCACCCCAGCGACCCCGACGCCAGCGGGCCAGCCCCACAGGACACCAGCGGCGATGGCGGCAGCGACGGGGACCGACAGCATCGGGAACAGCAGCGCCCAATGGGTGATGACGGCGGCACCGACGATGAGGTACCAGGCCCCGTACATGAGGGCGGTGAAGATCTCAGTCGCCGGGTCGGCATCCTTGACGATGCGGACGTTACTGGTGGCCATGGCGGGTGCTCCTTGCCGGGAGGTCGAACAGGGCGAGCTGCTGAGGCTCGGTGGGCTTGCGGGGCGGGATCTTTCGGCGGCGGTGGCGGGCGGCAGCATCGGCCAGCAGCTGATCCACCCGCCGATCCGGTGGCTTCGCCTCCGGTGTGCTCATGCCGCCCATCCGTCCAAATCGCAGTCCCAGCCGGGAGCGGGACCGGTCTCGGCAAGCAGGTTGATCGCGACGGCGATGGGGTCGAGGCCGCCGCGTTCGAGCTGGCAGCGGCGACGCGACCGCAGATCGATCACGGAATCGATGTCGGCGGAGTCACGGGTGATCTTGGTCTTACGCATTGAGGATCTCGCTTTCGTGAATGCCGCAGACGAGGCAAACGGCGGGACGGGAGGAACGGAACAGTCGGGACGGGGCCGGGAACGAGTGGCCGGCACTTTCGCAGCGGGCAGCGGCACGACAGCCGTCGCACAAGACGCGGTCGCCGTCGTAGTCCCAGCCGAGACCGGCGGATCGGGCAGTGAGGTAGCTGACGGCCTGGTGGACGGTGTCGAAGCAGATCGACTCGTCCCCGCCTGCGGTGTAGGGGTCGCCGCAGCCGTCGCAGTAGATGACAACGTGGGTTTCGGTCACAAAGCCCCGTTTCATGCCGCCACCAGCCCGCCGGGGTTGTCGTCATCGCCGGGGATGTCGTCGGGATCGAAATCGGTGTAGTCGCCCTGGGGTGTCAGGTCGGGTTGGTCGGGGGCGTAGGTGGCGACGATGCGGTCGATGTCGTCGTCGGAGACCCAGAACGCCCGGACGCGGACGAATTCGGTGGTGCCGTCTTCGCCGACGTAGCCGACGCCGGGGGTGAGTTCGGAGATCTTGTCGCACAACGCGCCCCGGTCGCGTGAGCCTTGCCCGTGCACCATCGCGGTCTGGGTGGGCTCGTCCAGGCGTAGCCCGACCCGGATCGGGAATAGCTGCCGGTTGGGCATCGTGTCCTTGGACGGGTCCTGCAACGCCGCGACCACCGACACCGCCGCTGCCCGGCCTTGGGATAGCAGCAGCCCGGTCAGCCGACGAAACTCTTCCTGCTGCTCACGGGTGGCGTACGACGACAGCGCCGCAGCCTCATCGATGATCACCAGGATCAGCGGCTCATCGGTGGTCGGAACGTGCTTGCGCACACCGGTAGTCCGCATGTGCGCCAGCCGTTCCCGCATCACCTCGACCGCTTCGGCGAGCATGGCGAGGATGCCGTCGGCGTCCCACTCGAACCGCACCCACAAGGCTTCGCCGCGTCCGAATTCCGCGCCGCCCTTGCCGTCACCGAGCCACACATCCACCAGCCCGGCCTTGATCGCGGGACCGATACCGTTGACCAGCGACCACAACACCGAGCCCTTGCCCGAACCGGTGGCGCCGGCGATGAGGATGTGTCCGTAGAGCACCCGCAGCCGCCAGGAGTCGAAGGTTTCGGTGACACCGACCGGCACCGATTCCAGATCCACCCCGTAGGCCAGCAACTCATCCACTGCCCGCGGCTGCGCGAGGGTGTCGGTGGTGCGGGCTTCCAGGCGGACGAATCCGGGATCGGTGGCGGTGGCCAGCACCTCGGGCACGGCCAGGTAGTCGGCCAGGGCGGCGAGGGTGTCGTCGTTGCTCCAGTCCTTGAACGACTGCCCGCCCACCATCTGGACCTCCACCGCCAACCCCGAGGGCGTGTACTCGGCGGCCACGATGTTCGGGAAACCGGTTACCGGGGAACCGAGCTTGAGCGCCGGCCACATCAACGCCAACTGCTGCGAGTCGGTCAGGATCGACACCGCCGGACGCAACTCGATTGGTGCGGTGGCTACCTGATCCTGCGGCGACGGCTCACGGTGTTGGGCTTGCCGGGACCAGTGCCACATCAGCCCGGACGCGCCGAGGAACCCGGCGGAGACGATCGCGGCCACGGCGCTCATCGGGCCACCTCGCCCTCACGGCAGAACATCGCACAGCCCGGCACCTGCGCCACCGAGGCCGACTCGTGCTGCAACTCGTCTTCGCGGCAGAACATCGCGCACCCTGGCACCGATGGCGGGACCGACACCGACACCACCGACACCGGCGACACGGCCGGGGCTTCGTCGTTGCCGAGCGCCCACAGCAGTGACAACGGAACCGCCACCACACCCGCGAGCATCACCAGGCCGATGACGAACGGGGCGCCGGTGGAGGCCTTCACCTCCCCGCCGACAGACTTTGGCAACTCGGGTTCAGGTGGCACAAGGGTTTTCGACATCAGGCACCCCCAACAGGGACGGCGAGCGGCAGCATCGGTTGCTGGACCGGACGCGGACGAACAGGAACAGGACGAACAGGGCGCACCACCGCACGCGGCGCAGGCGCGGGAGCCGGGGTCGGAGGAGGCACCGGAAGCGGTTCGGTCACCGGCTCCGGGACAGGAACGGGCACAGGCTCAGACACCGGTGCAGGCTCGGGAGCAACGGGAACGGCTTCCGGCTCCGTGACCGTATCGGGTTCGGGTTCGGTCACGGCTTCCAGCGTGGGAGCCGAATTGCGTTGTGCGGCACGGAACAACACCGCCAGGCCGTGGGTATCGACCAGCAGCGATATCGGTGCGATCGCGGCGACCAGGGCAGCCGCCCAGCCGGGTAGTGGCCGGCCATCTGTCACCGCGTGCAGGCTGTTGCCCGCAACCGACACCACCGCACCAGCACCGAGCACCCACAGGAAGAACCGGCGTTCCGGCGACTTCGCCAGCACCAGCGTCCCGAGGGTGGCCAGGCAGATAGTGCCGTCAACGATCAGCGGGAACAGCCACGCATCCGAGGCCGGAATGTTGGCCAACTCGGCCAGATCGGCCAGCGTGGCAAACGAGAGCCGGAAGGCGGCAGCGCCCACGCCCACGATCACCAGGACCGCGAACACACGCGCTACCGTCATCCAGGACTTCGGCGCAAACATCACGCCGCCTCACCCTCGCGGGCTTTGATAATCGCAGCGGCATCCGCTTCGGCCACCGCATCCGCGAGACTGTCGATCAGCCCGGCCGCGACAAACGGCGTCATGAACAACTGCCCCGACCCGGTCTCGACGATCACCTTGCCGATGCGCTCGCTGTACTTCGCGGCCACCACGTCATCGGCAAATAGCGACGACGAGTCCACGACCATCCAGACTTCGGTGCTCATCACGCAGCCGCCTTCGCGCCGTTGGTGTTGGTGGCCTTCGGGGTGTTGGTGTCGCCCTTGATTCCCGTGGCGCGGAACTGGTAGCCCTGGTACTTGAATTCGCCCTGGCCCATCACGCGCGGCTCAGCGGTCAGCCCCTCCAGCTCGATCATTCGCATGCCCGTGCCGGGAACGATCTCCTGCGTGGCCGGAACCGGCTGGTGCGAGGAAATGAAGATGATCTCGAACGAGGCCCGCTTGGCCTTGTCCTCGTGTGGGTCGGTGACGGTCGCCTTCCACAGCGGCAGGCCCGTGCCCTCGCCGGTCTTCGGGTCGATGTCGAACATCTGCTCCGGCGCCGCGTTCGGGTTCGGGTTGTACTTCGTCGCCGCGGCGATATCCCCCAGCAGAACCAGCCCCTGCGGGAACGCCTTGCCGAACTCGATCGGGAAACGGAAACCCCTGCTGATAGCCATCTGGCCACTCCTTGCCTCTTGGGAATCTCAGCACGATCTGTGCATACACAACAGCGTATACACAGCTGTGTATACGCACAAGAGTTTCTGTGTATGCGCAGGTCGGCCCGGAGTTTTTCGCTGCGGAACTCGAGTCGTGGGCGTAGCCTGGAGTGTGTATACGCAGTTGCGTATAGGCAGCCGCTATCGACCCGGAGGAGTTAGAGCCATGAGTGAGCCTGCGTACGTATCCATTGCGGGAGAGATCGCGCGGGAGATCCGCAGCGGTGCGCTACCCGCGCGGACGCAGCTACCGAGCTATTCCGAGCTGGCGAAGCGGCACGGGGTGTCCGAGATCGTCATTCGCAAGGTGATCGATCTGCTGCTGCGGCAGGGGCTCGTTTACACGATTGAGCGCCGAGGGACGTTCGTCGCAGCGCGGCCGACGCTGGTGCGTGTTTCCCCGGAACGGCAGATGGAAGACCCGGAAGTGACCTTCGGAAACGAGTCCGCAGCCGGTGAAGATGATGTGCAGATCGAGCGAGAGACGAGGGTCATTCCCGCCGACGATGAATTGGCCGGCCTCTTCGGGATCGAGCTGAACGCTGATGTTGAGCACATCGTGACGATGGCCGCTGAGCGCGGTCGACCGGTCTCTATCTCGGACAGCTACCAGCTGCCGGGTACGGATGTTTCAACCGCGACCGTGCTCGAGGAGACCCTGGCCGACAAGATGCCCGCGCCGGCACACGCGGTTTGGCTCGAGGTGCCGTCCGGGGAGCTGGTGAAGACCGTCCACCAGCGATTTGTCCGAGACGGTCGGGTCCTGATGATCTCGGACGTGTCGTATCCGAAGGACCGGTACGAGTCGTTTGTCTTCCGGATGACGCTCGAACCCCAGTCCTAGGACAGCTCGCCGAAGATGGCCCGGTCGAATAGCCGATCGGGCCATCTTTCGTATCTGGCTATCCGGTTCGCACCCAGCCCTGAGCAACGTCCCTGAGGTTCCACCACGAGACATGCTGCGAATCTTCGGATTCCAGCGTCCATGCGTCCGAGAGTCGGGCAAAGAACGCATCATCGCCGGTCTTGCCGCCCTGCGGTTCCCCGATGAAGATCACGCGACGGCCGCCCCGAGCCTCGAACTTCTCCAGCGCGTCGGAGGCCATCGTGTTCCCCCAGCCCGGCGGCCAGCAGAGGAACAGCACTGATTCCCCGTCCAGCTCTGCGTCGAATTCAACGAGGCCCGACACCGGGTACCACACGGTTCGCTGGCCTGCGGCGTCCGGGAACGACGGGTTCGCCGTGCTGTTCGGCGGTTCGGAATCGAACGCCCGTACATCGACGCCGTGGTCAGCCAGTTGTTTCGCCCAGTAGCCACGGCCTGCGCCCAGTTCGACTACGCGCCGGCCATCGGTAAACGTGCGGACCCAGCTCAGCGTTTCCGGCGACGGAATCGCGTAGGCGTACGCACTCTGCAAGATCGTCTGCACGAAGCCCAGTCGGACGCTGCCACTCGGATTCCCCCCGTTCACCACCTGGCGTCCCCCGTCGACCGCGACAGACGGAGCCACGATGTCCCAGTACGGGTTTGCGGACTGCTCGCCTCCGCCGGTCATGTAATGCACGAACCGCAGGTCGAACGCGGCATCAGCATCCTGATCACCGGTGCCTGCCAGCATCGGCGCGGTATCGAGATACTCCGCCACCTTGGGAAACTCGGCCTGCAACCGCGATTCGTCCCCGAGCAGGGCAGCCAGTTCCGAGCGACGTTCCGGTGTCAACGCGAGCGCAGTCATGGGCTCGATTGTCCGTGTGCGCCTCACGTTCCGCGAGTGGTTGCCGAATTTCGCCATACAGGATCAAGAGCGCCTGCGGCGGCGCTTCGCGCCGCCGCCGCGCTACGACGCGCAGCGGGACTCGCTCGTACCTCGCAGTCCCGGCGCGTCGGCACGTCGGCGGCGCGACGCGCTAGCCCAGGAGCGTCCGGTCCTGTTCGGCGGTCACGGATCCACTTTGGCGACGTGGCAGCACGGAGACCGCCAGCCCTGCCGCACTTGTCATTCGACCGGGCAGTGCTGGGCACGTCGTGTGCCCTACCGGGCCTGCTCTCCCGCAGCTCGCCCACGAATCGCCGGCCTCGTACGTGGGGCCTGGCTGTGGTCCGGTCCGAGACGGGGACTTTGCCGAGGAAGCCGCGGTGGGGTGCCGTGGACGGTGAGGGCTTCGGGTTGCGTTGCGGTGCGGTGCAGGCGTGGTCGTGTTCGTCGCCGGGCACCTAGCCCGTGGGTCACCAGGCGGGGTTGGTGCAGCCGGGGCCGGTGCCCGACAGGGCGGCTGGTGGCGTTCACCGTGTTCCTCTCTGTCCGGGCCGACGGAATCTGCCGATGGCGTACCAGACCGGCCCCACCCTCGCAACGGCCAAGCGGTGTCGACGGCCGGGGGCCACGCGGCACAGTCCCAGCCTCAGGCTGCGGTGACCTTCAAGAGGGCAAGGGTGCCGCGCGACCCCCGGCCGCCGAGCCATTGCGAGGGCGGGTCCGGCCTGGTCCGGGCGGAGCCCAGATTCCACCGACCCTTGGCGCAGCAACTGCCAGCCCTCGGTGGGGCTGCTGGTGATCGGCGTGATCGTCGTCGTGGTGCTCGTTGGACAGAGAGGAACCCTCACCATGAACGCCACCATCCACCCCACCGCCTGCACCACCCCCGGCTGCACCAACCCCGCCACCACCACCCTCCCGTACTACGTGCCCGGCGACGAACACGACCACGCCTGCACCGCCTGCCACGCCGCCTACCTCGAAGCCCTCACCGCCCGCGACGACGACTAACCCGACAGGGGGCTTCGGCCCCCTCTCACCCCCGCCCGAGGCGGGTTGCCGAACTACTGCGCGTCCTCCGGCCGCGTGGCCCTGGCAGGTGGTGGCCTGCATTGTGTTCCCGCGCCCCTTCAACATCAAGGGCGCTGCGCGTCACTGCGTGATGGGCAAGCCCACCCTTGACCCCGGAGCCTCTACGCGCGAAAGGCAGGCCCTAAGGGGCAGGCCGTGAAGCCAGTCCCGTCACGCGCAGCCCACCACCCACCAAGCCAAACCATCCAGTACCGGAGACCCACTAAATGAAGATCGCGAGCGGAATTATTTGCAAACATCGCCCGGTGATTGTCGTTTCTGTTGACGGGAGATCGATCAAGCTACTCATTTCATCCTCAAGTTGGGAGAATATTTTCATTACTGGCTTCATGCCGGCTATTGCACCGCGCCTCATTATGTTTGTCTCGGAGCCCTCATCTGTGGTGACTCCTGTTACCTTGCCGATGACGTTGAATGTTCCATCAACCAGCATTGCGCTCGACGAGTTCGAGAAGAACTCTCGATCAGCCGTTATTAGTCCTGCTGAAATGTCGCTGTGCAACCTGAGGTCGACTACGGGGGATTCGTTCAGGTCCTCACGCAGGAACTCCACGATCTCGGTCAACTGGCCAAGGTTCTCCTGTTTGTCCGCCACCTCGGCTGCCTGTCGGTCCAGCTCTTCTCGCTGATTGGCCGTCAATGCCCTCCGCTGTTGACGGTTCAGCGGAGTCGACTCTTCGGCCTCGACTGATGTCTTCGCGATGAGCGGAAGCAGTCGATCCATTGTCCTAAGGATTATTTCAATGGGATTCTCAGAGATGACGCCGCGTATCTCAACAATGTCTCCAATTTCAACTGAGGCTAATGTACCGATCTCGTCAGCTCTAGTTATTAGGTTCAATTCGTCTAGCTGCGTATAAAGGCGGTTGAATAGGGATGCTGAAGTGTGCTCGCGGGTGAATCGTTGCTCTGCTGAACTATCCGTCGCCGTGGATCTGGTAAATCTTCCTGCGGTATCCATTTTCAATCCAAGCATGCTCACAACTTCGCCAGTGCCGGCGCCGCCCTCGCCGCCTGCTTCAGTTGATTTCGATGACTGCTGAGATTCGGTGAATTCTGCAAGCATGCTGAACCCACCTTCCAGGGTGGCTATGAAGCTGAGCATCATCGGTGTATCAAGGTAAATCGGATGCATCACCGCGATCCGGCGCTTCCCGTTTTGTGGGGTTTTAGTTTTAGTCAAGTCCGTCTCTCTTCCTGCCTGCCGGTAAGTTGCCGCTCTCAAGAGATCGCCACGATTGTGATCGTCATTACGCTCCTTCAGGGGTGGTGTCGAGCGGCCTGGCTAGGCGGTCGGATGGTGGGTGCCAGTGGGCTGCACCAGCCTCTACAGGCGGGTGGGCGCCCGGCCAGGTTCATGCCACGAGATGGGATGGGGGCTACTTTGGGGCCACAAACGTAGGCATACAGGCCCGCATTCTCGCGCACATTCTTTCGCCAAGTATCCCGAAAAATGTTGCGGTACAGCATCTATCGTGGACTGTCGCGGACAGTGGCGTACGCGCGGATCGATCAGAAGGTTAGGGGTTCGAATCCCTTCGGGCGCACATCAGAAGGCCCCTCCCCATTCGGGAGGGGCCTTCTTCTGGCCTCAGGGGATACTTTCGTCATACATTCGCCGCCCGATCGGCGCCGCTACTGAGCGGCCGCTTATATGCCCTTCGAGACTCTCCGCTCGAACCCCCGCGCGCCGGCCGCCGAAGCTCGCCAGTGGTGGGGAACGCCGCTGCCTCACCCGTAGGCTCCCGGTCGTGAAACTTGGAATGCTCTCGTGCATAGGTGCTCTCACCGTGGCCGCGGTGTCCGTCGTGGCGCCGTCCGCCTCGGCTTTCCCGACCGGTTCGTTCGGGGGCGGCGGCGACGGCAGGCAAGTGGTGATGATCGACGGCACGATGGAGCTGAGCAACCTCGACCAGTGCTGGGCCAGCGGGTTCCCCCGGGAGATCGAGGTCGAGAATCGCAGCGACCGCCCCTTCCTGCTCTTCGCCTCCGACAACTGCACCGGCGCCCCGGTGGCGACCGTCGCCCCGCACAGCCGCCTGACCCACCACGGCTGGTCCGGCAAGGCCGCCTGACGACCCGCGGGTGGTGCCCGGCGGCCGGCACGTCCTGACGGTTGCCGGGCACCACTCGCGCTACTTCCAGTCGGGCACCGGAGGCAGCGGTTGCGGCAGGGCGGCGGGGGCGTCGCGGCCCAGCAGCCAGACGAGGACGTCGGCGGCGGGCGCGATGACGGTCGTCGAGGGGGTTCCCGCGCCGACGGTGGTGGTGAATCCCGGCGTGACGATCTCGAACGGCTCCGTGGCCGACGGGCTCAGCGCAGTCGCAACCTCGGGCAGCAGCCGGTCGACGAACTCGGCGGGCCAGTCGGTGTGGGTGTAGCCGGCGGCCAGGTCCACATGGTGGACCTCGACTTCCTGCCAGCGCATCCACACCACCTCGGTGGCGGGGATGGGCCGGCCCTGACGGGTCCGGACCTCGGCCTGCCACTGTTCTGGGGTGAGGATCCGGGCCATGCCTTCGTATCGTGCGGCCGACTCCACGAAATCGGCGCGCTGCTCGGCCAGCGGGCGCGGGGCGCCTTCCTCGATATCGTGGTCGCGGATGAAAGTGCTGGCGTACTGGGGCGTTTCGACGCCGGTGCGGGCCCAGAGGAAAAGGTTGACCAGGCTGTCGGCATTGCGGCACAGGTGGGCCAGCACATGGCCGCGGCTCCAGCCCGGCAGCAACGACGGCTCCTTCAGAGCCGCGTCGTCCAGTGAGTCGATGGTGGCGAGCAGGTGCCGCGTCGATTCGGTGACGGTGTCGAGCAGCTCGACGGCTGCCTCGTGAGGTTCGCTGGTCACGCGTTCGAGATTAACGGGCGGTGATCGGGGAACCGGCCGTCTCCATTGCCCCGGCATGGGAACGACGGACAGGTCGCCGGGTATGCGATCGATGCGGCGCCCGGCGAACGGGGCGGCCTGGAGGGGCGGCGGCTTATCCGCCCGGCACGGGGAGCCTAACCGCGTTCAGCTCGGGTTCGCGCTGTACGGCACGTGCTTCGTGACGATCCGGTGGATCAAGCGCGCCGCCGTCCGCGCGGTCCGGTTGTCGATATCCAGCCCAGGATTCAGCTCCGCCACATCCACGACGGCCAGTTTCCCGCTGGCGGTCACGCGATCGCAGACGGCCTGAATCGTCGCGAGCGGAATGCCGAAGGCCGCCGGCGCACTGACGCCCGGCGCGACCGACGCTGGCAGGACATCGAGGTCGATGGTCAGGTAGAGCAGGTCGATCTCGGCCAGGAAGTCCTCGACGAAGCCGAGCGCGGACTCCGGATCGCAGTCGTCGTCGAGCAGATAGCGCACGTCGTATTTCGCCGCGGTGTCGAACAGCGCGGCGGTATTGCTCGGCTGGCTGATGCCGAGCACGGCGTAGCGCACGCCGGCGTCGGCCTCGAGGATCTGCCGGAACGGGGTGCCGGAGCTCGGCACGGGTTCGCCGCGCAGGTCGAAATGGGCGTCGAGATTGAGGATTCCGATGCGGCCGGCAGCTCGGCCGCGCGCGGAACCCGCGACGCCGAGGTAGGTGCCGTAGGCGATCTCGTGCCCGCCACCGAGCACGACCGGAAAGTGGCCGGCGTCGAGCAGCGTGCTCACTTCGGCGCCGAGTGCGCGCTGCCCCTCCTCCAATCTCGCGTCCGACACCGTCACCGTTCCCGCGTCGTAGGCTCGGTGCGGGGACGCCAAGGCCATCGGGGACAGGGCTCGGCGCAACGCATCCGGCCCGGCCGCCGCGCCGACGCGGCCCTTGTTCCGCCGCACGCCCTCGTCGCTGGCGAATCCGACGAAGACGCAGGCGCCGGGCTCGACGCCGGCGCCGTACGGTTCGACGACCTGGTGCCAGCGCAGGTGTTCGGGTGTGGTGCCGTCGGTTCGGCCGGTCCAGCTGGGTTGCATCGTCGGCTCCTCAGTTCGAGTAGGCGAGTGTGCCGTTGCGCCACACTCGGCTGATCAGCGGCACGCCGGGACGGTAGGCCAGGTGCAGATGGGTGGGTGCGTCGAGGGCGAGCGCGTCGGCGCGGGCGCCGGGGGTGAGCGTGCCGACGTCGGTGCGCCGCAGCGCGCGGGCACCGCCCGCGGTTGCCGCCCACACCGCCTCGTCGGGCGTCATGTGCATGTCGCGGACCGCGATGGCGATGCAGAACGGGAGGCTGGTGGTGTAGCTCGTGCCCGGATTGCAGTCCGCGCCGAGCGCCACCGTCACTCCGGCGTCGAGCAAGGCCCGTGCGTCGGGATAGCTGCTGCGCGTGCAGAAGTCGGCGCCGGGCAGCAGGGTGGCCACGGTGTCGCTGTGCGCGAGGGCGTCGATATCGGCGGCGTTCACATGGGTCACGTGGTCGACCGAGGCCGCGCCCAGCTCAACCGCCAACTGCACGCCCGGTCCCTGCCTCAGCTGATTGCCGTGCACGCGCGGGATCAGCCCGTGCGCGATGCCCGCGGTCAGCACGGCGTGCGCCTGATCGCGGTCGAAGGCGCCCTGTTCGCAGAAGACGTCGATCCATTTCGCGTGCGGTGCGCATTTCGGGATCATCTCGGCGACCGCCATTGCGACGTACTCGTCGATCCGCCCGGCATACTCCGGCGGCGCCACGTGCGCGGCCAGCAGCGTCACCTCGTCGGTGTAGCGACCCGCGACCTGCACGCTGCGCAGCTCATCGGCGACCGACTGCCCGTACCCGGATTTGCATTCGACCGTGGTGCTTCCGGCGCGCAGCGATTCGTCCATCAGCCGCCGCACGTTCGCTCCGAGCTGCTCGTCGGTGGCGGCGCGGGTGGCCTCGATGGTGGTGCGGATGCCGCCGGCCGCGTACTTCTGCCCGGACATCCTGGCCGCGAATTCCTCGGCTCGATCACCGGCGAACACCAGGTGCGAATGTGATTCGACGAATCCGGGGAGTACGGCACGCCCGTCCAGGTGGTGGCCGATGTCGGCGGCGGGTGCGTCGGCGGAATCACCGACCCACGCCACCACGCCGTCCTCGAAGACGATCGCGGCGTCGCGGCGCAGGCCGAGCGGTCCGTCGCCGAGGGCGGGGTCATTGGTGACGAGCAGTCCGATGCCGGTCAGTGCCGTGGTTGCCATGGATGACTCCTAGATCCGGGTGTCGACCATCTCGGTGTGCGAGGGGTAGATCATCTGCGCGGGCGGGTTGTTGGTGCGCTTGGCGACCGGGTAGTAGATGACGCCGGTGAACACGATGCCGACGATCCACGAGATATCGGCGCCGCCGAGCATCTCGGTGACGGGCCCGGTGTACATCTTCTGCGCCAGGAACGGGATCTGGGCGACGACACCCAGCGCGTAGCAGACCAGCGCAGGCACGTTCCATGATCCGTAGCGCCCCTTCGGGTCGTAGAGCGCGGGCAGATCGATGCGTTCCTTGGAGATCAGGTAGTAGTCGATCAGGTTGATCGCGCTCCACGGGGTGAACACCATCAGCAGCACGAGCACGAAATTCTTGAAGTTCTCCAGGAAGTCCGCGCTCGCGGCGATCGCGATCAGCATCGATACCCCGACGAAGCCGAGGATGTAGAGGGTGCGCGCGGTGGTGGAGATGTGCGAGCGGCCGTTGAACGCGGTGACGGTGGTGAGGATCGACATGAACCCGCCGTAGGCGTTGAGCACGTTGACCGTCAGCTTGCCGACCACGATCACCAGGTAGATCAGGAACGCGATGGCGGCAGGCCCGGCCAGCTCACCCATGAACCCGACCTGATTGCCGAGGAAGGCATCACCCGCGACGGCCGCGACCAGCGCACCGAAGGTCATCGACCACTGCGAACCGATGACGCTGCCGAGGAAGGTGGACCAGAAGGTGGTGCGTTCGCTGGTGCTGCGCGGCAGGTAGCGCGAGTAGTCGGCGACATAGGGTCCGAAGGTGAGCTGCCAGCCGGCGCCGAGGGAGATCGCGAGCAGGAACGTCACCGCGTCGAACCCGACGATGCCGATGTAGTCGCCGACGTTGTATTCGGTGAACAGCCGGACGGCCAGGTAGGTGAAACCGATGATGCCGATGACGGTGGCGACCCGACCGACCATGTGGATCAGCCGGTACCCAGTGATCGCGACGAAGGCGGTGAGCCCGCCGAAGATCAGGATGCCGATCGTCGGGTTGTCGATGCCGAGCACCTTGTTCACGGCTTGGCCGGCGAGCACGGTGCCGGTCGCGGCGAAGCCCAGGTACATCAGGATCACCAGCACCAACGGCACCACCGCACCCTTGACGCCGAACTGCGCGCGGCTCGAGATCATCTGCGGCAGTCCCATCCTGGGTCCCTGCGCCGAGTGCAACGCCATCACCGCACCGCCGAAGACGTTGCCGATGAGCAGGCCGAGGATGGCCCAGATGGCGTCGGCGCCGAAGACGACGGCCAACGCGCCGTCGACGATGGCCGTGATCTGCATATTCGCCCCGAACCACAGCGTGAACTGGCTGCGCGGGGTGCCGTGGCGCTCGTTGTCGGGGACGACGTCGATCGTGCGACGTTCGAGGGTGAGCAGGTCCTCTTGGGTGCCGTCGTTCTTCATGGCTGTGCCTGACTTTCTGCGGCGAAATCACTGCGGGGCGACTCGGCTTGCGGCGCCCTTCACAACGGTTCGATGCTGTGTGTTGGATCACGCCACCCCGGATATGTATATGCCTGTATAGACAGGCTGTCAAGAGGCTGGGAATCCGGGCGTGGTGGTGATCGGGGTCGGATCAGTGCGATGTGGTGCTGCGACCCAGCTCGGCCGAGAGCCGGGCGCAATGGTCGACCAGAACCCGGCCGTGCTCGGCACAGGTCCGGTCGTCGAGGCGGAAGGTGGGGCCGATGATGCTCAGCGCCCCGGCGATCCGCCCGGTCGCGTCATGGATCGGAGCGGCGACACCGGTCGAATGCTCCTCGAGGGTGTCGTGGGCGATGGCATAGCCCTCGGCGCCGACCTCACCGCGTAGGGCAGCGCCCACGGCGGTCCCGGTCAGCGGCACTGTCTGGCCGACCCAGCCCATATGCCGGATGGCGTAGGTGCCCTCGACCTGGGCGATGTAGAGCGCGGTGCCGCGCGGGCCCGGCGCGGACAGATAGGTCGATTCCCTGGTGGTCTCGGCGATCTCGATCATCGCCGGACGGGCGCGCAGCACCAGCTGGTTGTCGGCGATGGCGCGCGCGCCGATCTGCAACAGGCGCGGCCCGACCCGGTAGACGTTGTCCTCGCCGCGCAGCACGAATTCGGTCTGCTCCAGGCTGCGGATCAGCCGTAGTGCCGTGCTGGTGGCCAGGTCGGTGGCCTTGGCGGCGTCGGCGAGGGTCAGGCCGCCGTGCTCGATGATGGCGCCGAGCAACTCGAAGGTCCGGCTCACACTGCGGGTGACCTCGCCGGGAGCCATTCCTGTTTCCTCCATGCGCCGGGAGCCTGGCTAGCGCCGCAGCTCTGCGAGCACTTCGTCGTGATGCTCGTCCAGCAGCGGGCTGCGCCGCACCGGCGGCCGCGCGCTGCCGCCGAAGACGACGGGTTGACGGACGTAGCTTACGGTCCCCGCCGCCGGATGCTCGAAGGACTCGACCACGCCGCGACTGCGAGCCAGCTCCGAGCCGAGCGCCTGCGCCACATCCCACACCTGCGAGCTCGCCAAACCGGCGGCGCCGAGGATGTCAACGATCTCGGCGACGCTCCGTCCGGCGGCCCAGTTCTCGATTTCCTTGCGCAGCGCGGGCTCGTTTCGGGTGCGTGCGGTGTCGTCGGCGAAGCGGGGGTCGGCGACCAGATCCTCGCGCTGCATGGTTCTGGCCAGCTTCTCGAAACCGGCCTGGCTCGCCACGGCGAGGACGAACAGGCCGTCGTCGGCCCGGTAGGTGTCGAACGGGGTCGAGATCGGATGCCGGTTGCCCACTCGCTCCGGCGCGGTGCCGGTGGCCTGGAGTTGGCTGTGTGCGGTCGGGAGCATGGCGAGCATGCTGTCGAACATCGCGATATCGAGATGCTGGCCGACGCCCGTCGCCCTGGCGGCGAGCAGTGCGGTACTGATGCCCCATGCCGCGAACAGGCCCGCGATCAGATCGCCGAACGATTCGCCGAGCCGGGTCGGCCCGGATTCGGGCGAACCGGTGATGCTCATGATGCCCGACAGCGCCTGCACGACCAGGTCGTAGGCGGCGGCCCCGGACATCGGTCCGTGCTGGCCGAATCCGGAGATGGAGGCGTAGACGATGCGTGGGTTGCGCGCGCGAGCCGCCGCGTAGTCGACGCCGAGGCGGGTGGTGACGCCGGGGCGGAAATTCTCGACCACGACATCGGCGTCCTCGATCAGCCGCAGAAGTGCGTCGCGACCGTCCGCGGACTTCAAGTCCAGTGCGATCGAGCGTTTGCCGCGGTTCAGCACGGTGAAGTAGATGCTCTCGCCGTCGCGGAACGGGCCGAGGTGGCGGGCGTCCTCACCGGCCACGGCCTCCACCTTCACCACGTCGGCGCCGGCGTCGGCCAGCAGTGCGGTGCAGTACGGCCCGGCCAGTACCCGGGACAGGTCGACGACGCGGACGCCGTCGAGCGGGGGTAGTGCGTTCATGATGGTCTCTCAGTAGTCGAGTGAGCGGGTGGCGGGAGCGTTGCCGGCGATGGTCAGCAGCTGGATCTGCGAGGTGCCCTCGAAGATGCGCAGGATGCGGCAGTCGCGGTAGAGCCGCTCGATTTCGGATTCGCGCATGAAGCCCGCGCCGCCGTGGATCTGCACCACTCGGTCGACGATCTGGAAGCAGGCTTCGGTGGCGGTGTACTTCGCGATCGAGGCGGCCCGGCGCAGGTCCTGGCCCGCGTCCTTCACATCGGCGGCCCAATCGGCGGTCACCCGGGCCGACACCAGCTCGGCATCGCAGGCGCCGAGCAGCAGTTGGATGGCCTGGAATTCGGCGATCGGATGGCCGAACTGCTTGCGTTCGGCGGCGTACTCGCGGCCGAGTTCCCAGGCGCGTAACGCGATTCCGTTGGCCATGGCGGCGACGTCGATGCGGGCGCGGTTGAGTGCGGTGAGGGCGATATTGCCGCCGCGGCCTTCGGTGCCGATCACCGCGTCGTGCGGGAGGACGACGTCGTCGAGGTACACGGTGTAGGTGGGCGCCGAGCGGATACCCAGCTTGTCCTGCGGCTCCGAGAACGAGATGCCGGGCGTGCCCTTCGGCACCGCGAAGGTGGTGATGCCGCGGAATCCGGCCTCCGGGTCGGTCTTGGCGAACAGCACGAGCAGGTCGGCCTCGCGGGCATTGGAGATGAAGGTTTTGGCCCCGCTCAGATGCCAGCCGTCCTCGGCGCGACGTGCCACCGTGCGCATCGATGCGATGTCCGAGCCCGCGTCGGGTTCGGTGAGGGCGAACCCGGCCAGCTGCTGTCCCGAAGCGAGCGCGGGCAGCCAGCGTTGCCGCTGTTCGGCGGTTCCGCCGACCAGGATCGGCTCGAGGCCGAGGTAGTGGGCGGTGTAGATCGAGGCGAGTGCGGCGTCGGCGCGGGCCACCTCTTCGATGGCGACGAGTTGGGCGCGGGTCGACAGGCCGAGGCCGCCCAATTCCTCGGGCACCGAGATGCCCATCAGGTCCTGTTCGGCGAGGCGGCGGATCAGTTCCGCGGGGAATTGCCGCGATTCGTCGCGGCCGGCGGCGCCCGGCAGGATCTCGGCGTTCGCGAAGTCGCGGACGGTGCGGCGGAGGTCGGTCGAATCGAGCGATCGATCGAGTAGGTCAACGGTCACGAGGGGCTCCTCGAAGGTTCGAAATTTCATCTGGTGAAAGTTGAATGCCACTAGATGGCATGAAGTGACTATGACCTGGATCGCAGAATTTGTCCAGAGCGAATCGAACCGCGAGAGTGGCGAGCCGGGGGACGTTGACATTCCTGTATAGACAGGCTTATACATGTAGGGCCGATGTGACCCCACGCACATCGATGCTCGAACCGCATTGCTCGACCGCTGCCCCTTTTCGAACCCGGGAGTTTGGTGTGAACACAACCGCCGAAGCGCTGACGCGCGGCCTCACCGCCCGCCACATCCGATTCATCGCACTCGGATCGGCGATCGGGACCGGCCTGTTCTACGGGTCGGCCGAGGCGATCAAACGCGCCGGGCCCTCGGTGCTGCTGGCCTACCTGATCGGTGGCGCCGCGATCTACATCGTGCTGCGGGCGCTGGGGGAGATGGCGGTGAGCAACCCGGTCTCCGGGTCGTTCGGCGAGTACGCCAGCAAACACCTCGGGCCGCTGGCGGGATTCATGACCGGCTGGACCTACACCTTCGAGATGATCATCGTCTGCCTCGCCGACGTCACCGCGTTCGGCGTGTACATGGGCTTCTGGTTCCCCGACGTGCCGCGCTGGATCTGGGTGCTGGCGATCATCTTCTTCATCGGCGCGATCAACCTGCTGCACGTGAAGGTGTTCGGCGAGGTCGAGTTCTGGTTCAGCCTGGTCAAGATCGTCGCGATCCTCGCGATGATCGCCGGCGGCATCGCCATCCTGATCTTCGGTTTCGGCGTGCACGACACCAGCACCGGCGTGAGCCACCTGTGGCAGGACGGGGGATTCTTCCCCGAAGGGTTCGGTGGATTCGTGGCCTGCTTCGCGATCGTGATGTTCGCCTTCGGCGGCACCGAGATCATCGGCATCACCGCTGGTGAAGCCGAAAACCCAGAGCGCACGATCCCGCGCGCGATCAACACCGTCCCGGTCCGGATCATGCTGTTCTACGTGCTGACGCTGGCCGTCATCATGGCGATCAACCCGTGGCAGAGCATCGGCTCCGAAGGCAGCCCCTTCGTGCAGATCTTCTCCGGCCTGGGCATCGGCCCGGCGGCGACCGTGCTCAACATCGTGGTGATCACCGCGGCGCTGTCGGCCATCAACAGCGATATCTTCGGCGCGGGCCGGATGATGTACGGGATGGCCCAGCGCGGCCAGGCGCCCGCGGTCATGAAGCAGGTCTCCCGCAACGGCGTGCCCTGGATGACGGTGGTCATCATGACGATCACGCTGCTGGTCGGCGTGCTGCTCAACTACCTGATCCCGGACAAGGTGTTCCTGGTGATCGCCTCGATCGCCACCTTCGCGACCATCTTCGTCTGGTTGATGATCCTGCTCTCGCACTACCGCTCGCGGCGCCGGATGAGCGCCGAGGAGGCCGCCGCCTTGAAGTTCCCGGTGCCGTTCTGGCCCTACGGGCAGCTGATCACCATCGGGTTCCTGGTGTTCGTGATCGGCGTGATCGCCTTCGACGACGACAGCCGGGTCGCGCTGGTGGTCGGTGTGGTGTGGCTGGCGCTGCTGTTCCTCGCCTATCGCCGCTGGGTGCGTCCGCAACCGGCCGAGCCGCAGGTCGAACCGGTTGTCGCGCCCGTGCCCGAGACGGCCTGAACATTCGCCCTTCTACCTATTTCGAAACGGAGAACAATCGTGAGTATGGAGACCTTGCCGCGCGCGGAGCGAGCTGTGGCGGGCAATGCCGATCCGGTGATCGTCGGGACCGGTCCGGTGGCACCCGAAGACGTGGTGCGGGTGGCCAGGTACGACGCGCCGGTCCAGCTCTCGGAGGACGCGCTGTCGGCGCTCGCGGAGAGCCGCAAGCGGATCGAGGCCCTGGCCGCCGACCCGAAGCCGGTCTACGGGGTGTCCACCGGGTTCGGCGCGCTCGCGGTCCGGCATATCCCGCTCGAACTGCGCAAGCAGTTGCAGCGCAGCCTGGTGCGTTCCCACGCCGCCGGTTCGGGCCCCGAGGTCGAGCGGGAGGTGGTGCGCGCGCTGATGCTGCTGCGGTTGTCCACGCTGGCCACCGGCCGCACCGGTGTGCGGCCGCAGGTGGCGCAGGTGTATGCCGCGCTGCTGTCGGCGGGCATCACGCCCGTCGTGCACGAGTTCGGCAGCCTCGGCTGCTCAGGTGATCTCGCCCCGCTCGCACATGTGGCGCTGGCGGTGCTCGGTGAGGGCACCGTGCGCGACGCCGCCGGTGAGCTCATGCCCGCAGCTCAGGCCCTCGCCGCCGCAGGCATCGAGCCGGTCGAACTCGAGGAGAAAGAGGGCCTGGCCCTGATCAACGGCACCGACGGCATGCTCGGCATGCTGGTCCTCGCCTGCCACGACCTGCGCAAGCTGCTCCAGCTCGCCGACATGACCGCGTCGATGAGCGTCGAGGGCCTGCTCGGCACCGACAAGGTCTTCGCCGCCGACCTGCAAGCCCTGCGCCCGCAGCCCGGCCAGGCCGTAGCGGCCGCGAATATGACTCGGCTGCTGAAGGATTCGGCCATCGTCGCCAGCCACGCCAATCCCGACTGCACCGTCGTCCAAGACGCGTACTCCCTGCGCTGCGCACCCCAGGTCGCCGGCGGTGCTCGCGACACCCTCGCCCACGCCGAGCGAGTGGCGGCCTGCGAGCTTGCCAGCGCCGTCGACAACCCGGTCGTCACCCTCGACGGCCGAGTCGAATCCAACGGCAACTTCCACGGTGCCCCCGTCGCCTATGTGCTGGACTTCCTCGCCATCGTGATCGCCGACGTCGCCAGCATCAGCGAACGCCGCACCGACCGGTTTCTCGACAAGGCCCGCAACCACGGCCTCCCGCCGTTCCTGGCCGACGATCCCGGCGTCGACAGCGGGCACATGATCGCCCAGTACACCCAGGCGGCCATCGTTTCCGAGCTCAAGCGCCTCGCGGCCCCCGCAAGCGTGGATTCGATCCCGTCGTCGGCCATGCAGGAAGACCACGTGTCCATGGGTTGGTCCGCGGCCCGCAAGCTGCGCCGCGCGCTCGACGGACTGACGCGGGTGTTGGCCATCGAAGCCTTGACCGCCGCCCGTGCGCTGGACCTGCGCGCCCCACTCGAGCCGTCGCCGGCCACCGCCGCCGTGCGCGCGGTGCTGCGCGAGCACATCGAAGGCCCCGGGACCGACCGCCATCTGTCGCCCGAGATCGAAAAGGCCGTCGAACTCGCGGCTTCCGGTGCGCTGCTCGCCGGTGCGGAGTCGGTGATCGGGCCGCTGGACTGAGTTACCCCCGGTCCGTCGGGAGAACTCGATGCCCCCTGCGCATTCACAAGCGGCAGGGGGCATCGTGGCATATCGGTTGCCGGACAGTGCCGGCTGAATCGAGACGGATCCGACCGGGCCGCTCTGGTCGGATTCATTCCCGGCCGGGGATTCCTTGGTCGATCATCGCGTCCATATCGGCCCGCCATTCGGCGTAGTCGATGTGCGGCACGCGGGCGCTGGTGTCGACGAGTTCGGCCACGCGAACGAAGGTCCGCGCCGACCCCGTTCCATCCCGGTATCTCATTTGCTGATCAGGTGTCTTCATCCCGATATAGCCCCTCCATCATCTCCTCGAGTGTGCGCCGTTCGCTCGGCATCCCATACATATCCAACGTCGACCAGGTGCCGTCATCCCAGTGAACCCACCCGCACGGCTCATCGTCGGGGTCGGTCACCGCACATACCGCTCGGCCCGCTGATCCGGGGTGATCGCCCCGACCGCGACCAACGTCCGATACGCATCCCGCTTATGCGGGCAGTCTTCGATACTGCACCGCCGGTGCGTTTGCATGAGCGCATGCGCGGTCTGCGCCGACATCCGAGGA
>NZ_BAFY01000072.1 GCF_000308555.1 Nocardia cyriacigeorgica NBRC 100375 | reverse complement strand
CTACAAGAAGCTCGGCGGCTGAATCACCGAGCCGGGAAGAGACCGAGTACCTGCTCCATCACTTCCCTGGTCACCTCATAGGTGGTAGCGGACACCTCGACGATCGGCACGCGCGGGCCGAATACGGTGCTGCCCGGCGGTAATTCGGGCCCGACCACGGCGGTCAGGATGGGGATGCGGCTGTCGTAGAGCGAGGCCCAGCGGTGCACCGGGCGCTCGCCGATCTGCTCGATGGTGCTGTTCGCCGCGACGTGGGCCGGATCGCGATACTCGTAGCTCACGGTGACGGTCTCGTTGCGATAACCGAACAGGCATTGGGTGAGCCGGCGCTGGTCGGTATCGGTGGTACCGGCCAGCTTCGCGCGCACGGCGCACGGATCGGCGCCGAGCAGCACTGTCGGCACGGTGTCGGGCGAACTGCCCTGCGGCGGCGACTGCCGCCAGCGCTCGATCATGCCGGGCAGCAGCCGATCGGCGACCGCGCACGGGTCCTGTCCGGGGGTGGTCGCGCCGAGATAGAAGGCGGCGCCGGCCGGGAAGCGGGCGGTGGCTCCGCAGGAACCGGGCGGCCCGTCGGGGCGGTCGGGCACCAGTAACACGCTCACATCGCCTAGCTGTTTGCCGATGCCATGGCCTGGCGTCAAGGGCGGCAATAGCGTGGCATGCCAGGTCAGGGTGGCGTCCCCGCCCTGGGTGCGCAGGTTCGCCCGGCACGAATCGAGGCCGACCGAGACGCTCTCGACGCCGCCGAGGTCATCGAGTACCTCACGCGGAATCAGCGAACACACGTCGACCTGTCTGGTCGCCTGCGCGACGGTGGCGTGCTGCTGCGGGGTCCCCGCCGGCGTCGACCAGAACTGGGGCGGCGGCGCGGGGATCACCGGCGCCGGAAACGCCGACGACGATGCCGGCTCGGCCCGCTCGTTCGCCTCGTCACCGCAACCGGCCACAGGAACTAGCACCAGGGCGGCGAGCGCGAGCGCGCGAATCATCCTCACGTCGGTCCTCCCGAATCGGTGCCGGGCTCACGAGTCTGCCGCAGGAGCAATCGGCGTGCAAATAGTTCGGCGGGGCCCGGGCGGACCGGCTGCTGGGCGCCGGACCGCCGCTGTTCCCGGCCGGACCGACCACCTGACTCGTTCCGCCGTGACGTCAGCGGCGCCTGCGGGTGCCGAAGAGCGAGCGGGTGATCTCGCGGCCGGCGACCGTGGCGGCCGAGCGCAGGAAACTCTTCACGGCGGGGTTCTTCATGATGCGTTCAGCGGCCGAATCCTCCTCGGCGCTGGGCGAGCGACCGGGCACAGGTTGCGGCTCGGCCTCGGGTTCGGCGGCCGCGACGTTGGCGGCGAGCATCTCGTAGGCCGATTCCCGGTCCACGGTCTGGCCGTATTTGCCGTGCAGTGCGCTGGCCAGCGCACGGGACTTGATGGCGTCGGCGCCGATGGTGTCCATGAGCGAACGCGGCGGCTGAATTCTGGTCCAGGCCACCGGCGTCGGGGCGCCGCGTTCGGAGAGCACCGTGACGATCGCCTCACCGATGCCGAGGGAGGTGAGGGCCTGTTCCAGATCGTAGGTGTCGGTTTTCGGGTAGGTGCGCACCGTCTTCGACAGCGCTTTCTGATCGTCGGGGGTGAACGCGCGCAATGCGTGCTGGATCCGCGCGCCCAACTGGGAGAGCACCGCGTTCGGGATGTCGGTGGGCAGCTGGGTGCAGAAGAACACCCCGACGCCCTTGGAGCGGATCAGCTTGACGGTCTGCTCCACCTGGTCGAGGAAGGCCTTCGACGCGTCGGCGAACAACAGATGCGCCTCGTCGAAGATGAAGACGAGCTCGGGTTTGTCGACGTCGCCGACCTCGGGCAGGGTCTGGAACAGGTCGGCAAGCACCCACATCAGGAAGGTGGAGAACATCGCCGGCCGCGCCGCCTGCGCGCCGAGCTCGAACAGCGTGATCACGCCCTGCTCGCCCTCGGTGCGCAGCAGGTCGGCGGGATCGAGTTCGGGTTCACCGAAGAAGGTGTCGCCGCCGTCGGCCTCGAGGTTCACCAGCGCACGCAGGATGACTCCGGCCGTCGACGCCGAAACCCCGCCGATCCCTTGGAGATCGGCCTTCCCTTCCGGGCTGGTGAGGTGCTGGATCACCGCGCGCAGATCCTTCAGGTCGAGCAGGCCGAGGCCCTGCTTGTCGGCCCAGTGGAAGATCAGGCCGAGCGTCGACTCCTGGGTTTCGTTGAGCCCGAGCACCTTGCTGAGCAGGATCGGGCCGAACGAGGTGATGGTCGCGCGGATCGGCACACCGAGACCGCCGGTACCGAGCGAGACGAATTCGGTCGGAAACCCGGTGGGCGCCCAGTCGGTGGCGGCGGTCTCCACCGCCCGCTGCGCCAGCTTCTCGTTCTGCTCCCCCGGCCGCGACAGACCCGACAGATCGCCCTTCACATCGGCGAGCACCACCGGCACCCCGGCCCGCGAGAGCTGTTCGGCGATGCCCTGCAACGTCTTCGTCTTGCCGGTACCGGTGGCGCCGGCGACCAGCCCGTGCCGGTTCATCGTCCGCAGCGGAATCCGCACTCGCGCAGTGGGATCGACCGTGCCGTCGACGACCACGGTGCCCAGTTCCAGCGCCGCACCCTCGACCGCGTACCCGGCCGCGATGTCCTGCGCGGCCGATGAGCCGCCATCCGCACTCCGAGCACCCGCGGACCCACTTGGCGCAGCGCCGGATTCACCCGCCGATTCAGCAGCACTGCCGGACCCGGCCGCGTCACCCGCGGCACCGGAAGCACCATCAGAACCCGCGGTCGCTCGACCCGCCCCGGCAGCACCCGCGCCGGACTCGGGCGCAGGCTCACCGGACTCGGGCGCAGACCCGCCGGATGCCGCAGCGGCTCCACCGGACTCGGCAGCCGCCGCTTCGGCTTCGGCGGCTTCGGCCGCTGCCGCCGCCTCCGCTGCGATGCGTGCTGCCTCCTCGGCTGCCTTGCGCGCGGCCGCGGCCTTCTCCTGTGGGCTGGTCAT
Organism: Nocardia cyriacigeorgica NBRC 100375; assembly: GCF_000308555.1. GTDB lineage: Bacteria > Actinomycetota > Actinomycetes > Mycobacteriales > Mycobacteriaceae > Nocardia > Nocardia cyriacigeorgica. The sequence goes on along the minus strand of NZ_BAFY01000072.1, from coordinate 39,885 downwards.
CGCAGGTCCTCCTGTGTCGAGCCGAACACCCGCCACCCGGAGGACCGCGCACGGCCATTGCTCCAGGAGCTCCGAATGAGCGGGAACCTCGCCTGCGGCTTTCCCGCAGCGCCGAACGCCTAACCGGACTACCGAGCAGCACATCACCACCGGCGATGTACCTGGCCATCAGCGTATCGCCGGATAGGGCGCGCACAGGCGAAGTGAGGTAATCGGACACGCCCGGTGCCGCGCTGACTAGGGTATGGCGGGTGTCCGACAAATTAGTGGTGTGGATGGATTGCGAGATGACCGGGCTGCGCCTGGACAGCGACAAGCTGATCGAGGTGGCCGCGCTCGTGACCGACAGCGACCTCAATATTCTCGGCGACGGCGTCGATATCGTCATTCATGCCGATGACGAGGCCCTGGCCGCCATGCCGCCGGTCGTCGCCGACATGCACGCCCGCTCCGGCCTCACCGACGAGGTCCGCCGCTCCGCGGTCACCCTGGAGGAGGCCGAACAGCAGGTGCTCGACTACATCCGCCAGTTCGCGCCCACACCGGGCACGGTGCCGCTGGCAGGCAATTCGATCGCCACCGACCGCGCCTTCATCGCTCGCGACATGCCCGGCCTCGACAGCCATCTGCACTACCGGATGATCGACGTCAGCTCGATCAAGGAGCTGTGCCGCCGCTGGTATCCGCGGATCTACTTCGGCCAGCCGGAGAAGGGCCTGACCCACCGCGCGCTCGCCGATATCAAGGAATCCATCCGTGAGTTGGAGTACTACCGGCGCACCGCGTTCGTGCCCGCACCGGGACCGTCGACCGCGGAGATCGCCGCGGTGGCGGCCGAGGTCATGGGCGAGCCGGAAAACACGCAGGTCAGCGACTCGCCGGTAACCGATTAGCTCCGAAGGGGGTTGACGCGCTACTATCGACCGCGCCGGTGTCGCACCGGCGATGGTGAGTGTAGTTCAGTTGGTAGAGCACCAGGTTGTGATCCTGGCTGTCGCGGGTTCGAGTCCCGTCACTCACCCAACGAAGTTCGGGCCCGGGAGATCTTTCTCCCGGGCCCGAGCTTTTTCACCGTGCGAGAATGCGTCATGACCATCAAGATCGACGCTCTCGACGCCGCTCTGCTGGCCGAGCTGGCCGCCGATCCGCGCGCCCCGATTCTCGAACTCGCCCAGCGTCTCGGCATCGCCCGCAACACGGTGCAGGCCAGGATGAAGCGGCTCGAGTCCTCCGGAGCGGTGCGCGGATACCCGCCCGATGTGGATTTGCAGGCGGTGGGGTTCGCCGTACACGCATTCCTCGGCATCGAACTCGATCAGAACAAGATGGACGCCATCGTCGAAGCGTTGCGCGCCTTCCCGCAGGTGCTCGAGGTGCACGCGACGACCGGACGCGCCGATCTGCTCGTACGCATCGCGGCGCGCACCCAGCAGGACCTGCTCGAGATCATCCAGCGCGTACACGCCATCCCCGGCGTCAAACACACCGAGACGATGCTCGCGCTGGCCACTCCGATCCAATACCGCTGCCTGCCCATCGTCGAGCATCTGACGAAGTCCCCACCGGCACCGTGATGTGACCCAGCTCTCTCCCGGCTCGAGCAAACTGACGCACGCCTCGAAGTGCTCCAGATCACTTTTGAGCAGATTGATCAACCTTTCGGCCGACTGTTGACACAGATCACCCATCCACGGCACATTTCGCTGCACCGAACGCAAGTCCCTTCGTTTGCAGCTCACGATTTGGGTTGTGGAAAGAGTGGTGAGGTTCCATGACGACCGTTGCCTGTCCGACCTGTGTGCCCCAGGCCGAGCCGACCGCGCCGTACGACCTCGCCGACCGCTACCGCTCCGGAGCGGGCCCGGTCCTGCTCACCGGTGTGCAGGCGATCGCACGCCTGCTTGTCGAGCAGCACGTGCGCGATATCCGGGCCGGCCGTCGAGTCGCAACGTTCGTCTCCGGATATCAGGGCAGCCCGCTGGGCGGGGTGGACAAGATGCTGTTCGGCATGCCGGAGGTGCTCGCCGAACACGACATCACCTTCGTGCCCGGGCTCAACGAAGAACTGGCCGCGACCTCGGTGTGGGGCAGCCAGGCCGATCTGCCGGCGGGCCGCGCCACCCACGACGGCGTCGTCGGCGTCTGGTACGGCAAGGGGCCGGGCGTGGACCGCGCCACCGACGCCATCCGGCACGCCAACATGTACGGAGTCAACCCGCGTGGCGGCGTGCTACTGCTGGTCGGCGACGATCCGGCCTCGAAATCCTCCACGGTGCCCGCGGTGAGCGAGCGGTCGCTGGCCGCGCTGGGCGTGCCGGTGCTGTTCCCGCGCAATGCCGAAGAGATCATCACGATGGGCATGCAGGGCGTCGCGCTCTCACGCGCTTCCGGGTGCGTGGTGGCGATGAAGATCGTGGCCGACGTCGCCGACGGCGCCTGGACCGTGGACGCCTCGGTGGCCGACCGGCCGATCATGGTGCCCGAGCTGCAGTGGGAGGGGAAGCCGTTCGTTTACCGGCAGCGTCCGATGGCCGCCCCGACCGACAGTGTGCTCGCCGAGGCCGACCTGTACGGCCCGCGCTGGGCGATGGTCCGTGCCTACGGCGCGGCCAACGATCTCGACATCATCGAGGTCGATCCCGCCGACGCCAGGATCGGGATCGCCGCCACCGGTACCACCTTCGACGCCGTCCGCCAGGCGCTGATGGATCTCGGCGTCGACGAGGCCGCCATGCACCGCGCCGGCATCCGGCTGCTTCGCATCGGGATGCCCTATCCCGTCGGGGCGGGCACGGTCACCGAATTCGCCCGTGGGCTCGAACACTTGGTGGTGGTGGAGGACAAGACGGCGTTCATCGAGACGCAGATCCGCGAGATCCTGTACGGCACCGCCGGTGCGCCGCGCATCCTCGGCAAGCAGGATGAGCGCGGCGCCCGGCTCATGCCGGTGGACGGCGAGCTCACCGCCGGCCGCCTGCTCGCACCGCTGCGCCGGGTGTTGCGCGACCGGGTCGAGTTGAAAAGGACCGCTCCGCCACCGCTTTCGCTCGAGGTGCTTTCCGCCAAGCGGACGCCGTACTTCTGCAGCGGTTGCCCGCACAACCGCTCCACCGCACTGCCCGAAGGCTCGATCGGTGGCGGCGGAATCGGCTGCCACACGCTGGTCACCATGTCCGGTCGCAGCGACAGCGCCGTCACCGGACTGACCCAGATGGGCGGCGAGGGCAGCCAGTGGATCGGCCAGGCCCCCTTCACCGACGTGCCGCACGTGTTCCAGAACATCGGCGACGGCACCTTCTTCCATTCCGGACAACTCGCGGTGCAGGCCTGTGTGGCAGCGGGGGTCAACATCACCTACAAGCTGCTCTACAACGAGGTCGTCGCGATGACCGGCGCCCAGGACGTCGAGGGCATCCTGACCGTCGCGCAGCTGACCCACAAGCTGACCGTCGAGGGCGTCAAGAAGATCATCATCTGCGCCGACGAGCCCCAGCGGCACAAGAAGAAGGACCTGGCCAAAGGCACGCTGCTGTGGCATCGCGACCGGCTCGACGAAGCGCAGAAGATGCTGCGCGAGATCAAGGGCGTCACGGTGCTGATCTACGACCAGCACTGCGCGGCCGATGCCCGCAGGCAGCGCAAGCGCGGCGCGCTGCCGGTGCGCAACACCCGCGTGGTGATCAACGAGGCGGTCTGCGAAGGCTGCGGCGACTGCGGCACCAAGTCCAACTGCCTGTCGGTGCAGCCGGTGGACACCGAATTCGGGCGCAAGACCCGCATCGATCAGACCTCCTGCAATACCGACTACAGCTGCCTGGACGGTGACTGCCCGTCGTTCGTCACCGTCGAACTCGCCCCGGCGAAGAAGGGCCGGAAACCACGGAAAGCGCCCGAACCGCCGGTGGTGGCCGATCCCGGTGCCGGAGCGCCGGTCGGCACCCAGAACGTCCTGATCGCCGGTATCGGCGGCACCGGCATCGTCACCGTGAATCAAGTGCTCGCGACCGCCGCCCTGCGCGCGGGCTACGAGGTGGAAAGCCTCGATCAGATCGGTATGAGCCAGAAGGCCGGCCCGGTCGTCTCGCACCTGCGGTTCTCCGCGTCCGCGCTCGAACCGTCCAACCGGCTCACCCCGGGCAGCGCCGACTGCATCATGGCCATCGACCTGCTCACCGCCACCGACCCGCGCTACCTCCAGTACGGCGATGCGGCGAGCACGGTGGCGGTCGCCTCGACCAGCCGGACCCCGACCGGCGACATGGTCTACGACAAGTCGGTCGACTACCCCGACACCGGCCTACTGCTGGACCGGCTCACCGCGGTATCGAGTTCGCTGCGGCATTTCGACGCACTGGCCGCCGCGCAGACGCTGTTCGGCAACACCGCCGCGGCCAATTTCCTGATCGTCGGCGCGGCCGTGCAGAGCGGTGGACTGCGGTTGCCCGCCGCGGCGATCGAGGAGGCCATCGGGATCAACGGAGTCGCGGTGGACAGCAATATCGCCGCCTTCCGGTGGGGACGCGCCGCCATCGCCGATCCGGCGGCGTTCGCCGCGGCTGTCGATGAGGGGCAGCCGCGGCGCACCCCGCCGCCGGTACCGGCCGAGCTGCTGGCGCACACCGGCATCGACGGTGAGGTCCGGCTGGTGGTGGCGCGGCGTGCGGCCGAACTCATCGGCTACCAGAACGCCACGGTGGCTCGGCGCTACGTCGAGACCGTGCAGCGCGTCTGGGAAGCCGAGCGAGCGATCACCGACCGCACCGACTTCAGCGCGGCCGTCGCGCGCGGGCTGTACAAGTTCACCGCGTACAAGGACGAATACGAAGTGGCGCGGCTGTTGGTGGATCCGGCGTTCCTGGCCGAAGTGCAAGCCCAGGTGCCGGGCGGGGAAAAGCTCACCTACAAGCTGCATCCGCCGGTGCTGCGCGCCATGGGCCGCCGCAAGAAGGTCGGGTTCGGCCCGAAATCGCATGGCGTGCTGAAGGTTCTGGCCAAGGGCAAGGTGCTGCGCGGCACCAAGCTCGATCCATTCGGTTACGCGCACGTCCGCAAGGTCGAGCGTGAACTGCTCGCGCACTACACCGATATGGTGTGCCGGCTCGCCGACGGACTGACCAGCGAGACCTACGACACCGCGACGAAAGCCGCGGAGCTGCCCGATGTGGTCCGCGGGTACGAGGACGTGAAGCTGGCCAACGTCGAGCTGTACTGGGCCGGGCTGCGCGAACTCGGCATCGAGCACTGATCCCGGCGCCGAGTCCACAACACCCGAAACCTCAACGGCCCCGCGCCTCGACACGGCCACCAGGCGCGCCGGCGCGGCCGCCGGCCGGACGCACACATCACAGCGACAACAGAAATCCGCCGCACACCCGCGGCGAACCACCCAGCCGCAGCGGCACCAGCTCACCAGGCACGGCCGCTCGGCGCCCCAGGAAAGGAATCGACAGTGACAGTTCTGCACTCCGAGGCGGGAGTCTTCGGCCGCTCGCACGAGCTCAGCGCCCGGCGCCATGAGCAGGTGGTGTTCTGCGAGGACGACAAGACGGGGTTGAAGGCGATCATCGCGATCCATTCGACCGCGCTCGGACCGGCCCTCGGCGGCACCCGCTTCTACCCGTACGCCGACGAATCGGCGGCGTTGCAGGACGTGCTGCGGCTGTCATGGGGCATGACCTACAAAGCGGCGGCCGCCGGCGTGCATCTGGGCGGCGGCAAGGCCGTCATCATCGGCGATCCGGCCACCGACAAGAGCGAGGCGCTGCTGGCGGCCTACGCGCGGTTCGTCGACACTCTCGGCGGGCGTTACATCACCGCGGGCGATGTCGGGACCGACACCGACGATCTCGACGTCATCGGCAGGCACACCCGCCACGTCACCGGCCGCAGCGTCGCGGCGGGCGGCTCCGGCGACAGCGCGCGGTTGACCGCGCTCGGCGTCTTCCATTCGATGCGCGCGGGTGCCGAATCGGTCTGGGGCGCACCGACACTCGCCGGCCGCACGGTCGGCGTCGAAGGGGCGGGCAAAGTCGGTCGCGAACTCATCGCGCTGCTGCTCGCCGACGGTGCGGAGGTCTGCGTGGCGGACGTGAACGAGGCGGCCATGCGGCGGGTGGCCGAACAGCACCCCTCGGTGCGGTTGCTCGGCGCGGTCTCGACCGCGCCCGTCGACGTCTACGCGCCCTGCGCCCTCGGCGCCACCCTGACCGGCACCAGCGCCGCCGATATCGAGGCGAAGCTGATCTGCGGCGCCGCCAACAACCAGCTGGCCGATCCCGGCGTGGAACGGCTGCTCGCCGAGCGCGACATCACCTGGGTGCCCGACTTCGTGGCCAATGCCGGCGGGCTCATCCAGGTCGCGGGCGAGCTGCGCGCCGCCGCACCCGCCGAGGTCGAATTCGAGGTGGCGGGCATCTTCGAGCGGTGCCGCGACATCATCGCCGCCGCGAAAGCCGAGGGCATCGGCACCGGCGAGGCCGCCAACCGGTTCGCCGAACGCCGCCTCGACGCCATCCCGCGGTCGCTCTGACGGCGCCGGCGGAGTTTCAGAGAGGAGACCTGCAATGGCGATCGCGAGCGGAATGTTCCGCACCAAATCGGTGGAACAGTCGATCCGGGATACCGACGAACCGGATTCGAAACTGCGCAAAGACCTGACGGCCAAGGACCTCACCATCTTCGGGGTGGCGGTCGTCATCGGGGCGGGCATCTTCACCCTCACCGCACGCACGGCGGGCACGGTGGCCGGGCCCTCGGTCTCGCTCGCGTTCGTCTTCGCGGCGATCGCGTGCGGGCTGACAGCACTGTGCTACGCCGAATTCGCTTCGACGGTGCCGGTGGCCGGCAGCGCCTACACCTACGCGTACGCGACCTTCGGCGAGGTCATCGCGTGGATCATCGGCTGGGACCTGATCCTGGAATTCGCGCTGGCCGTGTCGGTCGTGGCGAAGGGCTGGTCACAGTATCTCGGCGAGGTGCTCGGTTCGAACGCACCGGTCGTCCAGATCGGATCGGTGGACTTCGACTGGGGCGCGGTGGTGATCATCGCGATCGTCGGCGTGCTGCTGGCCACCGGCACGAAACTGTCGTCGCGGGTCTCGGCCATCGCCGTCGCGATCAAGCTCGGCGTGATCGCCCTGGTCTTGGTGGTGGGCGCGACCTACTTCAAGCCGTCCAACCTGACGCCCTACGTGCCGCCGTCGGAGCCGTCGGAGAAAGCCGAGGGCGTGCGCCAGTCGCTGTTCGCCTTCCTCACCGGTTCCGGCGGCACCAGCTACGGCTGGTACGGCCTGCTGGCCGCGGCCAGCCTGGTGTTCTTCGCCTTCATCGGGTTCGACGTCGTCGCCACCACCGCCGAGGAGACCCGCAACCCGCAGCGCGACGTCCCGCGCGGCATCTTCGGCTCGCTCGCCATCGTGACAGTGCTCTACGTCGCGGTGTCGCTGGTGCTGACCGGCATGGTCTCCTACACCCAGCTCGCCGACGGGAATGCCACCCTGGCAACGGCTTTCGCACTCAACGGCGCCACCTGGGTGAAGAACATCATCGCCGTCGGCGCGCTCGCCGGGCTCTCGACCGTGGTCATGGTGATGTATCTGGGCCAGACCAGGGTCCTGTTCGCGATGTCTCGTGACGGTCTGCTCCCCCGCGGCCTGGCCCAGACCGGCAGCAAGGGCACCCCGGTGCGACTGACGGTCATCGTCGGTGTGGTCTGCGCGCTGCTGGCCGGGTTCGTCGACTTCGGCACCCTCGAAGAGATGGTCAATATCGGCACTCTGGTCGCGTTCGTGCTGGTGTCGGTGGGCGTGCTGGTCCTGCGGCGCACGCGTCCGGATCTGCCGCGCGGCTTCCGGGTGCCGTTCGTGCCGGTCCTGCCGATCCTGGCCGCGCTGGCCTGCCTGTGGCTGATGCTGAATCTGTCCATCGAGACCTGGCTTCGGTTCGTGATCTGGATGGCCCTCGGCACGGTCGTCTACTTCGCCTACAGCCGCTCCCACTCGATGCTGCGGCGTCAGTCCGTGGCCGAGGAGAAAACCCTGACTCCGGTGCCGTAACCGCAGCCGCCGGCCCCCGGTTCGCCCGCGAGCCGGGGGCCGACGCACGCGCCGACCTGCCGAGGTGATGTGTGAAACGATCGTGATCCGAATGTGTGGTGCGGCTGGGTGCCGGTCCGTAGACTGCGCTGAGGGCAGCCACCGTGGCGCGCCCATTCGACGAGAAAGACAACATCTCCTGATGCGTTCCGCGGTAATCGCAGCCTTCATCGGCGCCACCCTCGTCACCGGATCGGCCGGAACCGCCGCGGCGGGGGTCGGGCTGCCGGACATGCCCGATTCGGGTTCGGCCAGCAGCGGCTCGGCGGGCGGGCTGGCCACCACCGGATCCTCGGGCACCGGCTCGGCCGGACTGCCCAACCTCGACCGACTGCTGCTCGGCGGCGAGAAACTGCTGTGCGCCGCCACCGGCAGCGCCGCGGCGATGGCGGGCAACGCCCACCTCGGCTGCGACATGCTGCCCTGACCGCACCCTGAAACGAAGCGAGCGGGCGCCGGATCACCGGCGCCCGCTCGTGCGTTTTCTGGTCGGATCAGCCGATGTCGGCGTTGCCGGCCTTCCACTCCGACCACGGGATATTCCAGTCACCGAGACCGTCCACGCCCGACAGCGTGCCGCCGACCGTGTTCTTGACGATGGTGATGTCGCCGCGCTTGGCGTTCTCGAACACCCAGCGCGCGTTCTCCGGGCTCAGGTTCAGGCAGCCGTGGCTGGTGTTGGAATAGCCCTGCTGCCCCACCGACCACGGCGCCGAATGGAAGAAGATGCCGCTGTAGGAGATCCTGGTCGCGAAATCGACCGGCGTGCGGTACCCGTCGGGCGAGTTCACCGCCACTCCGTAGGTCGAGGAGTCCATGATGATCTCGCGGTGCTTGTCGGCCACGATGTAGATGCCGTTGTCGGTGGGCGTGCTGTCCTTACCCATCGAGGTCGGCATGGTCCGGATCACCTGACCGTTCTTCTCGACGGTCACCTGCTTGGTGGCGTCGTCGGCGGTGAAGATCACCGCGTCGCCGATGGTGAAGTTCGAGTGGATGTCGTCGGCTCCGTAGAGGCCGTCGCCCAGATCCTTGCCGTAGACGTTGACGTCGATGGTGACCTTGGTCCCCGGCGCCCAGAAATGCTCCGGCCGCCAACGGACTTCGCGATTGTTCACCCAGTAGAACGCGCCTTCCACCGCGGGCTCGGTGGTGATCTTGATGGCTTCCTGGGCGGCCTTGCGGTCGGGGATGTTCTCGTCGAACTGGATCGCCACCGGCTGGCCGATTCCGACGACCTCGCCCTCACCGGGGATGAGATAGGGCTTGGTCTTGTTGTCGGGCGAGGTGGTGGTGAAGCTCATCGTGCTCGTGGTCGCGCCGCCGAGCCCGACCGCCTCCGCGACGAGCTTGTAGGTGCGTCCGTAACCGAGCGGCTCGGTGGTGGCCCACGAGCGGCCGTCGGCGGCGAGCGTGCCGCTGACCGGCTTCTGCTCGGGGGTGAGCAACGACACGTTGGTGAACTTGCCGTCTTCGACCTGGAACGTCATCGGCGCGGCCGGCGAAACGCCCACATCGCCGTCTTTGACCGGCGCCAGTAGTTTCGGCTTGATCAGCTCGGTGATCGGGTTGCGGTCGATCGGGACCGACGCGTCCGTCGCCTGTGACGACGAGCACGACGGTAATGCCAACGCCACGACAGCGAGCAGGACAAGCGGTCCTGCGAGTTTCCACGTCGACCGATGTCGACCTCGACCAATGCGCATCTCAACCCCGTTTCAAGTCCCGGTGCAACAGCCCGCACCGACGGCTTCGGATCCCACCGACTACCCACCGAGCTCAACCCACCGCGCCGGGCGGGACCGGTCGAGACCACGTTCTGCCATTCTGCCAGCCCGGCAGGCGGTTCCCAACGTGACGACCGGCTCGTCGCGGCGAGTCTCCCCGGTTAGATCCCCCTCGAACCTCGAGCCGTTACGGGCGACGCGACGAGGGCCACACCCGTGCGCGAGGTATCGATTTCACTTTCTGCGCCATGGCCTGTTAATGTCTGTCCCGCACCGAAACACGGAGCACGCGCCATTAGCTCAATTGGCAGAGCAGCTGACTCTTAATCAGCGGGTTCGGGGTTCGAGTCCCTGATGGCGCACAGTAACAAGGAAGGCCCCGGCGGCACGCGACGCCGGGGCCTTTCTCGTTTCCGGAAGCAGTGTCCTCGCTCACGCGCGAATACACCGCAAAGGTCACGGCAATGTCACTTTCCCGGCCGAAAAACAGACCGGAAGTTGAAAACTTCTGTGAACTGCGGCACAAGAGGTTTATTCACAAACCCCCTGCATAGCTCCCGGATCGAGCCAGTTCACTCGAGGGTTTCAAGGTCAACATCGCCTCTGATTAGCGATTCGTTCACCTTCCGTTAACCTTCCGTGACCATTCTGCAATCAGGTCGAAGCAAGGGCCGACGCTCCACCCGAGTGGAGTTCCGCGCGACGCGGCGGGCCGGGATACGAGATCCCGGGAACCGCATGAGATCCACGCGTCGGTGATCGGGAACCGCTGAGTGTTCCCGTCACACAACACAACCCCACAACAGCACACAGCCCTGTTCCGGCGTGCGCGCAACGAGCCGCCGCCGTGGATCCGTGCTGCCTCGAGGCCGCCGGATCGAAACCTACACCGATCAAGGAACCGATTTCGCATGCCTGACCGACGCACTTCCACCATTCGCCGCCGCTCGCTACGCGAGGGCTTCGCCTTCGCCGCAGCCGCGGCCGGAATCGTCGCCGTCGCCGCATCCTCCGCGGTCTCGGTGGCCGACGACAGCGTTCCGGAGCGCATCGCGATGGTCGCCGACCAGCAGCCGGCCAAGGCCGAGCCCGCCGCGGCGACCCAGCCCGCCGACCAGCCGGTCGCCGAGGCCATCCCCGCTCCGGCGCCGGCCCCCGCGCCGGAGCCGATTCCGGCGCCTGCCCCCGCGCCGCCGGTCTACCCGGACAACCTCGACGGCTGGATCCGCCAGGCACTCGACATCATGGCCGCCAAGGGCATCCCCGGCTCCTACGACGGCATCATGCGCAACATCATGCGCGAGTCGACGGGTAACCCGCAGGCGATCAACCTGTGGGACTCCAACGCCGCCGCCGGCATCCCGTCCAAGGGCCTGCTCCAGGTGATCGACCCGACCTTCGCCGCCTACCACGTCGAAGGCACCCCCTTCGACATCTGGAACCCGGTGTCCAACATCGTGGCGGCCTGCAACTACGCGGCGCACCGCTACGGGTCGATGGACAACGTCAACAGCGCCTACTGAGCCTGATCCGGCGTCACCGGCCCGACGTACACTGCGCCATGGCCGATTACGCCCACTCCGACGCAGCGGCCAGGAGCCGCGCCGAGAAGGCACGGCGCCTGGCCGGTTTCCTCTGGGACCGCGGAATCACCGGCACCGAACTGCTGGCCATGCCCGCCGCGCTCCGGCGCAAACTGGCCAGGGCCGCACAGACCAATCCGCCCAGCACCGGCGAGACCTGGGAATCGGTGGCCCGGTTGCTCGATGAGAAGGACGTCTGGGCCGCACGCCATCCGGACCATCCGGCAGCGGTGCGCGCGCACCTCGACGAGAAATTGCTCTGGGTCAAGCCGCCGATCACACCCTGGTCGTAACTCGGGAATCGGGCCTGCCGCTGGTCCGCCGGCGAGAGCCGATCAGACAGCCTCGGCATCCGCGTCGGTCGCGACCTCGAGCTCCGCGGCCCCACGCTCGGATCGCTCGACGACCCGCGCCGACAACGTCCGCAACGCCCGGGCCTCCGCCTCGGTGATCCCGTCGATGAACAACTCCCGAACGAGCGCCACATGATGGGGCGCCGCCTTCTCGAGCAACGCACGCCCCTGCGGGGTCAACCGGATCAGCACACCGCGCGCGTCACCGGCCACCGGTTCACGCTCGACCAATCCACGCGCGGCCATCCGTGCCAGGTGCTTGGACAGCCTGCTCTTCTCCCAGCACACCCGCGCCGCCAGCTCCTTGGCGCGCAGACAGCCATCCGGTGCCGCCGAGAGCGGGACCAGCAGCTCGTAATCGGGCATCGACAAGCCGTCGGCGGCCAAGCCCGCGGTGATCGCCGCGTCCATCCGCTGACGCAGCAGGATGTAGGCCTGCCAGGTGGCCTGTTCCTCGTCGCTCAGCCATCGCACCACCCCACGATGCTAGCCACAGGTGGTTGACGTAGACACCAACCGTGGCCGCGGCGGTCACCACCAGCCGGTGGTGGCGCCGATCTGGCGTTCCAGCTCCGGGGCGATGGTGCGGACGTAGCTGGCCGTCATGTGGTGCTCGTCGTGATAGACGAGCACGTTCCCGATGACCACCCGGCACACCTGCGGGCCGCATACCGCATCGCTCAGATCGAGCAGGTGGACGTTGGGGAACGCGGCGGCGGGCTCCAGAGCTGGGTTCACCGGCGAGAGCGCCTCGCTGCGCGCGATGCCGCAGCTCTCGGCGTCACCGCCGGCGGCGAGGCAGTCGACGGCGCGGTACCGGGTGCCCTTCTCATTACGCAACCACGGCGTGTCACGGATGGCGAGCACATTCAGCTGACGCTCGGCCATCGCCGACCACACCTCGACGAACTCATCCGGCGTGCGGTCACCACCGATCGGCCACTGCGGTTCGGTCGCGGTGGTGAACACCCAATCGGGGCGTTCGGTGCCGAGTCGATCGATCACCGCGCGCGACCAATCACGGCAGTCCGGGATATCGAGACCGCGGTACTTGGCGTCTTCCCGGATATTGAGCGGGCAGCCCATCTTGAGCAGCACGATCACTTTCACCCCGTGCGCGTGCCCGAGCGCGTCCAGCGCGGGCAGCCAGTGTTCGGCATGCGAGTTGCCGACGACGGCCATGGTGCGCGAACCGTTCGGATCGCCGTAGGTGCAGGTGGTGATCTCAGTGGTGAACCAGTCCGAGATACAGCCGTCGATGGTGGAGGCGGGCACGTCGCCCGGCGCTTCCAAAACCGAGGGCCGCACCCGGGCCGGCGGTACCGTGGCACCGGCCAGCAGCGCCTCCGCCCCCGGGTACTGCACCGGATCGAGCGCGCCGATGGGCCGTGCCGGGTTGGTGATCAGCACGCCCTGCCAGAACCCCGAAACCCCGAGCACCATCGCGGCGATGACGGTGACCGCGACGGCCGCACCGCGGCGCAACCACACCGGCGAGGCGATCGACGGCCCCGACCGTAGCCGTAGCGGTTCCTCGATCAACCGATTCGTCAGCACCGCGAGCACCAGCGACAGCCCGATGATCATCAGTCCGGCGCCGAGCGTGACCTCGGTGGTGTCGGCCCGGATCAGGTAGTAGATGAGCAGCGGCCAGTGCCACAGATACAGGGCATAGGCCACAGCTCCGAGCTCGACCATCGGGCGAGTGGCCAGCAGCCGCGACACCGCGGGCTGCCAGCCCGACTCGGTACGAACACCCGCGAGAATCAACGCGACCGCGGCGCCCACCGGGAACAGCGCAGCCGGCCCGGGGAACTGGCGGGCGCCGTCGAACAGGATTCCGCAGGTCAGCACGGCCAGCAGACCGGCGGCGGCGAGCAATGACAACGCCACCTTCGCCCACAGCCGCTCCGGCACCCGCACGAACGGCACGATCACCGCGAGGAGCGCGCCGACGAGCAGCTCCCACGCCCGGGCGCCGCTGTCGTAGTAGATCCACTCCTGATACGTGGTCGAGCGCAGCGCCGCGTAGACGAACGAGGCGATACCGAGCACCACCGCCAGCGCCGCTACCGCCGGCCGGATCGCCTCACGACGCCCGGCGCGACGGCATACCGACGCCACCGCGGCCAGCAGCAGGGTGATCGCGATATAGAACTGCCCCTGCACGGCCATCGACCACAGATGTTGCAGTGGACTCACCGACGGGTCGGCGGCCAGATAGTCGGCGGCGGCGTTGGCCAGGTACCAGTTCTGGTAATACAGCGCCGAGGCCACCGTCTGGCCCGACATATCGGCCCACTGGGTGTAGGGATGCTCGGCCACCGTCATCACCACGACCAGCGCGAGCACCACGAACAGCGCGGGCAGCAGGCGGCGGGCGGTCCGGCGGAAGGTCTGCCACAGGCCGATACGGCCGTCACCCTCGGCGCGGCGCAACAGCATGCCGGTGAAGAAGAAGCCCGACAGCACCAGGAAGACGTCGACGCCGCCGGAGACCTTGCCGAACCAGACATGGAAGGCGACAACCAGTGCGATCGCCACCCCGCGCAGGCCGTCCAGATCCAGGCGATAGTCGGCCGGTTTGGCGGCCTCCGGCACCGAATCGGCGGCCGCCGTAGCGACCGCCGAGCCCTCGCTGATCCGCACCAACTGCTCTCTCCCGGTTTAGCTCACTCGCCCGCACACCGGGCGCGCGATGATCGCGCGCGGCGGTAGGCATACAACGGACACAGCTGAATCCCTACCACAACCGGCCGTTTCACCGGAATTCACCGAACTACCCCATGCGCGTGTCCCGGCCCTGGTCCACGCACCGGATCCCCCGGTCGCCACCGGCATATGGGAGTCATCCGGTTGACAAGTGCGTGGGTCGTCACAACAGTGGATGCGGCGTTCGGACTCTCCGGCGCCAATTCCACCGCAGCAGAACATAGAGGAATACATGAACGTTCGCCGGCTCACCGTCAGCGTCGCCGCCGCGGGACTGACCCTCCTCGCGGCCCCCACCGCGCTGGCCGTCCCCGCTCCCTCCGGTTCCGCAGGCACCGGTTCGTCCGCCGTCGACACCGGTTCGGCGGCCACCGGCTCGGCCGGAACCTCGCAGACCGGCTCGGCCGGTGGCGCCTTCGCCAACTGCGAGGACGTCAAGGCCGCGGGCCGGGCGCCGATCTTCCGTGGCGAACCCGGCTTCGGGCCGCACCTGGATCCGGATGGTGACGGATTCGCGTGCCCGACGGTCTGACACTCTCCACACAGACGAACACCCGGTGCGGCTACTGCCGACCGGGTGTTCGTCTGTTTCGCGGGCGTCGCGTCGAGCGAATCGCCGCAGCGCTCAGCGGAAGATCTTGACCAGCACCAGACCGGCCAGCAGCACCCCGGCACCGATGAGGGTGTACTTCACCTTGGGCTCGTTGACCTTGGCCACCACCAGCTGCTTGGTGTCGTCGGCGATCCGCTGCGGATCGGCCCGCACCGCGATCTCGTCCAGCGTGCTGGCCAGTCGCGTCCGCGCGGCCTCGATCTCCTGCTCGATCCGCTCGGTATCCCTTGCCACTTGGCGCCTCCTGTAGACAATTGCCTGGTTCGCGGGGCCCCCGGCCGGCTGTCGAGCACGGCCGGTCCAGGGCTCGCCGACGAGTGTATCCGCGGTCGCTGTCGGCGCCTTCGGTTACGGTTCGGTGATGACCGACAACCGTCTCTCCCCCGGCGATCCCGCCCCCGATTTCACCCTGCCCGACGCCGACGGCAAGGACGTCTCGCTCGCCGACTATCGCGGCCGCAAGGTGATCGTGTACTTCTACCCGGCCGCGAGCACCCCCGGCTGCACCAAGCAGGCCTGCGATTTCCGCGACAACCTGAGCGAGCTGTCCGGCGCGGGCATCGACGTCATCGGCATCTCCCCCGACAAACCGGCCAAGCTGGCGAAGTTCCGCGACAACGAGGGCCTGAACTTCCCGCTGCTGTCGGATCCGGAGCGCACGGTGCTCACCGCGTGGGGCGCCTTCGGCGAGAAGATGATGTACGGCAAGAAGGTCACCGGCGTCATCCGCTCGACCTTCCTGGTCGACGAGGAAGGCAAGATCGAGGTGGCCCAGTACAACGTGCGCGCCACCGGGCACGTGGCCAAGCTGCGCCGCGATCTGTCGGTGTGAGGTGAGCTGTCGGTGTGATCAGCTGCCGTAGGCGTTGAGGAAGCATTCGTAGCCGTCGAGCAGCCGTTCCATGCCGAACTCGAAATCGCCTTTCTCCCAGTCGATGTCGTCGTCGTCGAAGGCGCGGTTGCTCAGCGCGGACAGCAGCGCCGGGAACTGCTGCGGATCGAGTAGCTGCCGCAGCGGTTCGGTGAAGTCGGCCTCGGATTCGAGGCTCGGGGCGATATCGCGGGCCGCGCGGCGGCGCCCGATCACATACAGCGACAGGTTCATCACGAGCTGGAGCTTGACCGCGTCGGGTACCGGCACCTCGCGCAGTGTGCCGAGTCCGGCCTCGAGCCAGGCCATATTGTTCGGGCCGAGCGGCGGTGAGCCGCCGAACGAAATGTCCAGCGCCCAGGGATGCCTGCCCAGCACCTCGTATTCGCTGCGCGCCCACCGCGCCAGCCCGGCGCGCCAGGACGCGCCGGGCTCGATCTCCGGCGGCAGCCCGATGACGTGATCGAGCATCATCTCCATCAGGGTCGCCTTGCTGTCGACATAGCGGTACAGCGACATCGCCGTGAACCCCAGTTCGCGGGCGACGCGGTTCATCGACAGCGCCGCGAATCCCTCGGCATCACCGATCGCGATGGCGGCCTCGATGATCTGCTCGAGGCTGAGCCCGCGTTTGGGGCCGCGACCGCCCGGCTGTTCGAGCCCCCACATCAGCGCTACCGCCTTCGGTAGCTCGCCTGTACCGGACGTCATCGTCTGCCATCCTCCTTCGCTCGCGTCGACTCTATCCGTGTCCGCGGCCGCCTTCCCTTGCGCCCATAAACTGTTTACTCTATAAACACAGTATAGGTTATAAACAGTTTTGGATCGGAGATCCTCATGAGTTCCTCTCGCCCACCCGCGCTCACCCTCGCCCACTTGGGCAAGTCATTCGGCGAGCGCGTGGTACTCGACGGCATCGACCTGAACATCGCTGCCGGAACAGTTTTCTCGCTGCTCGGACCCAACGGTGCGGGCAAGACGACGATGGTGCGCATCCTCGCCACGCTGAGCACGCCGGACCAGGGCCGGGCCCTGGTGTTCGGCCACGACGTCGTCGA
The DNA here is from genome assembly GCF_000308555.1 of Nocardia cyriacigeorgica NBRC 100375. Lineage (GTDB taxonomy): Bacteria > Actinomycetota > Actinomycetes > Mycobacteriales > Mycobacteriaceae > Nocardia > Nocardia cyriacigeorgica. The sequence continues at coordinate 22,875 of NZ_BAFY01000072.1, read as the reverse complement.
CGAGCCCGCGATCGTGCGCAGGCTGATCGGCGTCACCGGCCAGTACTCGGCCGTGGACGAGGTGCTGACCGGGGTGGAGAACCTGCACCTCACCGGCAAGCTGCTGCACCTGGGCCGTGCCGAAACACGCCGCCGCACCGCCGAATTGCTCGAGCGGTTCGATCTGACCGAGGCCGCGAGCCGTCGGGCGGGCACCTACTCCGGCGGTATGCGCCGCCGCCTCGATCTGGCCATGAGCCTGATGAGCAGACCACGCATCCTGTTCCTCGATGAACCCACCACCGGTCTGGACCCGCGCAGCCGGCGCGATCTGTGGCAGGTGATCCAGGAGCTGGCCGCCGACGGCACCACGGTCTTCCTGACCACGCAATACCTGGAGGAAGCCAACCAGCTCGCCGACCGGGTGGCCGTGCTCGACTGCGGCAAGCTGGTCGCCGACGGGACGCCCGAGGAGCTCAAGCAGCTGGCCCCCGGCGGCCACATCAGGCTGCGCTTCGCCGACAGTGCTCTGCTGTCGGCCGCCGCCCGGGCGATCGATGCGCGAGTGGTGCCCGCGGGCGATCGCGTCCTCGCCGATACCGAGCAACTCACCTTGCAGGTGCCCTCCGACGGCAATGCCGGCGATGTGAAGCGGCTGTTGAACCGCTTCGACGAGCTCGATATCGCCGTCGACCAGCTGACCGTGCACCTGCCGGATCTCGACGACGTGTTCTTCGCCCTGACCGGCCACCCCACCTCCGCCGACACCGCCGCCTGACACCCCCACCCCGAAACGAGATGACGATGACCACCCTGTCCCCCGCCGCACGCAGCGTGCGCGCCGCCGTCGACTCCGGCACCATGCTGGACCGCAATCTGCGCCATACCCTGCGCAGTCCCGACACCATGATCATGACGATCGCGCTGCCGGTGATGATCCTGCTGATGTTCGTCTACGTCTTCGGCGGCGCGATGGATGTGGGCCCGGGCGCCTACATCGATTACGTGGTGCCCGGAATCATCCTGCTGTGCGCCGGTTTCGGTGCGGCGATGACGGCGCCTGCCCTGGCCACCGATATGCACAACGGCATCATCGACCGATTCCGCACCATGGACATCGCCCGATCGGCGGTGCTTACCGGGCATGTCGCCGAGAGCGTGCTGCGCAATCTGGTGACCACCGGCATCGTCATCGGGGTCGCGGTGGCGCTGGGTTTCCGGCCCACCGCCGACCCGCTGCGCTGGCTGGCGGCCATCGCGGTGATCGCGATGTTCGTGCTGGCTCTGTCCTGGGTCGCGGCGGCACTGGGCCTGCTGGCCCGCAATCCGGAGGCCGCCAACGGCTTCACCTTCGTGTTCATGTTCCTGCCGTATGTGAGCAGCGCCTTCGTGCCGACCGAATCGATGCCGACCTGGCTGCATCCGTTCGCCGAACACCAGCCCGTGACGCCGGTGATCGAGACGATGCGCGGACTGCTCATGGGCACGCCGATCGGCAACAGCGCAGCGCTGGCGATCGGCTGGTGCTCGGTGATCGCGCTGGCCGGCTATCTCGCGGCCCGTGTGCTGCTGCGCCGCCGCACCATGAACTGATCCGCTCGACGGCCGCCGATCAGCTGGGCAGGACCTGTTCGGCGGCCCACTGGGCGAGCATCCGCACATGCTCGGTCCACCAGGCGTAGGACTCGGCGCTGAAGGCCGGCGGAGGCGGTGATTCCCCGGGGAACAGGAAACCGTGTGGCTCACCGACCTTCACCTGCGGCTCCGGCACCACCGAGTTGCGGCTCGGAACCCACGCCGCGGGCCCGGTTTCCGGCTCCGCGTCGACCAACGGGATGCCCCGATCGTGGCCGGGCCACGAATTCCGGTGACCCGCGGCGTACTGCGGGCGTGGGGTGGTGTGCAGGCTCTCGGTTTCCGGGACCGCTGTCGCCGAACCCGGCTGGAATCCCATGGGTTCCGGCGCCCGGGCCGGTGCGTGCGGCGGGTGCGGCGCGGCACCCGGGCGGGCGGGATCGCCGCTGTCGGCGTCGACGGTGTGCGAGTTCGCCGCCGACATCGCGTCGGTGGCGGCGGGCCCGGAGTGCCGGTTCTGGGCCAGCAGATACATCCCGCCACCGGCCAGGCCGCTGGCCAGCACACCGGCGGCGGCGACCAGCGCGACCCCGCCACCGCGCTGGCGGCGGGCCTGTTCGATCGGCACAACCGTGTCGATCAGATCGTCCATGGCGAACAGCGCGGCCCCGATGGCGGGCGCGGGAGCGGCGATCATGCACGGGATCACGGGCGCACCGAATCCGGCGACGGCACCGGTGACGGCAGGCTGGTCGGCGCTCGAACCGATCAACACCACCGCGTCGGGGCGGACCTCGGCGGCGTCGAGTTGATCGCGGGCCACCGTGACCGCCGCCCGCATGGTCTCCATGGTGACGGCGGCACCCGAATGGCCGGTGGCCGCCAGCACCCGGCTGCGGCCGGGATCGACCAGGGTGAAGGCCTGATAGCCCGGCACCACCTCGCAGATCAGCAGATTGTCGAATTCGTTGAGCCAGGTCATCGCACCGGCAACGCTCAGATGCGCAGACTTGGTCGATACCAGCGAGGCGCTGCGCCACGGCCCCGACGCCAGCCGGGTGACGATCGCGCGACGCTCGGCGGAGTCCCGGTAGGCCACCGCGACCCCGTCGATCTCACCGCCCGTGCCGATCTCGGCCGCGATCCGGTCCAGCGCCCGTGCCACGGTCTCGGCCAGCTCGGCCTTCCCGTCACCCTCGGTGGTGGCCACGCGGTGCAGCAGCACCCGTTCGGACAATTTCGCGCCCTCGGCACCGAGGGCCACCGCGTGTACCGCACCGCGTTCGGTGGACACGCCGAGAGTTATCACGGATCGAGCCTGTTCGGACCGAGCTACCACAGTTCACGCCTTCCCTGTGCCGCTACCGGCTCACGGACGCATCGAAACCCATGAGCCTGGAGAGATTTCCCTGCATTTCCCCTGGATCCCTGCCCTGAACACCCGCCGCAGGCACGTGCCCTTGGTATGTGTTCGATACCACGGCCGATGCGGATGGGTGGTGACAAATGACAGTTTCAGGTACCGGGAGTAGCGGTCGTGTGCCACGGACCGGCGGCTACCGCTAGCCTGGACGTGTGGAAACGCGCACGGAGACCAGGTCGAGACGACGCCTGGACCCTGCGTTGGATATGCAGGACGATCCGCAGGAGCTGATGCCGCGTAAGCGGCCGACGCAGGAGCGCAGCAAACGCAAGTTCGACGCGCTGTTGCAGGCCTCCCGCGAACTGCTGGTCGAGGTGGGGTTCGAATCGTTCACCTGTGAAGAGGTGGCGGCCCGCGCCGAGGTGCCGATCGGCACGCTGTATCAGTTCTTCGCCAACAAGTACGTCATCGTGTGCGAGCTGAATCGGCAAGACCTGGTCGCGGTTTCCCAGGAGCTGGCCGACTTCCACGGCGAGGTCCCGTCGCTGGACTGGCTGCGCCATATGAACCAGTTCGTCGATCACCTGGCCAGCCTGTGGATGACCGACCCGTCGCGGCGCGAGGTCTGGCTTGCGATGCAGTCCACGCCGTCCACCAGGGCCACCGGCGCCATCCACGAAAAGGAGTTCGCCGAGGTCGTCTCGCAGATGCTGCGACCGCTGACCCCGCGCACACCCCGCGCCCGGCGCACCATGATGGCCGAGGTGCTGGTGCACGTGGTCTATTCGATGCTCAATTTCTCGGTGCAGGACGAGCAGAGCCACGCCGACGCCGTCGCCGAACTCAAACGGCTGATGGTGGCCTATCTGCTGGTGGCCGAAAAGGAATCGCGCACCGCGAACGAGAGCTGATCAGCTCTCCGGCACCCGGCCTTCGATGAGATCGGCCAGCTCGCCCGGATCTTCCAGCACCACCATCGCCGCGGCGGTATCACCGTCGTGGGTCAGCGATAGGTGCACCCGCGCCCGGGGCAGGAATTCCGCGGCCAGGCCGTGCAGCTTGATGCTCGGCCTGCCCCAGGCGTCGTTGACCACCTCGATCAGCGGATATGGGTTGTCCCCGATCTGCGGGCGGCGCGCGAAGCGAGACGATGCCCAGGCTTTGAGCACCGCCTCCTTCGCCGCCCATCGCGCCGCGTAGCTGCGAGCCGGGTCGGTGCCTTTGCTCTGGCAGTAGCGCCGCTCACCGGCGGTGAAGCTCTCCCTGAGCATGGTCGTCCCGGACCGTTGCAGCTGTTCGGCGAACTCGGAGATGGTTACCAGGTCCAAGCCGATTCCGAGGATGGTCACAGTGGCGCAGCCTACGGTGTGGTGCGCTCTGCGGTGCCGGAACCGTCGACGAGTTGCCCGGTCTCACAACCACGTCCACCGATCCGGTACACACCGTCCGCGCCGAGCCTGGCCGCACCCGAGAGCAGCACGCCCGCCTCGAGCCCGCGCACCTGCGCCGCAGGCGTGCCGTCGCCGCCGAGCCGACGGTCGGCCGGCCGCTCGTAGAGCGGGGCGCCGCCGCACATCGCCTCCACGAAACGCTGACGTCCGGCGAGCTGACGCTGCTGCGCCCGGCGCTGGTAGTCCTCGCGCTTGTCGGGGTCGATCGCCTGGATGAACGCCTGCGGATGCACCACCGCGAGCAGGCCGGACACATGCCCGAACCCGAGCGAGGTCACCAGACCCGCCTTGAGCGGGAACCGATCGCCGAAGCGCAGCGCCTCACGCACCCACACCAGGTGTGGGTATTCGCGCATCTTCTCGTCGACGCAGTCCAGGCTCCGGTTCGGCGGCACCACACCGTGTTCGAGCACCTGGCACAGGCCGATCAGCTGGAACGCGGCCGCACCGCCCTTGGCGTGCCCGGTCAGGCTCTTCTGCGAGATGACGAACAGCGGCGCGCCGTCGGAGCGGCCGATCGCCTCGGCGAGGCGTTCGTGCAGTTCCGATTCGTTCGGGTCGTTGGCCGCGGTGGAGGTGTCGTGCTTGGAGATCACCGCGATGTCGTCCGCGCCGACGCCGAGCTTGCGCAGTTCGGCGGCGAACCGGGATTCCCGTCCGCCTCGGCCCGCACCCAGCGCACCGAGTCCCGGCGCCGGGATGGAGGTGTGCACGCCGTCGGCGAAGGACTGCGCGTAGGCCACCACGCCGAGCACCGGCAGGCCGAGCTCGACCGCGATATCGCCGCGGGCCAGCAGCACCGTGCCACCACCCTGCGATTCGACGAATCCGCCGCGACGGCGGTCGTTGGCGCGGGAGAAGTAGCGGTCGCTGATGCCCTTGGCGCTCATGGCCGCCGAATCCGCGGTGGCCGACATGTCACCGAAGCCGACGATGCCCTCGATGCCCAGATCGTCGAAGCCGCCGGCCACGACCACCTCGGCCTTGCCGAGCTTGATCTTGTCGACGCCTTCCTCCACCGACACCGCCGCGGTCGCGCATGCCGCCACCGGGTGCACCATCGCGCCGTAGCTGCCGACGTAGGACTGCACCACATGCGCCAGCGCCACATTCGGCAGCGCTTCCTGCAGGATGTCGTTCGGGCGCGGCTCGCCGAGCAGGTTGTCGACGTAGAGCGAGCGCATCGAGGACATACCGCCCATGCCGGTGCCCTGGGTGTTGGCCACCAGGCTCGGGTGCACCCAGCTCATCAGCTCGGCCGGACTGAACCCGGAGCCGACGAACGCATCGACGGTGCAGGCGATGTTCCACAGCGCCACCCGGTCCACCGACGCCGCCATATCGGCGGAGATGCCCCACACGGTCGGATCCCAGCCGGTGGGGATCTGGCCGCCGACGGTGCGCGAGAGCTTCGCCTTGCGCGGCACCCGGATCTCGGTGCCCGCCTTACGGGTCACGGTCCAGTCCCCGGACTCGGCGACCGGAGTGATCACCGTGTGCTCGGGGTCGGCGGCGTGGAAGGCGCGGGCCTCGGCCTCGCTGCCGACGGTGAACGACAGGTCCTGATCGAGGAACACCGAGGTCATCAGCGGGCTGGTGTTGTCGATCATGGCGCCGTCGTCTTCGTAGCGGCGGATGCCGCAACGCTCGACCACGGCGTCGTGGTACTTCTCGGCCAGCTCGGATTCGGGCACGTAGTCACCGGTTTCGGTGTCGTACCAGCCGGGCTTGGGCTCGTTCTCCCAGGTCACCATGCCGGTGGTCCAGGCAAGCTCGAGCACGCCCGCCGCCGACAGTTCGTCGGAGACCTCCATCTCGAAGCGGGTGCGCGCGGAACCGTAGGGTCCGAGCTCACCGGCGCCGACGATCACGACCATATCGGTGAGATCGGCGCTCACCTGGCCCCATTCGGGCACCGGAAGCGCGGAGGTCAGCGTCGGCGGAGCCGGCAGCGCGGGGATCAGCTGCGCCTGTTCGGCTTCGGCGTCGCCCGCGACGGCCTGCTCGGCTTCCATGGCCTGCTTGGCCAGCGCGGGCAGATCGAGCTTGGCACCGGCGAGACCACCGGTCAGGTCGATCTGCTGTGGCCCGGTCAGGGTCACCGCGCGGGCCCGTGCGGTGGCCCATTTGAGCAGCTCATCGGCCATCTCAGCGGTGGACCAGGTCTGCACGCCGGCCTTCTCGACCGCTTCGACCATCGGGTCGTTGTGGCCCATCAGGCCGGTACCGCGGACCCAGCCGATCAGCGCGTGCACCAGGGTGACCCGGCTCGACCACGACTTCTCCGCCCGCCACTTGGCGACCACGGCGTCCAGCGCGGCCTTGGCCTCGCCGTAGGCGCCGTCGCCGCCGAACAGGCCGCGGTTGGGCGAACCCGGAAGCACCACATGCAGTTTCGCGTCCACATCGTGGTCGGCGCCCAGCTTGGACAGCCCGCCGATCAGCCGCTCCACCGACCACAGCAGCACCCGCATCTCCATTTCGGCGCGGGCGCCGGCGTCGGAGAGGTCGCCCGCGACGCGCGGTGCGGCGAACGGGAACAGCAGCGTCGGAGTCAGCGCGTCCTTCACCTTGATCTTGGCGCCACCCGCGGTCTGCACCTGTTCGGTGCCGACCCACTCGATCAGCGCGTCGATATCGGTGTAGGAGGCCATATTCGCGGGCACCACCCACAGGGCGGCACCGTTGCGGGCGTTGGCACGGTAGAGCTCGCGGTAGAAGCCGAGCCGGTTGTCGTCCAGGCCGGACGTGGTGACCACGACCGTCGCACCGCCGCCGAGCAGGCGCCCGGTGACCGCCGCCGCGATGGAGCCCTTGCTCGCTCCGGTGACCACAGCGACGTCGGCCGACCACAGGCCCGGTTCCTCGGTGCTCAGCGCGGCCGTGGCGATGCGCTCGTAGTGGCCGGCCAGCACCGACCGCGCCTCGTGCATGGCGCGCTGGCGCCACCACTTCGCCTGGGCGGCAACGGCTTCACCGGCACCGGTGAAACCGTCCACCGGCTGCTCGGCGGTCTCGGAGTCGTCGGCCAGCCACAGCCGGGCCAGATCCTCGCGCGCGGTGGCCCAGCGGTCGTCGATCAGCACCGCCTTGCGGGCATCGAAGGCGGGGGCCACCAGACGCGGCCAATCCGAACCCAGTTCGGCCGAGACCAGGTCGACCAGTCCGTCTTCGGTGGCCTCCGGCGCTGAGACCTCCTCGCTGAGGCCGAGCTGCTCGAGCACCAGGCGCGCGGCCGAGGCCAGCACACCGTCGCGGCCGGTGATCTGCTCGGTGAACTCGCCGAGCGCGGCGGCATCCACCGTCGCGCCGCCGCCACCGCCGGTAGCGGGCAGCGCTACCGAGATGCCGCGGCGCGCGGCCACGGCCTGCACGGCGGCGTCGATGGCGGCATCGACCGAGGCGGCGTCCGACAGGGCGCCGGAGACGAGCCCGCCCAGATCACCGCCGCGCACGCTGGTGCCCTCGCGGGTGCCCAGCGAGACCTCGGCGGTGACGTGGCTGGCCCAGCCGTCACCGAGTTCCCACACCTTCTTGACCCGCTCGGCGATCGCCGCGGGCCGCTTGCCGGACGGACCGAACACCTTGCGCAGGTGATCGCCGATGGCGTCCGAGAGCACCGAGCCGAACGGCTTGTAGGTGCGGGCGAGCCGGTCGACGGTGGCCGACAGCGCGCCCATATCGGCGTCGGCGGCACCGTCGATGGCGCCGAGCGACAGTTCCGCGCCGAGGTCGACCAGCAGCTGGTTACGGCGCGAGGAGACGCCGTCGCACAGTCCTTCGATGGTGTCGACCGGGCCGATCTGGTCGATGCGCAGCTTGGTCCACAGCGCGATGAGCACGCGGGTGGCGTCGGCGGCGGTGAAGGCGATGTCGTCCGGGCGTGGTCCGCCCGAGGCGGCCGGTGCGGCAGCCGGGGCGGGCGCAGCGGCGGGAGCCGGTGCGGCGGCAGCGGTTTCGGCCGGAGCTTCTTCCGGCTCGTCGACCGGCGCCGGGTCGGTGTCGGTGGCGTAGACGATGCCGGCCTCGCGCTCGATATTGAGCACCTCGACGGTGGTGGTGCCGAAGGCGGGCAGCTTCAGGGTCTGGCTCGCCAGGTTCGCCACCGTCGGCGTCGCGCCGAGACCGATCTCGACGAACCGCTCCACCCCGAGCCCGCCGTGCGCGGTATCGGTGAACAGCAGGTCCTGGGTCTCGATCCAGCGCACCGGGCTGGCGAACTGCCAGGCCAGCAGCTCGATCAACACCACGCGGCACAGTTCGGTGGGCCGCTGCGACCAGGAGTCGAAGTCGGCCAGCACCGCGGCCAGCGGCTCCGAGGGCACCAGATCGGCGATCTCGGCGATGAATTCACGCTCCAGCGAGAACGGCTTGGGCACCAGGTTCGGGATGTAGCGCCCGACCAGCACCTCCGGATGCAGGTTCGCCGGCAGCAGCTGTTCGAGCTTGTGCCGGAACTCGGGCACGCCCTCGCGCAGCACCGTGGAGTGGAACGGCACATCGATGCCCGGCACCAGGATGAACGCGCGCTTGCCGCCGAATTCGGCGCGGCGACGGTCGATCTCGGCTTCCAGGTGTTCCAGGCCTGCCACCGTGCCCGCGATCGCGTACTGCGAGCCACGCAGGTTCAGGTTGACGACCTCGAGGAACTCACCGGTCTGCTCGGACAGGCCCGAGACGAATCCGATGACCTCGTCGTCCGGCAGCCCGAACTGCGAGGGCCGGATCGCGGCCATCCGGTAGTTACTGCGGCCCTTGGCATCCCGCGGCACCAGCTCGTGCATGGCCGATCCGCGCTGGAACACCACCTCGAGAACCGCCTCCAGCGGCAGCACTCCGGCCACCGCGGCGAGCGCGTTGTACTCACCGACCGAATGCCCGGCCAGGTAGGCGCCTTCCACGAACGCGCCGGCCTCGCGCAGCTCGGCCACCTGCGCCACACCGAGGGTGGCCATCGCGACCTGGGTGAACTGGGTCAGGTGCAGCACGCCGTCCGGGTGCCGGTGCTCGACGCCGCGCGCCTTCAGGTAGGTCGGGTTGTCCCGGACCACGGCGAGGATGGAGAAGCCCAGTGCCGCCCGGGTGTGCTTGTCGGCGCGATCCCAGATCTCCTTGGCGGCCTTGGACCGCGAGCGCGCGTCCAGGCCCATGCCCTTGCGCTGGATGCCCTGGCCGGGGAAGGCGTAGACGGTCTTGGGGGCGGCGGTGCGGCCGGTCGCCGTCATCACCAGGTCGCCGCCGGTGCGGCAGGACACCTCGACGATCTCGCTGCCCTGGTCCACCGCGACCCGCTCGACGCGCACGTCGATCTCGGCGCCGGGGCGAACCATGCCGAGGAACCGGGTGGTCCAGGCGGTCAGCGTGCGGGCAGGGACCGAACTCTGCGGATCGACCGCCGACACCGCGTGCTGGGCCGCGGCCGACAGCCACATGCCGTGCACGATCGGGCTACCGAGTCCGGCCAGCTTGGCGGCGGCCTCGCTGGTGTGGATGGGGTTGTGATCACCGGAGACGGCGGCGAACGCGGCCATGGTGCGCGGCGCGACAATGGTGACGTCACGGCGGCGACGCCGCGGGGTGTCGGTGGCCTGCTCGGACAGCGTGCCCGCCGCGCGCGGCGGATCCGACAGCTCGCCGGAGCCGTTGCGGCCGCGGATGGCGAACCGCTCGGTGAGCTCGGCCAGCGGAACCACGTCCAAGCCCTGATCGCGCATCTCGCCGACGGTGACCCGCACCTCGACGACACGGCCCATATCGGTGTCGAGCACCGAGGTCGATTCCGCGCGCACCACCAGAATGCTGGTGTCACCGGGCAGTTCGCGCAGCAGCTCGATCCGGTGATCGAGGTGCACCAGGTCGAGCATGCCCTCGATCACCGATTCGGCGGCGTCGGTGCGGGTGGCGCCGAGCACCGCGAAGACCGCGGGCCAGCAGGCGCCGACCAGGACGTCGGGCACGGTGCGGCCGAGCGTGCTGAGGTCGGCAGGCAGACCGGAGCCGGTGACGCCGGCGTGATCGGCGATGAGATCGGGGGTCCAGGCCAAGTTGACGTGCGCGACGCGGCCCTTCACCTCGGGCAGCGCCTGGCCCGCAGCGACCGCGAGCAGCGCGGACATGGCGGCGTCGGCGTCGTCGGCGGTGACGACCGGCGCGCCGCCGTTGTACACCGAGACCGGCACGGTGATCCGGATGCGCACCACATTGCCCGCGTAGAGCGGGACGGTGAGCTCGACATAGCTGTTCTCGGCCACCGGACCGGTGGTTTCGACCAGCGTCGCGCCGGTCGGCGGGTGCACAGCGCCTTGACCGTCGACGGTCCACGCGGCCAGATCGCCGAGCCGGTGCACCGGGTTCACGGTCGTGCGCCCGGACCACTCGACGTCGGGGGCGGCCAGCACCACATCGATCGGACCCGAGGTCACCGAGGCCGTGCGGCGCGCGTCCACCGGGGCCGGGACGACACCGGCCCGCACCAGCGAGTACGCGGTGTCCTGTTCGAAGCGGTCGAGCAGCTCGCCCACCGGCTCGTCGACCCGGGTGATACCCGCGACGGCCACCGTGCCGGGAATGATGCACACCTGATCGGCCGAGTACCGCGGATCGTGGGCCTGCCACAGCGAGTCCGACCGCCACCAGCGCCGCACATCGGCGTCGACGACGGGCACGAAGTTCACCGGCTTGCCGGGGGTCTTGCACAGCGAGATGAAGAACGGCAGGTCGGCCGGGTGCAGCAGGGTCTCGGCGACGGCCGGGTACTGCTTGCGCAGCTCGCACAGCGCCGCGACCGGACGCTCGAGATCCTCGTCGGTGAACAGCGTCGGGATCTCGCCGCGGTCGGCGGGGTTGAGCCGGGATTCGGTGCGGCGCACCATCTCCGCGAACCGGTCGCGCCAGGTGATGTCCAGCCACACCGAACGGGTGGCCTCCAGGATCGCGTCGCCGAGGTCGCTGCCGCAGTCGAAGTCCTTGCGCCGGTCCAGGCCGACGGCGAGTTCGACGTAGCGCTCCAGCCATTCGATGTAGGTCATGGTGGCCAGGTCGCCGAAGTACGGCTTGGCGGTGGCGTCGAGCGCGGCGATGATCTCCGCGCGGCGCTCCGCCACGGCGTCGGCGTCACCGGCGACCTCGTCGAGCAGGCGGCCGGTGCGCGAGGCGGCGTTGTCGATCTCGTGGATGTCGGCGCCGAGCTGGCTGCGGCCCGAGGCCATGCCACCGCTGGCGGTGCCCGCACCCACCCAGTCCGGGGTTCCGGGAGTGTCGACGAGCATCTGCTTGACCTCGGGAGCCGTGGTGGCCTCCAGGGTCGCCATGGCAGCGGTGCCGACGAGCACGCCGTCCAGCGGCATCACCGGGTAGCCGTGCGGCTGCGACCAGGCGCCGGTGAGGTATTCGGTGGCCCGCTCCGGGGTGCCGATACCACCGCCGACGCAGACCACCACGTTGTCCCGGGCGCGCAACTCGGCGTAGGTCTCGAGCAGCAGATCGTCCAGGTCTTCCCAGGAGTGGTGCCCGCCGGCGCGGCCGCCCTCGATGTGCATGATCACCGGGTAGCCGGGGATCTCGTCGGCGATCCGCAGCACCGCGCGGATCTGCGCGACGGTGCCCGGCTTGAACGCCACATGGGTGATCCCGGCCTCGGTCAGTTCCTCGACCAGCGCGACGGCTTCCCCGAGCTCCGGAATACCGGCGGTGACGACGACACCGTCGAACGGAGCGCCCGCCGCGCGAGCCTTCTGCACCAACCGCTTTCCGCCCAGCTGCAACTTCCACAGGTACGGATCCAGGAACAGCGAGTTGAACTGCACCGAGCGGCCCGGATGCAGCAGCGTCTTCAGTTCCGCGACGCGATCGGTGAAGATCTGCTCGGTGACCTGACCACCACCGGCCAGCTCGGCCCAGTGACCGGCATTGGCCGCGGCGGCGACGATCTTGGCGTCCACCGTGGTCGGGGTCATGCCCGCGAGCAGGATCGGCGAACGGCCGGTCAGCCGGGTGAACGCGGTCTCGACCACGATCCGGCCGTTGGGCAGCCGCACCGGCTTCGGCGCGTATGCCGACCACGGCTGGGCCACCTCGGGCGCCGCACCCGGAGTCAGCAGGCTGCGCTGCCCGGCGCGGGTCGCGACCGCGACGATGCCGACGCCGGTGCCCTTCAACGAACCACCGGTCACCCGGGACAGCAGATCGCCGGGGCCGAGATCCAGAATCCATTCCGCGCCACCGGCCACCACGGAGTCCACCGTCGCCACCCAGTCGATCGGGTCGACCAGGATCTCCTTGGCCAGCGAGCCCGCCAGCTCGGTGTCGAGGCCGCACTGACCCGCCCAGCCGGCGACCAGGTCGACGGTGTCGGCCAGCGCCGGGTGGTGGAACGCGACGTCGACGTCGACGTCCTCGAAGACCGGCGCGAACACCGCACCGCCACGCACCTTCGCTTCGCGCTCACGGGTCTGCTCAGCGTGGATCTGCTCGCACCGCAACCGCACCCGCTCCAGCTGCGCGGGCGTGCCCGACAGCACCGCGCGCCTGCGGCCGTTGCGGATCGAGACCACCGCGGCGGCCGCGGGATCGACGCCCTCGGACACCTCGGCCACGACCGCGCGCAGCTCATCGGGATCGACATTGGATACCGCGACCATCGGCGACCGCTGTCCCACCGGCATCAGTCCGCGCCGGCGGGCCACCAGACCCGCCGCGGCGCCGATCAATTGGGCGATGGCCAGCAGTTCGGCGTCACGGGCGCCGCCGGCTTCCACCGCCGAGGCCGCCAGCCTGCCCTGCGAATGCCCGACGATCGCGACCGGCGCGTGCTCGGCCGGGTCGAGGCCCTGCAACCGCAGCGCGCGCAGCGCGGCCAGCTGGCTCAGCATCACACCGGGCATCGACACCGTCGCCGAGCGCAGCACGCGCTCGGAGGGAGCAGCGGAGGTCTCGCCCTGATCGGCGTCGACCAGCTCGTCTTCCAGCATCCAGCCGATCGGGTCGAAGCCCATCGGCCGTACCACCAGCAACTGCGCGGCAACGGGCTCGAGCAGCGCCGCGGCCTCGTTCACCAGCGCGGTGAGCTCCGGCTCCAGTGCCGCGTCGCGGCCGATCTCCTCGAGCTCGCCCAGCCACTGGGCCCCCTGACCGCCGAACGCCAGCGCGTAGGGCGCCCCGTTCAGCAGACGATCCAGCAAGGGCGATCGCGTTCCGTCGGCTTCGCCCCTACCCGTGTGTGCGCGAAATCCGGTTCCGGCCGTGGTGCTCTCGTTGATCGTCAAGACGCTTCGACTTCCTTCTCGTGGCGACGTGCCGTCCGGGGATGCCGCACGTCCTCGTGCGCGCACTCCTCACCCAACAGGCCCTGATATGGCGAGGATCGCACAAAATCATGAGGGAACCCTCACGTTTGCTCCGCGGCCACTCGGCTACCGTTCAGTATTCCTGTACGGAAGTACCAGAACTTTCAGAAACATGACTCATCCTCATGTTTGAACCCGCAGGTCCCTCCGCTGTTTGCCTTGACGAAACATGAGTCCCCCTCATATTGCCCGTTACCTAATCGTTATAATCGCTGGTCGGGTTACTCACGAGTACGCCACACCCATCCAACGCTTCGCGATCCGCCCCGGGACCGGTAGAGTTTGCACGGTCGTACCATCAGCGCGAGTGGCGAAATTGGCAGACGCGCCAGATTTAGGTTCTGGTGTCCACGGACGTGGGGGTTCAAGTCCCCCCTCGCGCACCACAGGAACACGTCGTCGTCGATGACACGGATACGTAGGTCGGCGCAGCTCGCGCCCTGGTTCGCTCACCGACAGGGTTCGTGTGCGAGCCCCTACTCAACCACCCATACGCGGGCTTCTCAGGCCTGGGAATATTGCTGCTGCGCCGCGTAGCGCAGCCACTCACCGCGGCACGGGCTACCGTCTTCCCACTCCGCCAGGCCGGGCCGACGAGGCACGGAAGATATCGGAATCACGGCTCGCGGAGCGCGTCGACCGCATCGAAGCCACTGCCCGACCGGGATCGACGCGCCTACGGGATCGCTGGTCACCGCTCTACTCATCGCGGCAAAATCGATTGCCAAGGCAGGATCCCGTGACGCACGGTTGTCACCCGTGACGACTCCCGATACCGATCCCGCAGCTCGCCCAGCACCGACCTCGGCGACCATCCGCCGCTACCGCCCGGCAGACGAAGCCACCGTGGTGAGCCTCTGGAGCCGAGCCAGTCGAATCGCTCATCCGTTCATCGAGGGCGAAGGGGCCGGGGAGCGCGAGCGCAAGCTTCGCGAGATCTATCTCGTCCAGGCCGACAACTGGGTCGCCGAAGTCCCGTCCCGCGGTGTCGTCGGGCTACTGGGCATGCTCGGCTCCGAGATCGGCGGCCTCTTCGTCGATCCCGACGCCCAGAAACTGGGCATCGGACGGCAACTGGTCGAGCACGCGCTACGCCTGCACGGCAAGATCACCCTCGACGTCTTCGAGCTCAACGCCTCCGCCCGCGCCTTCTACGCCCACCTCGGCTTCCGCGAGATCGGCCGGCATCCCGAGGAGGACACCGGTTTCACCGCGATCACCCTCGAACTCAGCGCCTGAGCCGGCCGGCACCGGGATGCCCGGCCGGGTGCCGCCGATGTGGCGGCCCCGGGTCTCCTGCTGACCGGTCAAGGACACCTGCCCCGGTGCCGAGCGGTTGAACCGCCGAACGGAGTTCGGGCAATACTGGTCGGATGGGAGCGCTCAGCATCTGGCACGTCTTCGTCCTGCTCGTCCTACTCGTGATGGTCGCGGTTGTCGTCGGGTTCGTGATCTTCCTGGTGAAAGTGACCGGTTCCAGGTCTCATTCGTCTCGACCTGCGGCCATGGCGCCGGGTTGGTATCCCGATGGTTCGGACCCGACGCACGTCCGCTGGTTCGACGGACATCGCTGGACCGACCGGACGCAACCGCGAGTCGGGTGAGTACCGCTCGGGAACCCTGGCCGTCGGCTCGGGCTACTTCGGCCAGAACAGTCCCCCGGGTGCGGATCGCGAGGATGCTTGATGGATAAACGGGTGGCGGCGGCCGCGGGCGTCGGAGTGCTGTGTGGGTTCACCATGGGATATGCCATGCACCGAGTCGTCGGCACTCCGTCCGGAACCGATTCGCAGGGGCAGCTTTTCGGTACCGCACCGATGACGACGGCCGTGATCGCCGGATTGGTGGCCGTCGGGGCGGTGGGATTGCTCGGATGGGGGCGGGCCCGGTTGTCATTCGTGTTCGGGGCGGGACTGGCCGGGCTACTGGTGCTGGCCGCGATCACCGCCCTGCCCGCGCCGGACGAGTGGGAGCAGTTGCCGGTGGCGGTCGGCGTGGCGCTCGGCCTGATCGCCGTGCCCGGAGTATTGCTGCCACGGGCGCAGCTGTGGTTCTTCGGCGGGCTGATCGCCGCCGTGGCGCTGGGTTATCAACTCGACAACCTCGTCGACGCCGAGACGAACCACTATCGCCATTTTCCCTACGCTCCGGCGATTCCTACCGAGTCCTGGCACGCCCTGGTCGCCATCGCGCTGGCCTCGGCACTCCTGGTGGGCGCATGGCTGTCCCGCGGCGAACGGGTGGATGACCAGCTGCCGGATCGCACCCTCATGATCGGCGCCGGCACTGTGCTCGGCGCCGGACTGGCGGCGCGCCTCTGGGTCGATTCGGGCCATCTACCCCTCGCCGCGGTCACCATGACCCGCACCGAAAGCTCCCCTCACGTCGACTGGGCTACACCGCCACACTATCTGTGACTTCCTCGCCGGGGCGCCGGACGTCGAGCGGCTGGTGGTGGCCGATCTGTCCGGGGGACGGGCGCGTGAGGTGGTCGCCGAACTCGGGGACCACTGCGTGGCGCGGGCAATCGACGTCACCGACCATGCCGATCTGGTCGCCGCCATCCGAGACTGCGACATCGTGGTGAACACGGTCGGGCCCTATTTCCGGTTCGGTCCCGGTGTTCTGCGCGCCGCGATCGAGGCGGAGCGCGATTACGTCGACGTCTGCGACGACCCGGTGCCCACGATGGCCATGCTCGAGATGAACGCCGACGCCGAGTCCGCCGGAATCACGGCGGTTCTCGGCGTCGGCGCCAGCCCCGGTCTGGCGAATCTGCTTGCCGCGCGGAGCATCGGCGAGCTCGATCGGGCGACCTCGGTGGTGACCGGCTGGAACCTGGCCATGGCGCAGCCACAGACCCGGTCCTGGCGGCCGAGCGCGGCGATCACCCACGGCATCGAACAGATCAGCAACACCATTCCGGTGATCCGCGCGGGCCGGCAGGTGTGGGAGAAGCCGCTGCGCAAGACGGTCATCGACTACCCGGGTCTCGGGGCGGCAGCGGGGTGGAGCTTCGGGCACCCGGAACCGGTGACGCTCGCCCGCACCTATCCGGACCTGATCGAGAGCGTCAACGTCGCGTTGGCGCCCCAGCATGTGGTCGCTGTGCTGCATCTGCTCGGAGCGGGGGTTATCCGAGGTGTCCTGCGGCGCTCCCACGCCGCCTCCATCGCGGCGGTCGCCGAGAATCTGATGCCATCGGGATCCGTCGGCGCTCTGGCCGATTCCGCGCTGCCGCCCCTGTTCGCCCTGGCCCGCGGCGACAGGGATGGCGAGCCGGCAACGGTGGCCTGTGCGCTGGGACAGGTTCCCGGCCTGACAATGGCCGAGGTGACCGGAATCCCGCTCGCGGTAGGCGCTCTGATGCGCCCGCACCGTCCCGGTGTGCATCCGCCGGAGGCCGTCTTCACCCCCGCCGAATTCTTCACCCGCCTCGCCCCGCACTGTGTGGGCCGGCCGAATCCGGAGTCGCTCACCGTCACGACGGCAAGCTACGCGGCTGACGGCGCCAACGCCGTTGCACTGCAACGCGGATCATTGATCACGGCCTTGCTCACCGCGGGCAGATAATCAACGACCATACTTCCGTGGTTGGTACCGATTCAGGTGGCGATGGTCAGGTCATTGCGGTGGCCATCGCCACCACGATCGGTCCGAGCAATGGCAGTACAACGTTGGACAGGGCATACACGATGGTGTAGGACATCAGCGGCGTGGCGTTGCCCGCGACCTGTTGAACGGCGGTGATTCCGGGAGTGGAGCACTGCTGGCCGGTGATCGCACCCAACGCCAGCGGTGCGGGCAACTTCATCAACTTCCATGCCACCAGCAGCGAAATCGTTGCCGGTATCGCGGTCATCAGCACTCCGGCCACCGGAAGCCCCACCCCGAACTTCCGAACCAGCTCGACCGCCTGCGGTCCGGAGGTCAGGCCGACCACGGCGATGAAGATCGACAGCCCCAAGGTTTTGATGACGTCGGCCGCAGCGGGCGCGTACTGCCCGATGACCGGATTCTTGGACCGGAACCAGCCGAACAGCAGGCCCGTCAACAGACACCCGCCGCCGGTGCCGAGGGTGAGTGGGACCGTTCCCAGCTGAAGCACGATCTTGCCCACCAGGAAACCGAGGGCGATACCCAGCGAGATGTAGACGATATCGGCCTTCACACTCGGGTCGAGTCGGTAGCCGAGCGCCGGAATTGCTTTGGCGAGATCGCTTTTGGCGCCGGTCAACACGAGGGTGTCCCCTCGCTGGATGGGGGTGTTGGGGCGCAGCGGCAGCTCGCGGTCTTCCCGGATCAACCCGGTGAGGTACAGGCCCTGACCGAGATGCCGATCGAGTTCGCCCAGGGTGGTCGGCTTGGCGTCACGATGATTGAGAACGACGCGAGCGACCTCGAGTTCCATATTGAGGTCGGCCGCCGGGACGATCTCGGGACCGATGATGGTCTCGAGATCCATGATGTCGTGCCGCTGCCCCACCACCAGGATCTCGTCGCCGTGCCGCAGCACGACGTCCGGGTCGGAGGGAAGTATCTTGCCTCGTCGGCGGACTCGTTCGATGGTGAGGTCACGGCCCAGTCCTACGCTGACATCCGCGACGGTGCGCCCGGACACCCGGTCGACCCGATAGGCACGGCCGACCAACGCGGGCGCCGCTGCGGCGTGCATATCGTCGTGGTCGTCGCCGCCGAGCTTTTTCCACAGTTTTTCGGCCTCGGTGCGCAGGTTGACCCGCATCACCAGCGGAAACACCTGGCTCGACAGCAATACGACCACGATCAACCCGCAGATGTAGGAGATCGAATACGCGGTCCCGACATTGGCCTGCAACGCGGTGATCTCCTGATCGGGCAGATCCAGGCGTGCGATCGCATCCGTGGACGTACCGACCGCGGCTGATTCGGTCGCGCCGCCGGCCATCAGGCCCGCGGCGGTGCCCGCGTCGAGGTTCATGATCAGAATCGCCCCCGCGGTCACCGCGAGGATCGAGATCACCTCGATGATCGTGAATGCGCCGTATTTGAGGCTCTTGCGGTTCAGGCTCGCGAAGAAGGTCGGACCGGAGATGTAGCCGAGGGTGAAGATGAACATCGCGAAGGCGATGTTCTTCACCTGGTCATCGACGGTGATATGACCCGCCATACCGACGAAGATGGCCACGATCAGCGTCCCGGCGACACCGCCGAGGGACAGCTTCCACACCCGAACCTTGCCGACCGCGTAACCGAGTGCCAGACAGAGGAATACAGCGAGTTCGGGCGTTTGTTGCAGCAAGTCCTTGACCGCGTCCATGAGAATTCGTCCTCACTCGAGTCCGGTGTGCTCACTGTTGCCGGCGTTTGCCGAACTCCTCGTGGTATTCGTCGATCACGGCGGTGAGCCAATGGCCGATCCGGCCGTAGTCATCCTGTGCCAGGTTCGCCAGCGATACCCGCACCGACCATTTCGGGCCGTCGAAACCGCCGCCGTTGAGCAGCACGACCGAGCCCTGCTCGGCCAATCGGAAGACCGGGTCTACGGGCTCGTAGGCGTCCTGCAACCAGTCGGCGAACTCGGTGCCGTACTTCTGCCGCACCCACACCAAGAGATCGATCTCGGCGTAATAGTTGGCGGCGTTGGGGTCCTGGGGAACCGGCACCCCCAGTCCGTCGCACAGCGCTTTCAGCCTGCGCGCGATGACGGCCTGGCAGTCCTTCTTGTGCCGGTGGTCGTTGTCGAGCAAATCGCCGAGCGCGAACAGCGCCATCTGTACCTGCTGCGGTGTGGACAGCCCCGCGGTGTGGTTGAGTGCGACATCGCGCGAATCGGCCACCATCCGGTCGATGAGTTTCAGGTTCGCCGGCTCCAAGGAAATACTGGAATAGCGGCGAGTGAGCTGCTCACGTCGCGCGTCCGGTAGTTCGGCGATGCGCCGGTCGAAGCTGTTGTTCCTGGCGATCGCGATCACGCCCAGACGCCAGCCGGTGCAGCCGAAGTACTTGCTGAACGAATACACCCCGATCGTGTTGGCAGCAGCGACCGACATCAACGACTGGAAGCCGTCGACGAAGGTGCCGTACACGTCATCGGTGATGATGGTGAGTGCCGGATTCTCGTTCGCGGCGATCTGCGCGATCCGTTCCAGGGTCGCGCGGTCCAGCATCACCGAGGGCGGATTGGACGGATTGACCAGGAACAGCGCCTGCACACTGGGATCGGTGAGCTTCTCGATCTCCTCGGCGGGAAACTGCCAGGTGTGCATGCCGGTCTCGGATGTGGTGCTCGCGGACAACTCGACGACGTCGAAATGGAATCGATCCAGGCGAGGGATTTCCAGGTACGGCGTGAAGATCGGGGTCATGATCGCGATGCGATCGCCGGGAGCCAGCAGGCCGTTGACCACACAACTGTCGAACACGTAACACATGGCCGCCGTGCCGCCCTCGGTGGCGAACAGATCCCATCCGCCGGCCGGAGCACCGCCCATCGCCAGATCGAGATAGGTGTGCACGACCTTCTCGATATGGGTCAGCATGCGGTCGGGCACCGGGTAGTGGTCGCCGTGGATCGCATCGGCGAGCTCGCCCACCCAGGCGTCGGCGTCGAAACCCAGGACGTCCACGCCATAGCCCACCGCGCCGCGCAACAGCGCCACCGCGTCGGTCTCGGGTTGACCGGTCAGGAAGCGGTCGAAGCGCGCGGCGATGCCGTCTGCTCGCGGCATTCCGGCCAGTTCGTCGAACTCGTTCCAGTCGCGGCGGGCTTCATCGCAGGCGAACCGGCCCATCAGATAGAACGCTTCCCGGCTGACGATGGAGGTCCAGTTGGGGTTGCCGCGGCCGGCGTTGATCATGGCGTGCGCGTGCTTTTTCATGTTCTCATCGGCGAGATCGATGAGTTCGTTCTTCAGTTCGAAGGGGCTCAGCTGTTCGTACTTCTGCTCGGTGACGCGGTCGACTGCCATATGATCGCCGGCCATGGACGAATCTCCGTTCCGTGTCGACAGCGGGGCAAGGGGAATCTAAACCGCAGCTGTTGCCGAACAGTAGCCGAATTCCCGGGCCGACGCCGTTTCGAAGGCAATTCGAGACCTAACCCGCCCAGGGCGGATGAATAGCGGGCTGCGCGGCACCTTCGGCATCCCGCGCCGGGTGGCGAGCTCGCCGCAGCATCGCACTCACCCTCGACAACAACGCGGCCGCCTTGAACGGCTGTGCGAGATGGTCATCGGCTCCGCAGATGCGGGCGAGCTCGACCCACTCCGGATCGTCTCGGGTCGACACCACCAAGACAGCGGGCGCTACCGCTGCGGCCTTCGCCTGGGTACACACCACGAAACCGTTCCGCCCCGGCATGACCAGATCGACGATCATCAGGTCGGGGCGCCAGCGCGCGGTCGCCGCGGTCAGCGTCGCGCCGTCGCCGATCCAATGTGCGAGGTAGCCCGCACGGGTCAGCAGCAACGTCATCATCTCCGCGATCGCCGGCTCGTCCTCGACGATGAGGACCGTCGGAGGCCGTTCGGGACCGATGTCCGTGGCCGGCACCGGAGAGTAGCCGGGCGATTGCTGAAAGCGTGGATACGCGGCTGGAATCTGGCTCATGATCAGCCCTTCACAGGGTGGGATCCGCATTCCGCACGGAACGGGACGGATCTGACAGGCAGTCCGAAATACATCGGATACATCAACGTATCCATTGGCGACGCTAGCCCCGGCCCGAGCCTCCGGCAATAACGCGGAGATGTGAGATGAAATCCGCAACCAAATGATCGCGGGCCGTTATCGAAGCGCTGGCGAAAAGATACGTTCAGCGCGGCTGTTCACGCGCCCGTGATCACTTCGACACCGAACCCCGGGTCACGGAGAGCGAACCCGATCCGGCCGGCCGTGAATTCACCGGTTCCCGCTACCGCCCGGTCACGCCCAATAACCGAGCATTAACCATCGTGGGCAGATTTATCGACTGAGCGCGGGACGACCCGATCCTGGCCGCGACGGCGGCACAGCGATGTTCCGGCGACCCGATGCGGGTCGCCGGAACATTGCGGTCACGACCGAATCACCAACCGGCAGTGCGGCTCATCGGAATATTCACCCAGCTGGGAGCGCTCGGGTCCAGCTGCACGTGCTGTGGCGCGAGGCGGCTGTCGACCAGGGTCGGTCCCATCGGCACCGAGCGCGGGAAATTACCGGCGAAGATGTCCACGCGCAGCCGATGGCCGGGTTGCAGCACCGCATCGGTCGCACGCAGGCTGATGTCGAGGACGGTCGGCTCGCCCGGCACCGTCGGCTGCCGGTCCGCCAGGGTCAGCGTCGGGTACGGGTCGACATAGTCGCCGTTGGCCGAGCGGGTCGAGCGTGCGTCGTCGATCTTGCGCAGTGATGAGACGAGCTGACCGGAACTGATCGCATACGACCGGCCGTCGGGCGCCACATCGTTGACACTGACCGTCCAGAAGCCGTCGGCCGTGTCGTGCACGGTGTTCAGATGCACTGCGACCGGACCCGAAATGACGGTCGGCTCCGCGACCGGCGCACTGGTGAAGGTCAGCGCGTTGATTTCGGCGAGTCGGCTGTCCCGGGTGCAGATATCGAGCACGGAGGTGATTCCCGCGGTGATCTGCGCGGCGTCCCGCGAGCAGATGGTCGTCAGGCCCGGCGCCACGGTGAGGCGATGAACGCCGTCGGGAACATCGGTGGTCAAGCTGCCATCGTGCACGCTGGTCACGGTGGCACCGCTCGACACGGGCGAAAGGTACATCCGCCGGTAGTCCGCTTCCGGACGCGGGAACCGGTCGGTGCTTGTCCAGCCACCGCCCTGCTGGAACAGGGTGTACGGATCGTAGTCATCGATGCCGTTGTCGATTCCCTTGAGCCATTTGTCGAACCACGCCCGCTGCAGTACGTCCAATCGTGGCGGGGTGCCGGGCTCGCCGTTTCGGCCGAGCGGCGTGCCATGGTATCCATCGCCCATCAGGAGCTTCTTCTGCTCGGGCGGCAGCGGAATATTGTTGAACGCCTTGACCTCCGAGTAGGCGAAGAGGTCGTACCAGCTGCCGACCATGAAGGTGGGCACCTCGATCTTGTCGACGCCGCCCAGCCAGGCCTGGTACCGGGGAGCATCGGCCGCCATCAGGTCCTTCGTCGACTGCGGCATCATCTCCGGATTCAGGCT
>NZ_BAFY01000073.1 GCF_000308555.1 Nocardia cyriacigeorgica NBRC 100375 | reverse complement strand
CCATCCTGGACGCGGCGCGCGCGGCGGGGGTCAGTTCGCTGGCCTGGGCCGGCCTGATCGCGATCGGCGCGCTCTCGGCGGGCGGGCTGGCCCTGCTCGCCCGGGCGGGCCGGTTGGATGCGCCCGTTCCCGTCGGCTGACACACCAGTGGGTGGTGTGCACCGGATTCCGGGCACACCACCCACGGCCGCGACAAGTCACTACTTCATGGCGCTGGGGCCCGCCGGCATACCGGGCTCGCGGGCCCCCTGGTCGAGCCGGAACGGCGGGTACTCGTCGCGCATGAGCGAGGCGTACGCCTGTACACGCAACGCCCATCGCTGGATGCCGACGACGAAATCGAACAAACCGCCGGGGTAGCGCGCGGTGAACAGCAACGCGATCGCCGCGAACAACACCAGCAGACCGAGCACCGGCGGCGCGTAGGCGCCCGACCAGTCCTCATCCCAGCCCGACGCCGCCCAGGTACCGCTGACCATGGCCCCGACCAGCAGATAGTGCGGGATCGCCAGCAACCACCACTTCACCAGCACCAGGCCGCGGTGCAGACGTTCGGGATAGTCGACGACGACGTCGGCGGGGTAGTCCGGCTTCGAATCGAGTGAGAACGGCGGGTATTTGTCGGTGCCGAGCACGCCCCACGCATAGAAACCGACCCGCCACGACCAGCGAATCACACCGACATTGAATTCGAACAGCGCCCGCGGGTACCGGCCGGTGAACAGAATCGCGAAGAAAGCGATGATCGTGACGATCGCGTAGGCGATGTGCAAGAAGAACAACACGATGTAGTGCGGAATGGCGAGAATCCACTTCACCAGCCACATCCACCGCGACAGCGTGGGGTCGAGGTCGCCGCGGACGTAGACGGGATACCCGGAAGTCGCGGGGACGCCGGTATTCTCGGGATTGCCGGGTTGCATGTTTCGACACTCCTTCACCGATGCTCGGGGAGCAGGGCGGCACGATGGCCGTATGGAGCGATTGTGTCCCACAACAGCTTAGACTTCGACAACGTTGCGGTACCGACACGCCAACAAATCGTTCGGCGGGTGAACAATGCTGGTGTCGCGGGTTTTCCGGAGAAGGAATTCGCCTCAGTGCGGCGCTTCGCCGTGCGCGGAGTACAGGCTGATATCGCCGTCCTCGCCGAGGAACGCGTTGACCAGCATGATCCGATCCTCGCGCAGCACATCGGGTTCGGGCGCGCTGGTGGTGATGGTGATCTGCGGAATCGACGACCAGTTCACCACATAGCGTTGCGGCGGGCCCGCGTCGTCGGAGAGCCGGGCCAGCCGGAACACCGATACCGTCTGACGCAGCATGAGATCGCGGATGACCTCGGCGATTCGCTCGGGGTCTTCCAGCGCGAACATGAAGCCGAATGTCAACTCGGGCGAGGACACGTAGGCGGGCACGAACTCCGAGGCTAGTCCATCGCGGTTCGGTGCGCAGGCACTACGCGCGGGCAGTTGCCGGGAATGCGCCGGGCCGATCCCGCCGACGGCGCGGCCATCCGGCACCGCGCGGATCGCACCGGCGCCGAGGGTTGTCCGTCCCAGTCGGACCCTCGGCGCCGGCGCTGCCATCCACGGGGTTCGCCGCGATGGTGGTCGGCAGGCCCGCGCCTAGCGCGGGCTTTCGGGCTCCGGATCGACGATCTCGGCCTCGACGTAGCTCGCCGGTGGCGCGTCGGCGGCGAATCGAGGATCGTCGGCCGGATCGGCGAGCCGGGGTTCGGCGTCGAACCCGGGATCGCCGGCCTCTGCCTCGACCGGGCCCGCGGCGGCGTCGCGTTTGGCCGCGGCCGCCGCCTCGTTCATTTCGATCGCGTCGGTGATCCACTCACCGATCTCCCGGGTGACCTCCGCGACGGTGCCGGTGATGATGGTGGCGATATTGCCGACATGCCGGGCGCCGGAGGACGTCAATTCCTGGATCAGATCTTTGTTGGCTTCGAATTTCCCGATCATTTACACGCCCACTTCGGTAGCCTTCCGCTGTCGCATCACGATAACACCGGGGGCCTTTCGTTTCCGTAGTGCAGCGGGCAGCAGGGCGGCGAAACGGGATTCGAGCAGACTCGGCGGCAGCGCCAGCTGGAAAATCTTCACCCATACCGAAGCGATCTGCTTGGTGAACGGGCCGGTGTTGTACGGGAGGCCATATTTCTTGCACAGCTCTTCCACCTCCGGCGCCATCTCCGGGTAACGGTTGGCAGGCAGGTCCGGGAACAGGTGATGCTCGATCTGATGCGACAGGTTGCCCGACATGATGTGGAACAGTTTGCCGCCGGTGATGTTGGCCGAGCCGAGCATCTGCCGGACATACCACTCACCGCGGGTCTCGAACTCGGTCTCCTCCTCGGTGAACGTCTGTACGCCCGAGGGGAAGTGTCCGCAGAAGATGATCGAGTACGCCCAGAGGTTGCGGACCAGGTTCGCGGTGAAGTTGCCCGCCAGTGTGCTGACGAACAACGGCCCGGTCAGCGCCGGGAAGATGATGTAGTCCTTGAGCACCTGACGCCCGGACTTGCGCAGCTGACCCTTGATCAGCGGCTTCAGATCCGACCACTTGCGCTTGCCCTGGATGATGTTGTCGGCCTCCAGGTCGTGCAGCATCACGCCCCACTCGAAGAAGACCATCAGCAGGAACGCGTAGAGCGGATTGCCCAGGTAGTACGGATTCCACTTCTGGTCCTCGTCGATGCGCAGGATGCCGTAGCCGATGTCGCGGTCACGGCCGTGGATGTTGGTGTAGGTGTGGTGCATGTAGTTGTGCGAATGCTTCCACTGATCTGCCGGGCAGACCGTATCCCATTCGAACACACGGGAATTGAGGCCCTGTTCACGCATCCAGTCGTACTGGCCGTGCATGACGTTGTGGCCGATCTCCATGTTGTCCAGGATCTTGGACACACCTAGCGCGGCGACACCGGCCAGCCAGAACGGCGGCAGGAAACCCAGGTACATCAGGCCGCGGCCGGCGACCTCGAACCCACGCTGCGCCTTGATGATCGAGTAGATGTACTCACGGTCGCGTTCACCGAGGTCGGCGACGATGCGATCGCGCAGCTCGTCGAGCGCGCGGCCGATCTCCTCGACCTGCTCCGGCGTGAGCACCAGAGGGCCGTCCTCGGTCTCGGTCAGAATGGTCATCGGTTGCTCCCCTTCAGTTGTCAGATGTCGATGTCGACGTCGCCGACGGCGGCGCTGACACAGAGTTGGATGGGCTGATCGGGATCGGCGTCGGTCTCACCGGTGCGCAAGTTGCGCGTGCAGCCGGTGCGCCGGACGGCGGTGCAGGAGAAGCAGATACCCATCCGGCAGCCGTACTCCGGGTTCAGCCCGGCGGCTTCGGCCTGTTCGAGCAGGCTTTCGCCGGTGTTGTCGGCGCTGACGCCACTGGCGGAGAAGGTCACCGTGCCGTGCGCGTCGGCCGCGTCGACCGGCGCCACCGACACCGTGAACTCCTCGGTGTGCAGCCGCTCGCCGAGCTGTTCGGCGTCGAACACCCGGCGCACCGAATCCATCAGCGGGCCCGGCCCGCACAGGTAGGTGTGCGCGTCGGCGAACCACGGTGCGGTCCGCTCGAGTTCGTCGTAATCGAAGGCACTGCCGTCCAGTTCCGGATAACGCATCTGCAGTGACACGTTGGGATGGGCGGCGGCGATGGCGGCCAGTTCCGCGCGGTGCGGCACGTATTCCGGCGAGCGGGCGTAGTGCAGGAACACCACCGGGCCGGTGTACCCCTCGTCGGTGAGGGTGCGCAGCATCGACAGTACCGGCGTGATGCCGCTGCCGCCGCTGATCAACAGGACCCGGTCCGGACGCTGCCGCGGTAGATGGAACACACCCGAGGCGGGCGCGAGATCGACCACCAGGCCCGGCTCGGCGGCCCGGTGCAGGTAGCGCGAGACCAGGCCTTCGGGATGCACTCGGATGGTCAGGTCGATGCGGCGGTCGCGCTGGTGCTGCGAGTTCACCGGTGAATAGCAGCGGGTGTGGCGCACGCCGTCGATGACGACGCCGATCTGCACGAATTGGCCGGCCTGGAAGCCGGACCACTGGCGCGTCGGCCGCAGCGACAGCGAGACCGTTCCCGGCACCGAACGGTCTACGCGCACGACTTCCGCCCGCATCTCCCTGGCGGTGAGCATCGGGCGCACCAGCTCCAGGTAGCGGTCGAGCGGATGCGGTGTGGTCAGGGTCTGCACCAAGTTGATGAGATCCACCATGCGGTTTCTCCGTGCTGTCGTTGGTCACACTCGGCAATCGAGCCCGAGACAAATTTCGGTGTACGTCTGTACACTCAATAGTGTGACTGATGACCGGGGACGGATGTCAACCAGCATCTGGTGTGACGCGAACTACATCTGGAGAATGGGTACATGGTGAACGGATGTATGCTCACCGGGATGAGTGAGCAGGCGGAAACCCGGGTCGTGCGCAAGGAGCGCACACGGCAGGCGCTGCTGGACGGGACCCTCGCCCTGGCCGCCGACCGCGGATTCGCCGCGCTCAGCCTGCGCGAGATCGCCCGTTCGGCGGGCATCGTGCCCACCGCCTTCTACCGGCATTTCGCCTCGCTCGACGATCTGGGCGCCACCCTCGTCGACGAAGGCGTCAAGGCCCTTCGACTGGCGTTGCGGCAATTGCGCCGCAGGCCGGACGCGCACCTGTCGGAGACGGTGCGTTTCGTCTTCGATCAGGTAGCCGAGAAAAGGGAACTGTTCGGGTTCCTCACCCGTGAGCGCCGCGGCGGTTCGGCCGCACTGCGTCGGGCCATCGACATGGAGATGCAGCTCATCGTGCGCGAGCTGGTGGTCGACTTCTCCCGGATCAGCGCGCTGGACACCTGGTCATCGGAGGATCTCGAGCTGGCGGCGGAACTGATCGTGTCCACAGTCGCCGACGGCATCGCCGACTATGTCGCCGCCGCGCCGCGCGATCGGCAGCACACGATCGACCGCACGGTCTATCAGGTCCGGCTCATCGCCCTCGGCATGGGTGTCTGGAAGCGCTAGATCCCGGACTCACTCCTTCGCCGGCTTCACCGCGGGGTCTCGCACCGGGTCGGGTCCCGGTACCGCGAGCAGGGCGAGCAGCCCGAGGCCGAGCACCACGAGCAGGCCGACAATGCCGGCACGGTCGGTGGCGAACGCCCAGGCGAAGAAGCCGAACAGCATCGGCGCCAGGAACGAGACCGCCCGGCCGGTAGTGGTGTAGAGGCCGAACAGCTGCCCCTCCCGGCCCGCGGGCGCGAGCCGGGCCAGGAACGAGCGCGCCGAGGACTGGGCAGGTCCGACGAAGACCGTCAGCATCAGCCCGAACACCCAGAACATGGCCGGCCCGGACACCATGAGCAACACCGTGCCGCAGATGATCATCGACACCAGCGACACCACGATCACCAGCTTCGGGCCGACGCGGTCGTCGAAACGGCCGGCGACGATCGCGCCGAGCGCGGCGACCACATTGGCGGCGATGCCGAACAGCAGCACATCGGCGTCGCCGAAGCCGTACACACCGACGGCCAGCACCGCACCGAAGGTGAACACCCCGGCCAGACCGTCACGGAAGATGGCGCTGGCCAACAGGAATCCGACCGTGCGCCGGTCGGCGATCCAGAGCTCACGCAGGTCGCGCCACAGCACCCGGTAGGAGCCGAGGAACCCGGCGCTCGCCGCACCGGGATCGGCGCCGGTGCGCACCACTTCCGGCACCGCGAACAGCACCGGCAACGCGAACGCCGCGAACCAGACCGCGGCCAGCACGGCGACCAATCGGATGTTGAGGCCGTCGTCGGTGGGGATGCCGAACAGCCCGCGGCGGTCACCGTCACCGGCAATGAAGCCGAGATAGCAGATCAGCAGCAGGAAGATGCCACCGAAATAGCCCATGGCCCAGCCGAATCCGGAGACCCGGCCCACGGTGGCAG
Source organism: Nocardia cyriacigeorgica NBRC 100375 (assembly GCF_000308555.1). GTDB lineage: Bacteria > Actinomycetota > Actinomycetes > Mycobacteriales > Mycobacteriaceae > Nocardia > Nocardia cyriacigeorgica. The sequence goes on along the minus strand of NZ_BAFY01000073.1, from coordinate 4,279 downwards.
GCGTGGACACCTGGCGCAGCATGGCGTTGTAGGGCACATTGGCCAGTTCGAAGCAGGCCGAGCCGACGCCGAGCAGGACCAGCCCGAGCCACAGATCGCGGTAGTCGTCGTGCACGAAGAACATCGCGGCCATCGCGGCGATGGTCAACGCGGTCAGCGCACCGAGAGACCGTTTGCGGTTGGCGGTGGCATCGAAGCGCTGTCCGCTGACGGGCGCGGTCAGCGCGACCACCAGTCCGGCGATGCCGAGCGCCCAGCCCAGCCAGGCGCCGGCCGAGATATCGCCCGGCAGATCGTCGCCGACGGTGTCGGTCAGGTATACCGAGAAGACGAAGGTCAAGATGACGGCGTTGAAGGCGGCCGAACCCCAGTCCCACAGACCCCACGCCACCACCTGCCCGCGCCCGGTCCCAGCCGCACCGCGCACGTCGACCTCGCTCATACCGCGCACCCTAATCGAGCGGGGCCGTTGTAGCCCGGCTTCGGGCCGCGCCCCGCGATTCCGACGCCCGCGTGCGCTGGGCAGGCACCTCGTCATGAGCAGTCGGCGACCGGCCGGCGGCAGGTCAAGGTTCACAAGAATCCACAATATGCACCTAGTTGCATAGTACCTGCGGTCTCGGATACTCTGTGTGGCATGGCACTCGAGCATGCCCTGCTGGTATCGCTGACCGAACGCGCCGGGTCCGGCTACGAACTGGCCCGCCGGTTCGACAAGTCGATCGGCTATTTCTGGAGCGCCACCCATCAGCAGATCTATCGCGTACTGCGCCGTATGGAGGAATCCGGCTGGCTGCACAGCGAATCGGTGACCCAAGAAGGCAGGCCGGACAAGAAGGTCTACGCGGTGAGCGAGGCCGGTCGCGCGGAATTGGCGCGCTGGATCGCCGAACCCACCGAGCCCGAACGCGAGCGCAACGAGTTCTTCGTCAAGGTCCGCGCCGCCGCCTACGGCGACCTCGACGCGCTGCTGACCGAGGTGGCCCGGCGCCGAGACGAACACCTGCGCCGGCTCGAGCTGTACCGGCTCATCGAAAAACGAGACTTCCCGGCACCGGATCAGCTCACCGGCACCGGGCTGCACCAGTACCTGGTGCTCCGCGCGGGCATCCGCAAGGAGCTCGGGTCCGCCGAATGGTGCGACGAGGTCCTGCAAGCCCTGCGACCGAACACTCCACCCTCGCGCCCGACAGCCCCGGGCGCGGACTGAGGTAAGAAAGCGAGCCCGCTCGTGCGATCGACCAGCTATCCCCACCTGTTCGAGCCCCTCGATCTCGGCCACACCACGTTGCGCAATCGCGTGATCATGGGGTCGATGCACACCGGCCTCGAAGACCGGGCCTGGGACACCAACCGCCTCGCCGCCTACTTCGCCGAACGCGCACGCGGCGGCGTCGGGCTCATCATCACCGGCGGTTACGCGCCCAACCGCACCGGCTGGCTGCTGCCCTTCGGCGCCAAGCTCACCAACAAGACCGAGGCCTACCGCCATCGCGCCATTACCCGCGCGGTGCACGCCGAGGGTGCCAAGATCGCCCTGCAGATCCTGCACGCCGGCCGGTATTCCTATATGCCGGGCAGTGTTTCGGCGTCCTCGATCAAGGCCCCGATCAACCCGTTCCGGCCGCGCAAGCTCTCGGCCAAGGGCGTCGAACAGACCATCGACGATTACGCGCGCTGCGCCCGGCTGGCGAAATTCGCCGGCTACGACGGCGTCGAGATCATGGGTGGTGAAGGCTATTTCATCAACCAGTTCCTCGCCCCGCGCACCAACAAACGCACCGACAAATGGGGTGGAACGCCGGAGAACCGGCGGCGGCTGCCCGTCGAGATCGTGCGGCGCACCAGGGCCGCGGTGGGTGACGACTTCATCATCGTGTTCCGGCTGTCGATGGCCGAGCTGGTGGAGAAGGGGCAGACCTTCGACGAGATCGTCGCGCTGGCACAGGAACTCGAAGCAGCGGGCGTGAGCATCCTCAATACCGATATCGGCTGGCACGAGGCCCGGGTGCCGACCATCGTCACCTCGGTACCGCGCGCGGCGTTCGTCGAATTCACCGCGAAGATCACCTCGAAGGTCACCATCCCGGTCTGCGCGTCGAACCGGATCAATATGCCCGAGATCGCCGAGGAGATCCTCACCCGCGGCGACGCCCAGCTGGTATCGCTGGCGCGCCCGTTCCTGTCGGACCCGGAGTGGGTCAACAAGGCCGCCCAGAACCGGGTCGACGAGATCAACACCTGCATCGCCTGCAACCAGGCCTGCCTCGACCACGCCTTCCAGCACAAGACCGTGTCCTGCCTGCTCAACCCGCGCGCCGGACACGAAACCGAGCTGAAACTGCTACCGACGCGGCGCAGCAAGCGCATCGCGGTGGTCGGCGCCGGGCCCGCCGGGCTCTCCGCCGCGGTCAACCTGGCCGAACGCGGGCACCGGGTGGAGTTGTTCGAGGCCGACGACAAGATCGGCGGCCAATTCGACATCGCCCGCCGGATTCCCGGCAAGGAAGAGTTCGATGAATCCATCCGGTACTTCACCCGCAAACTCGAACTCACCGGCGTCACCGTCCACCTCGGCAAACGCGCCACCGCCGCCGAACTCATCGAGGGCCGCTACGACGAGGTGGTGCTGGCCACCGGTGTGCGCCCGCGCATCCCGAACATCCCCGGCATCGACCACCCGATGGTGCTGACCTACGCCGAACTGGTGCGGGAGCAGAAGCCGGTCGGCAAGCGGGTCACGGTGATCGGCGCGGGCGGTATCGGCTACGACGTCAGCGAATTCCTCACCGTCGACGGCCACCCCACGCTGAAACTCGATGAATGGAAGCAGGAGTGGGGCGTCGACTCGGTCGACGAGCAGGTGCGCGGCCAGCTCGCCACGCCCGTCCCCGCCCCCGCCGCCCGCGATGTGGTACTGCTGCAACGCAAGTCGGGATCGTTCGGCAAGAGCCTGGGCAAAACCTCCGGATGGGTGCACCGGGCGGCGCTGAAGGCCAAGGGCGTCGAGCAGATCGGCGGCGTCAACTACGAGCGCATCGACGACAACGGGCTGCACATCAGCTTCGGCGAGAAGCGCGAGCGTCCCCGGCTGATCCCGGTCGACAACGTCGTCATCTGCGCTGGTCAGGAATCGGTGCGCGATCTGGAAGACGAGCTGCGGGCCGCGGGCGTGCACCCGCACCTGATCGGCGGTGCAGAACTCGCGGCCGAACTCGACGCCAAGCGCGCGATCGACCAGGGCACCCGTCTGGCCGCCCGGCTGTGAAGCCGGCGCTGCACTGACACAGCGGCGCTACGGTCCGGGAGTGTTCGTCTTACCCGGCGGACACCGCGTGCTGCGGATCCCGAAACACCACCTGCCGTCCACCGCTGAGCGACAATTGGGCGAGTTCCGAGGTGAGCGAACAAAGGGTCTGCACCCGCTGGGGCGCAACGGTGACAGGTGCGATCCGGCCAGCGGTACGTGACGGACCGGAGTCGCTTACGCTCATGGCGTGAGCTTGCCTTCCCCCACTGCCGATAACCGTGCCGTCGTCACCGGAGCGTCGTCCGGAATCGGGACCGCGCTGGCCGCCGAGCTGGCCATGCGCGGATACTCGCTGATCCTGGTGGCCCGGCGCGGGGACGTCCTCGAGGAGCTGGCGCAGCGGCTGACCCTCGCGCACGGCATCACCGCCGAGGTGCGTGCGGTCGATCTGGCCGACCGCGAGCAGCGGGCTCCGCTGGTGGCCGAGCTCGCGGCTCGCGATATCGCGATCCTGTGCAACAACGCGGGCATCGCGACCTTCGGCCCGGTCGCCGAACTCGACCCCGCCTACGAGCGGGACCAGCTCGAACTCAACGCCGTCGCCGTACACGACCTCAGCCTGGCGGTGCTGCCGGGCATGATCGAGCGCGGTGGCGGCGGGATTCTGATCAGCGGGTCGGCGGCGGGCAATATGCCCATCCCGAACAATGCCACCTACGCCGCGAGCAAAGCCTTCGCCAACACCTTCTCCGAGTCGCTGCGCGGCGAGCTGAAGGGCACCGGCGTGCACGTGACGCTGCTGGCGCCCGGGCCGGTTCGCACCGAGACACCGGATCCGTCGGAGGCGTCCATCGTCGACCGCATGGTCCCCGATTTCATGTGGGTCTCCTCCGAGTACACCGCCAGGGTCTCCATCGATGCCCTGGCCCGCAACAAGATGCGCATCGTGCCCGGCCTGATCTCGAAGGGGATGAGCGTGGCCGGGCAGTACGGGCCGCGCGCGGTCACCGCGCCGGTCGCGGGGGCGTT
>NZ_BAFY01000074.1 GCF_000308555.1 Nocardia cyriacigeorgica NBRC 100375 | reverse complement strand
CGACACGGCTCGCGCCGATACCGAGCAACACCGCTGCGACGATGACGACGGTCGCGGTGATCGCGGGACGCATGTCCTCGGCCCGTGGTGGCGGCGGCATATCCAGCGGCGACGGCCGGAACAATCCGGCGGGCGGCTCCGGCGGAGTCCGATAGCTCAGGGCGGCCAGTGGGTCGATCACGCCGGCCCCGACCGCATTGTCGACACCGCGCGCCGGTGCATGGGCACTGGCCTGCAATCGCGCCGAGATCTCGGCGGGTGTCTCGTTCGGGTATCGCGACCGCAGCAGGGCCGCAACGCCACTGACGTAGGCAGCCGCGAACGACGCGCCGCCTACCGGCACCAGACTGCCCGGGGCGCCGACACCGTTGATCAGCCCGCCACCACCTGGGCCGAGCGATTCGATCCCGGTCCCCGGTGCGGCGACCGAAACCCACGGTCCCGACAGCGAATCCGCCATCGGTACCCCGTTGGCGGAGGTGAACCCGACGGTCAGCACAGCCGAATTGAACCAGCCCGGCGTCGAAATGGTCTTCACCCCGGCCCAATTGCGGCGATCGCCGGGCCGAGCCGGGTCGATCGGCGGATTCTGTTCACAGCCCGAGGTTCCGGTGTTGCCCGCTCCCGCCACGATCAGCGCACCCCGCACATGGACGGCGTAACCGATGGCGGCCGACAGCATCGCCTGATCCACCCCGGCACGCGCGGGCACACAGATCGGCAACGGCACCGCGATGACACCAGCGCCCTGGTTCGCCGCATGGGTGATCGCCCGGGCGAGGGTGCGGATCTCGATCGCGATCTGCTCGTTGCGGTCATTGGAAGGCCGCTCCACCCGGAACGCCCCCGATCGATACCGAATGGACAGAATCCTCGCCTCGGGCGCGACGCCGGTGAACCCATCGGCAGGATCGGCCGCGGCGCCGATGATTCCGGCGACCAGGGTGCCGTGCGCGTCGCAATCGGACAGGCCGTCACCGCCGCCGACGACATAGTCGCCGCCGCCGACAAGATTGGGCAGCCGCGGATGTGGCGTCGCGCCGGTATCGATCACCGCAACCGTCACCCCGGCACCACGGCTCAACGCGCGGGCCCGGCGCAGATCGAGAGCCAGTTCGGGCGGCGGGACACGCGACAGATCGCTGTCGGGCAGCACACCCGCCGCGACACAACCCTTGTCCTGCTTGGTCGGCTGTTCCGGTCCAGGCGGATCATCGGGCGGCGGCGCACCGACCACCACCTCGGGTGGTTCCACCGCGCCGGCCGGTATCGCACCGGAGAACACGATCAAGCCCGCCAGCGCCGCGACCGCGGCCCTGCCGAATTTCATCAGATCCCTCGCATAGCGGTGTAAACGCCCATCACCCAGAACGCAATGATCGGCACGATCAGAATGAGGGCGTACTCGATCAGGTCGATCACGCGCCGGGTCACCGGCGAGAGCCGCTTGCCCGGCAGCCGCACCGCGGCCACACAGGCCGCGCATGCCACGGCCACCAGGATCAGCGCGACGACCAGCCGTGCGAACAAAGTCTCATAGGCGCCGGTCAGCACGAAGCCGACGCCGACAACGGTCACCGCGGATCCCGCGATGAGCGCGATGGCCTGCACCCGATCCGGATACCAGCGCGACCGCATGGCGAGCAGACCCGCGACCGCGGCGGCCAGCACGATCTCCCGGATTCCGCCCGGGCTCACCGCAGCGGCGAGGACCGTCGCACCGGCCAGCAGGACGACGATCGCCGCGATCAGGCCGCGCAGGCTGGTGACGGCGAGACGGGCCCGGCTTTCGATACCGACTTCGGCCTGTTCCCGGCGACGCTCGGCGTCGGCGGTCTCCTGGGCGTCCTGTTCGGTATCGCGGGCGGTTTCGGCGTCGAAGATGTCGGTCAGGGTCGCCGGCGAGACCTCGTTCCCTGGATCGGGCAGGTCGGGCGGTTGGATGCGGGCGATCGCCACCGCGATGCGCGGGGCAATCGTCAGCAAGACCAGTCCGGCGAATACCGCGCCACCCGCGATCTGGCGCAGGTGCAGATCCAGATAGGCCAGCGGCAGGGCCGATACGGCAATCGTCAGGCCAAGCACCGTCACCGCCATCAGGGTGGCGATACTCGATCTGGTCAACCGCAGCATGCTCATCGCCGCTACTGCCGACACGATCGCACCGGCCGCGATATTGGCCGCACCGAATGGGCCGGGATCCCCGTAGGGCGGTGGCACGAGCATCGCTCCGCCACAGAACAGCAGCGGAATCGCCGCCAGCGACAAGCCGAGGCAGATGCGCGCAGCACCACCGCGTTTGCGCGTCGACAGGGCCGCACCCCAGCAGATCAGGCCGAGCAGCAGGGCGGGTATGCCGCACCACCAGATCGATCCGGTCTGAGTCCACGACCACGACAGCATCGCCGAGATCGCCAGTGCACCGATACCGAGCGCGGACAGGCCGGTGACCGCGGCGGTGTCGGCGTCGAACTCGGCGAACTCGCGCTCATTGATCAGCGCGAGCGCATCGGTGATGTCCTCGACGACCGGGGTGAATATCTCGGCCGACTCCACCACCGACAGCATCAGCGCGGTGCCGTCGACCACGTCGTGGTCGGCGAGGGTGCGCCAGCGCGGCATCGGTGCCTCGCCCGGTCGGGCCAGGCTCCACTGACCGTTCGGCGGCACGAAATCCACCGATTCGTCATCGATCGAGTTCGCCAGCACGACGAGCAGATCATCGATGAACGTCTCGATGGTGAACTTCGTCGGCACCACCACATCGACCTGATAGGTACCGACCATGACGGCGATGCGCGCCCGCGCCACCTCGGCCGACGGTTGCTGCGCTGCGGCCGGAGCCGGTGCGACAGCGGTCATCGCCACCCTCCACGATCACCATAGGGACCCACGGCACCTGCGGCGAAGCTGGGGAAGCCGTCGGCGAGATCTGCGGCGAGATCCTCGAACGCAAGCACCGTCTCCTTGTCGAGCAGCCGCAGATCGATCTCTCCGCCCTCGGCCAGGTGCGGATCGAAGGGAATCACCCGGGTCGGCCGCTGGGCCGTCGCAAACAGTTTCTCGATCGCATCGACCTCGACGGTCGGCTTGAGCGGCGCGTGATGCACGATCGCCACGATCGATTGGGCCACAAGATGATCCAATCCGTGAGAGCTGAGCCAGTTCAGAGTTGCCACCGCGCCGGTGACGCCGCCGACCGTCGCCGGGGTGACGACCAGAACGGCATCGCTGCTGCGCAGCACGCTCGCGGTCGCCGAATCCAGCACACCGGTCCCGCAGTCGACCACCAGCAAGTTGTAGTGCTTGCGCAGGATCTCCACGCCGCGCATGTATTCCGGGCCCGACAACGCCTCGGTGGCCTCGGTGTTCCACGGGGACGCGACCACGGCCAGGTCGGAGGAGTTGACGGTGGTGAACGCGTGCACCGCCGAGAACGCATCCAGGTTCTGTGCCTGCGCGAGATCGCGCAGGGTCAGTCCGTACGGGTGACGGACGGTGCGGGTGGACAGATCACCGAAATCGGGGTTCGCGTCGACCGCGACCACCCGATCCGGCCGCAGGCCGGAGAAGGTCGACCCGAGAGCGGCGACCATGGTGGTGCGGCCGACGCCGCCTTTCACGCTCACCACCGCGATCTGATAGCTGGTGTTGAGCTGGCGGCGAATGCGTGCGCGCCGGTCCTCGGCACGTTGTTCGGCAGGCGAGAGCCCGAGCTTGAAACCGACCTTGTTCAACGCGCCGCGCATGCCACTGTTCGACCGCAGCTGCGCGCGTTTGGCCGCGGAGATGTCGGCGAACAGTTCCAGCGAGGACAGGGCCGGCGGCAGTACTTCCACCCGGGGCACCGGCTCCACCGCGCCGTGATCGAACCGGGATTGGTCGAATCGGTCCGGGACCCGGGCCGATTCGGTGTAGCCCTGGTTGGCCACCGCGGGCGGCCCGGCCATGGGTGTGGCCGGGCTCGAGGCATATCGGGCCTGATCAGGCTGGGTACCGGGCGATGCGGCGGGGTCCGGCTGCTCGCGAGCTCCGGTGGGTGGTGTGGTCGCCGTGTGCGGCCCACCAGCTGTGGGCGGAGCCGGATTCGATGCCGGTCCCGGCGGCGCTTCGGACGGGGGCGGCTGGGTAGCCGACGGCTGCGGCGCCGCGGCCGGAGGCTGGGCCGCGGACGGAGGCTGCGCAGATGTGGCTGCCGGTGCGGCGGGCGTAGGCTGTTCGCGCTGCGCGGATGCCGGTTCGGCCTGCGGGAATCGCAGCGATTGGCCGGGCGCACCCGCGCCGGCTCCGGGCTGGTTCGCTCGCGGGTCCTGGATCTGCGCGAAGTAGGCGTCGTATCCACCCGTGGTCAGCACGGATTCGGTCGTATGACCATTCGTGCTCGATGCTCGGTTCATCTGCGTCGTCCTCTCTACAGCTGTGGGACGTTAATCGGCCCTGGTGGTGTCGAACCAGCTGCGGCCGGGCAGCAGATCGACAAGGGCCGCAACGCTCGCATTGATCGCGGCGTCGTCGCCCGGCGCGTAGGTGGACCAGATCTCACCGTCCATCGCCTTGCTCGGCGTCACCACCAAGCGCCCCGAGGCCGTGTCGAGAATGCTGACGCACACCCCGGTATCCACCGAACCCGAACCACCGTCGCGGTGTTCGATCATGACCACCTCGGCGCGGCGCATCACCTCACCCATGACCCGGCTGAGCAGCCCAGCGGTATGCGGCTGCGCACCCAGCTCGACCAACGCGAGTTTGCGTTCGTCCGGGTCATCGGGTACCTCGGTCAATGCCTGCATTGTTGCCGACATCGGCTCGAATCGCAGCACCGGGTACTGGCCAACCGCGGCCACCAGGGCCGCGGCCACCGTATTCAATTGTCTTCCTTCATGAAACACCGGCTGGATGACGACATAGTCGTCATTGCGGAGTGCGAGTACGTGCGATTCTCCGGTGCGCACCAGCGACATTCGCAACATACCCGGCGTTTCCCCGCCGGCACCGGTTTCCACTATCCGTACGACCAACTCCACGTCCGGCCGGTCGAGGCAGCGCAACCACTGCGCCACCGCCGGATGGACGCGGTCGTCGACGAGAATGCCCGCCTCGGCGAGTTGTTCGGCGACGACCGCGCGCACCCGGTCCCGGTCTTCGAGGTTGTAGATGTTGGGCAGCAGTGCCAACACCGGTGGATAAGAGTCGATGCCGACCAGGTCTTTCAACAGCAGAGCGGCATCGACGTTCAGATCAATCGCTACAGGATCAGCTTCCACACATCCACCCAGGCACGGTCTTCATCCGACAGGTGCTGCCGTCTCCGGATCACGATGGATGCGGAGACGTTCAGCGTTACGCTCAGATGTTGATGGCCAGGAACCTCGAACCCTGATCCTTATCCGTGACCTGCATGTAACCGCCATCGCCCGCGACCTGCTGAATAGTGGTCTTGAGCCCGTTGAGCGCCTGCTGGTAGGCCTCGACCTTGGCCATCAGACGGTCGATCTGCGGGTGCCAACCGGTGTCGGCGGCGATACCGGTGAATGCGCCCTTGAGCTGAGCCTCGAGGTTGCGCAGTGCACCGTTGTTGGTTTCGATGCCGCTGACGATCTGCTGGAAGCTCAGCGAGCTCGTCTCGACGCCGGAGTAGTTGTAGGAGATACCCATCGCCGTATTGCCTTTCTAATCGTGTTGTCGGACGCCGGATCCCGGGTCACCAGTTGACGTTGATCTTCTGGTTGGCGCCGGCCCCGGTGACATCGCCCGAAACACTGTTCATGCCGTCGGAGCCGAACGAGGTGGCACGCTGCACCTGCGCGGCGGCGTCCATATCACTGACATCGATCTTGACGCCGCTGTCGTGCAGCACCTGGATGATCTCCTGCAGTGTTTGCGCGAGCGAGCTGCCCTTGCTGTGCGCCTCCATCATCGAGGTGCGGATCTGGGCCCCGCCGCCGGGACTCTTGACGTACGCGGACAGTTCGTCCTGCACGGCCATCAGGCTCTTCAGATAGCCTTCGTGATTGCCTTGCAGACCCATCGCGGTCTTGGCCGCGGGGATCAGGACCTCGGGGTCCGCATTAAGTTCGCCAGCCATGTGCCGTTCCTTTCGGGTGCTGAATTACTCTCGGCCCAGGTGTGGGTCACCGGGGACGTTCTGTGGTGGTCGCCGCCTCGTCATCGGAGTGTTCGAGCACTCCGACGAGCACCGCGTCTGCGACGATGTCGAGTTCTGTCTCGTCATCGTCGTATTCGATGACGCCGATCGCGGGCGGACGCTCGAGGACCGGCACCTCGAACTCTTCTCCCGGCACGAAAACCTTTGCCGGCTTGTCCTTCTCCTCGTCCTTGCGCCGGCGGCGCATGCGCGCGACCGGAGCAGTGACACCGCGACGGGGTGCGCTCGCGGGAGCGCCCTGGACCGCCCCCGTGCCCGCGCCGAACGCGGTACCGGATCCCGGCGCCCAGTTGGCGGGCATCCGGAACCCGGAGGCCGCACCCGACATGGAGCCGAGCCCGCCGCCGAGCATGCCGATGGCGACGAGACTGCCCACGCCGCCGGTCAACCCGGCAAGGGTGGTGGAGTAAGGCGAGGTTCCGTGAAACCCGTGCTGCCAGTCGGATTCGCCGTTGCCGTCTTGGCCGGGTTCGGCCAGCGAATCGTTCATCCCCGACATCGCCTGCTCCACATCCGAGATGGCTTGTTGAGCTTCGGGCGGTGTCGTCGTCTGGGTCGGGTCGGGTCCGGGCTGGGTCGGATCGGGTGTGGTTTGGGTGGGGTCGGGGCCGCCCTGCTGGCCGATATCGGGGGGCGGCTGATCCGGATTTGCGATTCCGTTGTCGACCGGAGGCTTTCCGGGCGGATCGCCCGGCCTCGGACCGACCACATCCTGGGTGAGCGGCGGTCTGCCCTGGTCGATCCTCGGATTGCCGTTCGTCGGCAGCAGGTCGAATCCGCCGCCGTCCGGCACTGTCGGCGTACTGGAGGAGATCGGCGGTGCCGGAATCGGTGGCGGCAGCGCCGAAATCAACGCTGCGGCGGTCGTGGCATACGCGGACATGGCGTTCGCGGCCTGGACCCACATTCCGAGGTAGAGCGCCTCCAGCGCGAGAATCGCGGCGGTATTCTGCCCCATCCCGTTGCTGAGCGCGAGGCTCGTGCTGAGCGCGCGGTTCGCCAGCACCGCCGGTAGCGGTGGCATGGTGAACAATGCCAGTTCGTACGCTCCCACGGCCTCGGCCGCCAAAGTGGCGACCTCGGCTGCCATCAGTGCATGTTCGCGCAGCCACAGTGCGTGTTTGTGGAATGCGCCCTGCGCCATATCCGACGATGGGCCGGTCCACCCACCACCGCCCAGCACACCCATCGCCCCTTCGGACCCGGCTGCGGTGGCGGCCAGGCCGCGGGCCAGCTCGGCATATGACTCAGCCGTCGCGATCATCGGCCCCGGGCCGGGGCCAAGTATCCGTGCCGCATTCACTTCTGGCGGCAACGCCAGAAAATCGAAAGGGAACATGGTGACACCAGCTCTCGTCAGCGGAGACGGAGTGCTACTGCATGAAACTCAGCGTGTGCGAGCCGACCGCCCCACCCCCGGCAAGGTCGCCCGCCGTGTACTCGGCCACTACCGCGGGGATTTCGTGTCGGCCACCGGTGAATTTCGAACAGCCGTCGACAGTCGTTTGAAAGAATCTCGGCGCATACCCGGGACCGAAGGCGGATGCCAACCCCGCGGTCACCGAATCGCCTGCCCACGGTACCGGCATGGCTCGTGCCGCCGAGCTTCCGATCACAGCGGCAAACTGCGCTTCGAGCATGCTCAGCTGGCCGCTGACCGCTGCGGTATGTGTAGGTTCTAACGAGAATGCCATCGAAACCTCCAAGGGATCGGTGCCGCTCGCGTGGTATCGAGCGGTACAAGAGGAACGGTAAGCCATTCCCACCCTTGGAGATATCGCCGATTTTGTGGCGATCGCCACGGGCTCGCAGGCCAGTGATCAGCTGTTCTCCGGGACCCAGGCCGCCTGCACCAGATCCTTACGCGAGTGCAGCGGCTCCACGAAAATGCCTCGGCCGACGGGCTGCTTGGCCGCCTTCACATCACCGATCAAGATGCCGTCGAGTTTCGATCCGTCCATCACCAGGCCAGAGGAGTTGAGGTTCTTCATCTGGCCGATCACGTTGTCGTACATGGCGGTATCCGCCTGGGCGATATTGCGCGCGGCGATGATGTGCAGGCCGGTGTCACGACCGTCGACCACCACGCTCTTGAGCGCGTCGAGCGGGTTGGCGATACCGCGCTGGGCGACCATGTGGTAGTCGTCGATCACCACGAAGATCTCCGGTCCGCTCCACCAGGAACGCTCCTTGAGCTGCTGCGCGGTGACGTTGTCAGGCGGGCGCCTGCTGCTCATCTTCGCCACGAACGCGGGCAGATTCTCCAGCACATCCCGCTCGCTGGTGAGGTAGCCGATGGACTGTTCTTCCGGGATCGCGTCCATGTGCCTGCGCCGATAGTCGATCATCAGCACCCGGGCCTGGTCGGGCGTGAACTGAGTGCGAATCGATTCCAGCAGTGCCGCCAGCACAGTCGACTTACCCGAGCCGGACGAGCCGAGCACGATGAAATGCGTCGACACCCCGAAATCCACGGCCGCGGCGCTCAGATCGGATTCGCGCACTCCGAACGGGACGATCAACCGCTGTGCGAGGGTGGCGGGTTCGGGCATGTTCGCGCGGATCTCGGAGAGCGCGATCTGCGACGGCAGCAACCGGACCTCGGGTGCCCTGCGGCCCTGGTACTGCTGTTTCAGATGCTCGATGGCCGCGATAACGCCTGCGCCCGCCGATTCCGCATCGCTGTTGCCGTCGATACGCGGCAGTGCGGTGAGCATATGCAGACCCTCGTTGGAGATGCACCGGCCGGGGCGGTCGGACGGGATCATCGCGACGACATTGCGGTGATTGAGGAACGCGGTATCGGTCAGATCGCCCAGGCGCATCTCCAATCGCGTCTGGAGCAGATCCTTGATCGCCGGCCGGATGGCGGCCCAGCGCGAGCTGCTGATCACCAAGTGCACGCCGAAGTTGAGGCCCTGCAGCGCGATCGACTCCATCATCGGCAGGTACTCGTCGAAATAGGGCCCGGTGGCCGAGAATCCGATGTCCCAGCCGTCGACGACCAGGAAGACGTCGCCGTGGACATCGCCGTGCGCGACGAGTTCCGCCGACTCCGCAGGTGAGCTGCGCCTGCGCCGGAACTCCCGCATGGTGTCGATGCCGAGCTGGTCGAACATGCTCTGCCGGGAGGCGATGAGGGCGTTGATCAAGGCGAAGGTGCGCCGGATGCGGTCACCGTCGCGGGCCGAAGCGATCGAACCCACGTGCGGCAGGTTCCGCAGGCCGGACAAACCGCCGGAGAAGTCCAAGCAGTAGAACTGCACCTGTTCGGGTGTGTGGGTCAGCGCCGCCGACATCATCAGCGTCTGCAACGCGGTGGACTTACCCGACTGCGGTCCGCCGACGACCGCGACATGCCCGCCCGCCGCCGACAGGTCGACCGACCACACATCCTGGCGCTGCTGGCGCGGCTTGTCGATCACCGCGAGGGGCAGCTGCAGGCTTCCTGCCGGGACCGTCGAGACGAGCTGGTCAAGCGTCGGCGCGACGTTCAGCGGCGGCAGCCACATTTTGTGCGCGGGCCTGCCGTGGCCGGCAAGCTGCGCCAGCACGGTCTCCATCACGGTCACCGGATCGCCGTCATCGCCGGTCTCGTCGCGCATCGGAAGGTTCGGCTCGGCCACCGGTTCCGGGCGCAGCTCGGGAATGAAGCCCGACATGAAACGCTGCGGCGGACGATACCCGCCTCCGGCGCGGCGAGCCCGCTGAGCGCCGGCCGAGGCCGCCTGGGTGGGTGGCACATACGGCGATCCGACGTACGCCGCCTGGAATCGTTGCAGATCACCGGAGCCGACGCGCAGATAGCCCGCGCCGGGCTTCTTGGGCAGGTGGTAGGCATCCGCGGTGCCGATGGCGTCACGGGAGTCGCTGGTCTGGTTGGTGCGCAGGGCGACTCGATACGACAGATGCGCCTCCAGCTCGCCCATCCGGTTCGCCGGGACCTTCTGTGAGGCGAGCAGCAGGTGGATACGCAGCGAGCGCCCGAGCCGGCCGATGGCGACGAACAGCTTCGCGAAGCTCGGATGTTGTTCGAGCAGTTCGGCGAACTCGTCGAGGATGATGAGCAACGTCGGCAGCGGATCGAGCTGCGCGCCCTGCTCCCTTGCTCGTTCGTAGTCGGCGACGCTGGCGAAGTTACCCGCATCGCGCAGGATTCGCTGCCGCCGCGACATCTCGCCGTTGATCACGTCCTCCATACGGGTGACCAGGTCGGCTTCTTCCTCCATATTCGTGACGACGGCGGTCACGTGTGAGAGCCGGTCGAACCCGAGGAAAGTGGCGCCACCCTTGAAGTCGACCAGCAGGAGGTTGAGCACGTCGGGCGAATGTTCGGCGACGGCCGAAAGCACGAGTGTGCGCAGGAACTCCGACTTGCCCGAACCGGTGGCGCCGATGCACATACCGTGCGGGCCCATGCCTTCTTCGGCCGATTCCTTGATATCGAGATGCACCACGCTGCCGGTGGGGTCGTAGCCGAACGGGATATTGAGCCGGGACCGGTCGGCATCGCGTCGATAGGGCCACTGCCGATCCACCCGAATACTGCCCGGATCGACGATGCCGACCATCTCTTCCCACGAGGTGCCGCCGCTGGACTGCTCCGCGACCACCGCTTCCACCACGGTGGAGAGCCGGTAGGGCGAGATCCGGCGGGCCAGGGTGGTCATCGCAGGCACCGTCATGGCATCGGCGACGCCGACCCGGCGCGGCCCGCGCGAGGTGATCTCGTTCAGGGAGCGGTCGGACTCCACCCGGAACTTCAACGCTCGCGGCAGTGTCTGCTCGGCTGGGCCGAGCCGCAGCCAGGTGCAGCCGTCGATACCGGAGATGTCGCGTTCGTTCGCCGCGCCACCCACGTCGACGATCAGTACGAAATGTTTACGGTCGAGGGCCGGTTCGCTGTTGGCGGAGAACGGGCCGCGATTCAGGCCGGCCAGCACCTTCGTCCGCAGCTCCCCGACGGTCGAGTACACCATCCGACTGGAACCGATGGCGTCGGTGGTGTCGCTGTGCTGGGCGTGCGGCAACCATTTCAACCAGGCCCATTCCGGCGCGTCCGGCTGCGCCAGCACCGCGGCGATCGCCACTTGATCCGGGCCGTGCAGCACCGCGATCTCGGCCACCATCGCACGCACCAGCGCGGTGACCGCGCTCGGATCACCGTCGATGGCGATCTGCGGTGCCGAGAGCAGGTTGATCGCAACGGGCATCCCGCCGACGGTGGAGTAGGCCTTCGCGAATCGAGTCACCTCGACCACGCCGACCGGATCGAGGTCGGCGGTCGGCGCGGCCTCCGGCACGATCACCCGCACCTGGTTCGCAATACGTCCGCGACCGACCCGCACCCGCAGGAACTGCGGGCTCGCGACCTGCACCTCCCACATCCGATTGCCGCCGACCAGCCTGCTGATCCCGCCCGGACCGGGGTGGGTGTAGCGCAGATAAGTGTGCAGTTCCTGTTCGGATTCGTGCACAGTCTTGCGGTTGTCGGTGATGCTGCGCAGATAGTCCTTGCGCTCCTCGTTGAGGCTGCCGGCTCCGCCATTGCCGTTGCCGCTCATGGCGCCGCCCATCATGCCGAACATCGACACCAGCATCATGAGCGGGAACATCAGCATCATCGGCGACGGTGTGCCACCACCGCGGCCGAACATCATGACCATCATCCCGACCATCGCCGCGACCATGATCACCGGCATGATCATCCGCAGCTTCGACATCGGGACCGGCTTCGGCAGTTCCGTCGGCGGCTGCAAACGCAGTTCCGTCACCGCGGGCGCCTTGGGCCCACGCACCATCCGAGCCGGCCGGACGAATCGACGCGTGGCGCTCACTACCGGGTACCTCCGAATCCGGCACCGGTCATATTGGCCGGAATACCGTCGTGTTGGGTGCGTGCGTCCTGTTGCGACAGGGCAGGACCGACCGCGAACAGGGACACGATGCTCCACGGTGCGGGCACCGGAGCCCGCAAGGCCAGCGAAGTCAGCGTCGGGTCGCGGCCGGTCTGTTCGCCGAGCTCGACCGCGAGACCGTAGCGGACACCGCTGTCGGAAATCCAGAACAACGACTCACGCAGCGGCGAGGCCGGATCGGCACCGGTGACCTGGACAAAACGGCCGGTTGTGCGCGGCAGATAGGCGGCATCGGCGGTGCTGCCGCGCGAGGCCGGAGCCGTCACCAGATCGACAGCCCTGGTCTGTTCTTCGGTCGTCAACGGCAACTGCCTGCCGAACAGGATCCTGGTCGCGGCGTTCGGCTCGCTGCCGGAACGCGACCAGTGGTAGCAGGTCACGCCGAATACCTCGGGTTCGATCAACCGCACCGGTTCGGTCGGGTAGGCCGCTGTGCCCGGCCACGCGCCCGGCCGCAGATTCGACGCGATGACGTCGGGGCCGACCGTGGCGGTGGCAACCGCACCCTGCGAATCGGCATTGCGGATCATCGCCGCCAGCACGGCACTGACCTGCACCGTGCCCGATTGGGACACCAGGTAGTAAGACGCGCCGCGGTCGGGGTTGGACACCGTCAGTACCGACCCGACCGTTGCGGTGTGGTCGCGGCCGAGCGTGACCGTTTCACCCGCGCCCGGAACATCGGGCACTCGGATCGGCGGCGCTTCCGGAATCGCTTCCAGCAGACCGGACGACGCCGCCATAACCGGAGCGGTGGCGTCGATACCCAATGCGAGCATCACCGGCGAGGAGGCCATATCGATAGCAGCTCGCACCACCCCGCGCTCGCTGTCGCGATACACCAGCCACGTGGTGCTTTCGCCTCGTAGCAGCCGCGCATCCGATCCGCTCAGCTCGCGCACTGCATCGCCGTCCACGGTGAGTGGCCCACCGATCGCAGTGGTGCGCAGGGCCGAGCGCGACAGGGTCGGCAGGCCGGTCTCCGGGCTCACCGGCGCCGAGGCGCCGGTGCGCGCGGTATCGCACACGGCCCATGAGGAGTCACGGTCACCGTTGTCGCTGATCTGTCCAGGCGCGCCGGGAATGCCGACGATCGGTCCACGCGGAAACTTGCTCAGCTGGTCTTTGGAGACCTCGACCGGCTTGTCCGCGGAACCGGCAATCAGCCGCGCCGAGGTGAGATTGAGCGCCGGATGCAGCCGGTCGCCCACTCGGACATACAGTGCGCCGGTGTCCTTGTCCGCGACGATCTTCGAATTGCCGATGGTCTTGGCCGGCTTGAAGAAGGCCATCACGGCCGCACCGGCGATACATACGCAGGCCAAGGCGACGCCGATCGCCAGCGCGGTGGAACGGCCACGCTGTGGATCGTCGATCATCGAGGCATCGCGCCGGACCAACGCGTGCTCGATCCGGTGCAGCAGGAAACGCCAGCCCGAGATCTGGTGCTTGGTTACTACCCGAAAGCGCGCCACCGGTTCAGTTCCTTCCGCCGACTCGACATCGGACGTGCGCCGCCACGTCCGGTGCCGTCCGGCACGGCAGTCGGATGGTTCAGCTCGCCGAAGGCGTCAGGCCGGCCAGGGCCGCCGACACATCGAAGGCGTCCACGGTCATCAGTTCTTCGTTGGACATAGCGGCGATATCGACGTCGAGGCGAGTGAAGCGATAGTCACGTTCGGCCTCCGCGGCCTCGACCACATTGCGGATGAACCGGCCGTTACCGGCGAGGTCGATCAGCCGCCGGCCGTTCTTGGTCTGGCTCGCCAGCTCCTGGCACCGGTCCCGCAGCACCTCGCGGGCCTGTTCGGAGAGAATCGAATCCTTTTTGCGCGCAATATGATCCGCGATCTGCACCAGTTCGTCGGCGTCATAACTGGAGAACCGCACCCGCTTGGTGAAACGCGAGGCCAGACCGTCGTTGGAGGCGAGGAAGCGGTCGATCTCGTCCTCGTACCCGGCGATGATCACGACCAGTTTGTCGCGGTCGTTCTCCATCCGGGCCAGCAGCGTGTCGACGGCTTCCTTACCGAAGGCGTCGCCGCCGGACAGGCCTTCCTGGATCAGGGTGTAGGCCTCGTCGATGAACAGCACCCCACCGAGCGCGGAGTCGATGAGCGCGTTGGTCTTCGGCGCGGTGTGGCCGAGGTGGGTGCCGACCATGTCGTTGCGCGATACCTCGATCACGTCGGCGTTCTCCACCACCCCGAGGCCGGCGAAGATCTTGGCGATGACGCGGGCGATGGTGGTCTTACCGGTACCGGGCGGGCCGGAGAAGATGAGGTGCTGCGATTTCGAATCGACGTTCAAACCGCGCTTGGCGCGAACCTGATCCATCAGCACACCGGATTTGAGCCGGTCGACCTGCTCCTTGACCGAGTCCATGCCGATCTGAGCCTGCAACAGGTCAGAGGCCTCGGCCAGCAGGGCATCGCGTTCGGCGCGAGCCGAGGCCGCCGCCACTTCGGCCGGGTCGTCCCCGGACTTCGGATCCCATTTGTCGGTGCGGGAGGCGATGACCTCTGGGGTGGTGACCTCGAGGCGGTACGCCTTGTCCCGCACTGCCATCTGCCATTCGGGGCGATCCGGCCACAGACCCGAGCCCTGCAACCCCTTCAGGACCTTCTCGGCGGTGTCGTGATCGCCGGTGTGCCGCAGGAGCATCCCGAGCAGATAGTGCGCATCGGCCCAGATGTAGGACAGGTTGCCCGACGAGCTGTCCTCCACGATGCGCTGTGCCCGCGGCAGGGCCTCACCGAAACGGCCGAGATGGGCGAGCGCTCCAGCCGCCATCAGTTCAGCGGCGATGTCCAGCAGCCCGTCTTCGAGCGCGGGTTTCGCGGTGCGGACGGTGAGCACATCGGGCCATCTGCCGGACCGGTAGTACAGCGACATGCGAACGAACTCGGCGACGTCATCGCCGGCGACTTCGTCCAGAATGTCTGCGGCTTCCTGCCATTCGCCGGCATCGGCGTAGGAACAGGCCTGTGCGATAGCGATCTGGTCGCGATCGGCCATGGCCACCCGCAGGCCGTACATGCCGATCTCGACCTGACACCACAGAGCACGTTCGACCAAGCCCGCCCGCTGCTGATCTCGATACAGATTGTGGACCGAGCGGTAGGCGCCGTAGATCACCTCCGGGGTGACCTCACCGGCCATGGCCCGGCCGAGCCAGGCATCACACATATCGGGATCGAGGTCGGTGGCCGCAGCGAAGGCCGCAGCGGCCTGTTCCTCATTGCGCACACCACCTGCAACCAAACCCAGACTCTGCACGCCCGTATAGAACGCGTCTTCGGCCGCTGACACTCGGATTTCCTTCCGCCGATCTCGCCTGTGCGAACGATAGCTACCGGTGACCGACGCAACCATCGGACAACATTCCCCGGATTGGGAATAGCACCCGATGTCGCAGACCATGTCCGTCGGCGCGGCGACCACCGCACGATACTCGCCGTTAGTTATGTGTTCATTATTTGACGGCTCGACACACCTGGGTATAGTTCGAATCGGGTCGACGGGTCACCTCTCACCCGAACCCTTTCCGCGATGCGACAACCCGGCCGCCGCGATCCGGCGCCGGTTGTCGCATCGCACGGTCCACTTGGTCGACCACCAGCAGCTCAGTCGCATGCCGCGAAACCACAGCGCCGCCACGGTCGACAACCTCGTTCAGCGGAAGTTCCGCTCATCAACAGGGACCGCCACGGGAAGGTCGAGACCACTCAAGTGCACACCATTGACCGTGCCGTTGAGTAGCGGTATCTTCGGTTTCGGGTCAACAGTCCCCTCATCCTGATGACCTGTTACGCGGCGGCCGGTCGGCATGGCGAGCTATCGGCCGCCGCACCCATCCAGCTACAGCACGCGCACAACCACCGCGTCACTCGTCATCGGCGTCCACTTGACCACCGATCCGGTGTACGGCGCCTCGATAACCATGCCGTTGCCGGCCGCCAACTGCACATGTTCGGGTCCGCGGGAACTGAACGACCCTGCCGGAAAAACCAGGTCACCAGGCTGGACGTCGCGCGGGTGGATCCGCTCACCACTGTAGATCTGCTCATAGGTGGTGCGCGGCAGGATCACCTCACCGCCGCTCGCCTGCGCGATCGCGTACTGGGTCAGGCCGGAGCAGTCGAATCCGCCACCGGTCGGTCCGCCCGCACCGCCGCCGCCCCAGACATACGGCGTGCCGAGCCACGCGCTGGCCGCCTCGACCGCCCGGCCGCCCTTGGTGCCGGTGGATGGGGCCCGGTATCGCCCGCGCCTGCCGCCCGGCCGATATCGGCGTCTGCGTCGGCGCGGCGAGCTCGTCCGGTGCCGAACCGGCGACAGAGCCGTCGGCGGAGTTATCTGCGCGGCCTGGCGCCGTGCGGCGTCCACATCGGCATTGACCTGGTTCGTGGCGTTGGAGATCGTGGACTGCGCCGTGGCAAGCAACGCCGGGCCACTGAACCGGGTGTCACCGACCGAGGCGATCGCGCGGATCCGATCCTGCAGGTCGGCGATCTGGTGGTTGATCGTGCCGCGACCATTGATGGTGCCGGTCCCGGACTCCGCGACCGCCTTGTGGACGACGCCCTCTCGCCCCGAATACTTTTCGACCGCGACGGTGTGCGTTCCGCGGGCTGTGCTGTAACCGGTCGCGATCCGGCCTTGACTCGTACTCATGTCGGCGGCGATCCGCTGGGCCAGCGACGCGGATGTCCCGGCCGCCGGATCCCCCGCTCCGTACAGTCCGAGCAGGGACCGCAACACACCGTTCAGGTCCTCGGTCAGATCGGTAGCCATGTGATCGTCTCGTCATCCCTCATCCCCGACCACCTCTCCCCCGGGTCTCATCGATCTCGCGGTTGCCCGGATTCAACGCCCCTCTCTCGGTGTGAGGGTTGGGTTCGACTATGCGTCACCCTGCACCCGCACAACGAACGCTGATACTTCCCAATTGTGGGGAGCTTGGACAATGGTGGGGATTCCTGGAGGGCGGTGTCGGCAACATGGCAGAAACCGGGGCGAAGAGTGTCGCCACGAACCCGAAGACAGGCCAGGCCACGGTCGAAGTCGTCAAGGCCGACGACGACAGGCCGACGAAGGCGGCTGCCATCGCCGCCCCCGCGCGCCCGGCGGGCGAAGGCAAACACCTGTGGATCGTGAAGCTGGAGATGCCGAAAGGCGCCATCGCCTCTACCGGCCTCACCCTGTACTTGTCGATCGCTCAGCAGGTGATCCAGGCCGCGGTCGATCTGCTCGGCAAGGGTATGACGCTGCTGCCACCGCACTTGGACGAGCTCGTGCGTCCGATTCTGCCCGCGAAGGACATGGGTAAGGGCAAAGCCGTCTTCGACTATCAAGCAGCGGTGAAAAAGGCCGAGGCCAAACACCTCAAGCTGCGCTCGATGGACGATCAGGTCACCAAGACCTCCGAGGTGGTGGCGGCCGAGTGCAACAACACCCTCCGGGCGATCAAACACATCGTGGCCGGGCTACAAGCCAAGCTGAACGCGTACGAGGGCAAGGGCAAACTCAAGGCCCCGGACGAGGCCAGAATCGCCGACAACATCAGCTTGGCCATCGAGGCCGTGTACGAGAAGGTCCTGTCCACCTCCGACCTCAACGTGCAGATGGCGGGCGGCGGCAAGGACAAGCCTGCCGACGGCACGCCCGCCAAACCCGGCGAGAACACCGGCGGCGGTACGGCAGGCGGCGGGAAGCCTGGAGCACCAGGTGGTCAGCCCACCGGT
Source organism: Nocardia cyriacigeorgica NBRC 100375 (assembly GCF_000308555.1). Taxonomy (GTDB): domain Bacteria; phylum Actinomycetota; class Actinomycetes; order Mycobacteriales; family Mycobacteriaceae; genus Nocardia; species Nocardia cyriacigeorgica. Next base: position 76,450 of record NZ_BAFY01000074.1, on the reverse strand, counting down.
GGTCAGGCGGGCGGCCAGTCCGGCGGTGGTGGCGGCGACCTGTTGAGTTCATTGCTTCCGATGCTCGGCATGCTGCCCATGGGGCTGATGCCGCTGGCACAGATGCTGCCCGAGCTGCTGAACAAGGACGAGGAAAAGACCAAGGAAGAAGAGGGCGGACCCGGCGCCCCGGCAGAGGGCGCCACACCCGCCGATCCGGCAGCGCAGCCCGGCAGCCCGGCCGCGCCCACGGCCGATCCGAATGCGCCGGCGGCCACCGCGACTCCGGCGTCGCAGCCGGGATCTCCGGGAGACAACGCTCAGGCCGGAGCCACACCGGCACAACCGGTTTCCGTATAACTGGCATTCTCTCGGCACCCCAGTCGCTTCCGCGGCCGGGTCGACAGAGTCCGACCGTCCACCCGCGCCTTCCCACCGTCGCGCGACGAATGTGCGGCAGGAACCCGGTGATGCCGGAGGAAACCCGGGTCGGCATTCCGCATTGCGGCAGCCGCCGCGCTCGACCCACCGCGATAACGCGGCGGGAGATCACCTGGGGTCGAGCGCGGGCTTCGGCACGGCGGGCGGCGGGGGCGGGCTGGTCGGTCCCGATGTGACCGCGGGCGGCGCGGCACCGGCGGCGGCCAGTTGGCCCGGATCATCGAGGTCGGCACCGGTGGGATGGAAGTATCCCTGGAAGGTGCCGTAGTCGCCGTTGCCGCCGTCCGGCGGGTTGTTCGGATCGAGTGGAACGGCCTGGCCATTGACCAGCACCTGCACCCCGGCGTCGGTGACCAGCAGCAAACCGGTTCGGTTGGTCCACTGCACAACGTCGCCGGTGCGCAGGTTCGAACTCTCCACCGACACCCACGGACTGCCCGGCGCCGATTGTCCCGGTGTTCCGGCATAAGCAGCCCTGGCATCGCTGCCCATCGGGTTGCTCATCTCCTTCTGCACCGCCTGCGCCACCACCGACGACACCTTCTGCGTCGAACCGTCGGGCAGCTTCATGTCGACCATCGTCTTCGGACCGCCAACTGGTGGTGGCGGCGGCGGGGTCGCGTCGGCAGCAGCGGTCGCACCCGCGGGCATATCAGCGCCCGGTGCCGGTGCGCCGGGCGGCTGGGGCGCCGCGGCCGCGGCAACGGTCGCTTCTTCCTTCTCCCGCTCTTCCTCGCGCCGCTCGTCCTCCTCGCGCTCGCGTTCACGTTCCCGGTCTTCGCGCGACTTGTTCATGGCCGCCATGAGCTGCGGCAGGATCATCATCGGCATCATCGCCATCATCGGATTCATGCCGCCACCGCCGCCGCTGCCACCCTGCTGGCCCCCGGCCTGCCCCTCACCGCCGCGGTACCCGGCTTGCTGCACCGCGCCACCCGGCGTCACGGCACCATTCTGCCCCTCGGCAGATCCGGTCAACGCCTTCTCCAGATCGCTCAGCGCCGCATTCAACAACCGCCCGAACTCGGAATTGCTCCCCGGACCCGTTGTTCCATCGGCGCTGGTGCCATCCGGGTTCAGCGCACCGTCCTGCCCCTTCTCCTTCTCACCGCCGAGCAGGTCGCCGTAGAGGCCACTGAAGTCTTGGTTCCCGGTCGGCGTGTTGGTGCTCGTGTCCGGCTGGTACGTACCGTTCGGCCCGTTTGTCCAATTCTGCCCGGTCGGTCCGTTCGGACCTGTGGGCTTCGGGTCACCGGGATTGGTTTCCTTGATGTCGCCAGGCTTTTCCTGCTCGACCTCTACCTTTTTTCGCTCCGCCCAATCCGATACGTCCTTGACCAGCTTGTAGACGCTGTCGAGACAGGCGTCTATCTCCTTGAAGATCGGATACTCGTTGCTCGGCTTGATGACATAACGATCGGACGAGTCATCCATCTCTGTCTCGTAGTCGTGTTTGCCATCCTTGTTCTTGTCGAGGAACGCGGAATCCACCTCACGGAGAAAATCATCGAGGGTGTCCACCTTCGTCATGATCTTGTTGTATGCGCGCATCCCCTCCTCACGCATTTCTTCCGCAGACTCCTCGATGCTCGCGTTCTGCTTCTTCAGCAGTTCCTTGACTTCGAGAATCTTCTCTACGCTCACGGTGTACTTTTCCACCGCCTCGCCGGAGTTGAACTTGTCGGACAACCCTTCCCGGCGCAACAGCTCCGACAGGTTCGGCGCCGCCGACGGGGTACCCCGCCCGAGCTGATACACCTGCTGCTGCAGGGTTGTCTCCGCCGTCGCTATATAGGCACGGAGACCGTCGGAAGCGACTCGGGGATCATAGAGTTGGACATCGCGAGTCTTGCCGTCGTCAGGCGGCGAGATGACCATTCTGGTCTTGTTCTTGTCGTCTTTGACGACGAGACTGCCATCGTTGAGCAGGACGATCCGGGCGCCTGGAATATCCCCCATTCCAGGTTCCGACGACCAACCGATCTGCGGCGAGTACAGAGACGGGTGCTTGTCCTCGCTATGCATGATCCGAAGGGAACCATCCGGCCCGATCTTCAGACTGGTGATATCTCCGGCCCAGCTGGAGCCCTTGGTTTCCGAACTCCACAGGAGATTTCCAGATTCATGCTTCAGGACGAGATTGCCGTCCTCGAACTTCAGCGAGTATTCCTTGTTCTCCGATTGCAGCTCGGTGGTGAGCCAGGTTTTGTCCTTTCCCGGCAGACGCAGCGAATCGCCGCCTGCCGCGAGGGTATTGCCCGGTGTCTCTTTTCCCTTGTCGTCGAAGGTGGACTTCGTCTGCTTCTCCTGGCCGGCCTTGGACTCGTCCTTCGGCTCGCCGCCATCTTCATCCGGTGGCATCTGATCACCTCCTCACCGTTGCGGCTTCGGCGGCCACGCTCAGCGGCACGCGCTCTCCAGATCCTCGAATCATCAGTGTTCGACCAATGGCTCGATCATTACGGATTCGGCGGGGTGATCTGCGGAGGCGTGATCGCCGGCGGTGCGACCGCGGGGGGAACCACGGCAGGCCCCGAGCTCGGTGCGACGACGGCGCCGGTTGCCGGCCCGGTGACCGGGCGCACCCCTCCCGGTGCGTCGACCATCGGCGCCGACACCGCGCCCGTCGAGGTGACCGGACGGTCGACCCGATCGGTGTCGGTGGTCGTGACTGCGGCCGGAACCGCGACGAAGGACGGGTGGCCGACCACCTGTTCGTACGCGAAGAACACATCACGCAGGCTCTGCCGGTCGGTTTCCCGGGCCAGCAGCAGGGTCAGTTCGTTGCAGCGGCGTTCCCAGACCATGGCGCGCAGCGTGGAAACCTCGTCGTCGACGCGCAGTTCACCGAGTCCGACCCGGCCCACGTCCACGCGTTGCGACAGCATGGACGCGGCGAGCAGATCGTCGGCATCGCGCAGTTCATCCCACCAGGCGCGCGGTACCTCGGCACCTGCTTGGACCGCGGCGAGGATCCGTTCGCGCACCGCACGCAGACCTTCGGCGCCGGGCGGGGTCGATACCGAGCGGCCGACCTGTGCGTGAGCGTCGAGAACCATCTCGAGGCAGCGTTCCCGCACCTTCGAGTCCGGTACGGCGGCAATCTGTTCCAGCGCCGACACCGAGCCGACAAGACCGAGCCGGTCGATGGTATCGGGGGTCAGCACCCGCAGGTCGACGTCGTAGGCCGGGCCGACGAGGCCCTCCATCGCCACCTCGGGCAGCCGCGAGCGCAACCCCGGGTCGATCGGGCCCGAGGACACGAGCGCGGCCAGCTGGGCGTTCGCCTTCGCGCCCCAGGCGAGCCCGAATTCGACGAGTACACGCGCGGGATCGGAGACCCCTTCCCAGGGGGAAGCGCCGCCGTCGGATTCCGGATCGAGCAGCTCATCCCAGATCCATGGGCTGGATACCTCGCGCGGGAGGTACACACCCGCAGGCAGCCAGCCACGCCCCTCGTTGGAGGTGATGAATACGCCTGCACCCGCGGGCCCGCGCATGACCGAGACCGCCCACGACATCCCGACCGGCGAATCGACGGCTGCCAGCACCGCACTGAGCAGGGTCCGCGCGATGAGCAGATCGTCGTTGACCGGTTCGCCGACAACGTAATCCGGTTCGGCCGCCTTGTCCTTCGCAGCGGCGACCGCCTGGCTGAACGGTGTCGGCACGATCGGCACTCCGGTATCGGCCTGGCCGTTCACGGCGGCCGGCGGCTGGGTCGCGGCGCGATCGTCGGACGGCATGGCCACCGGCCCCAAAGGACCGAGCGGTGCCGCGCCCGCGGCGGACGGGGGCACGACCCCGCCCGGTGTTTGGGCGCCGGAGGTGGGGGCGCCGGGCGGCGTGGTCGAGCCGGAGGTCGGGTCGGCGGCCGACGGGACTCCGGTGCCGAGAGGCATGCCGGTCGACCCCGAGGCCGCGGGTGCGGATGTACCCGGAGCGCCCGTCGCGGCGGGGTCGGCACCGGCAGGCCCGGGCTGACCGGGAACCTGCGTGGCGCCGGGAACCTGTGTGGCGCCGGGAGTGACGTTGTCGGCAGGCGGCATCGACGAACCAGGCGTGGCCGTGGGTGCCTGGACCGGCTGATCCGCTGTCGGTGTCGTCGGCGCGGTCGGCGCGGGAGTGTTCGGCCCGGTCGTATCGACAGGCGAGGACGTGCCTGGCGTCGGCGCGGGACCATCGAAGCCCTGGCCGGCGCGTCGGATATTGGCGGCGGAGTCGTCGTCGGAGCGTTCGTAGGCATCGGCGGAAGCACGCAAGGACGCGGCCGTCTGCCGGTGTTCGCGAGCCAGCGCCTCACCGGCACGTTGGCGGGCGTTGTAGTACTCCGTCAGGGCGTCGTAGACGGGTTGAGCGATTTTGCCGTAGGTCGGGATGAAGGTACTGAGCCACGTGGTGGGCGGCTGCGCCCACTGCCAGGTATCGTCAGCCACCTGGTCGTGTTGGTCTGCCAGCTGGCGTAGCACCTCGGGTTCGATCTCCAGCCTGTCCGGCATGCTCCCTCAATCCTCTTCCCACCACCGACCCCACCATTGTCGAGCCTTCCCAGAATTGGGAGGGAATGATGCTCGGCGGGTACGCGCGGCCGGGCGGAGCTCACCGGCGGGCTCGTCCACCGGGCCCGGTGGAGATCGTGGGCCGGACAACGCCGCGAGAGCCACCGCCGCCGGGGGCACCCGCACCTTCGGTCAGCGCCGGATGCCCGACGACCTGCCCGTGGGCGTACACCGCGTCGCGCAGCTCCTGCCGAGTCGGGTTACCGGCCAGCAGCACCAGCTCGTTGCAGCGGCGTTCGAACACCAGCGACCGCAGGGCCCGCAACTCGGCCGCGGCGGCGCCGTCCAGCTCGGAACGCAGTTCCCCCAGCGTGATCCGTGCGACGTCGAATCTTTTCGGCAGGATCGTTGCGGCCAGCAGGTCATCGGTGTCCAGTAGTTCCTCCCACCATTCGGCGGGCACCTCGCGTCCGCGCCGCAGCGTGGTGAGGATACGTTCGCGTTGTTGCGGCGCGCCCATCGCCTCGGGCGAGGTGAACCCGCCGGCAGCCACCCGGGTATGGGCGTCAAGGGCCAGGTCGAGGCAGCGTGGGCCGATGCCGTTGGCGGGTACTTTCGCGACCCGCTGCAACAGTTTCGGTGACGCGATCAGCTCCAGCCTGTCGACCCGGCCGCCGTCCGAGGACGTCATATCCATGGTGTTCGACGGCTGGACCGAACCCTCCAGCGCCACCTCACCGAGTTGCCCACGCAATCGGCGATCGATGGGTTGGGCCGATACCAGCGCGGTCAGCCGAGCGCCCGATTTGCGTCCCCACGCCACTGCGAATTCGGCGAGCACGCGTGCGGGGTCGGCGACGCCCTCCCATGCGACGCCATCCGAAACCGACCACATCCAGGGGGTCGTCATCTCCCGCGGCAGATACACACCGGATGGCAGCCAGCCGCGGCCCTCGTTGGAGGTGATGAACGCGCTGACTCCCCCCGCATGACGCATGACCGATACCGCCCAGTCCACGCCGATGGCACCGGCGTCGACAGCTGCCAGCACACCACCGAGCAGGGTCCGGGCAAGCACCAGATCGCCGTCGACGCGGGCGCCGAGCAAGAAGGCGGGGGCCGCCGAGGCAGTCATCGCTGCGCCGACGACGGCACGCAGATCACTGCTGTTCGCTTCGGATTCCGCCGATCGCTCCGCGCTATGCCCGGGTTCGGCAGTCGGTTGTCCCTTCCCCGCCCCCGGGGCGGACACGCCGGGTGGAGCGACACCGCCGGCAGCCGCCGGGGCGGAGATGACACCTGGCTTCGGCGCGGGTGCCTGTGTTCTGCCGGGGTCGGCTGCGGCAGAGGCCCCCACCTGATTGGTGGATGGCGCGCTGGCCGCGGGCGCGCCTGCCGGCACCTGCGGGTTCGCCGCCGCTGGGCCGGTGGCCATGATCGGGGGTGGCAACACAGCCGGTCCTGCCGACTGTTGATCGTTCGAATCCTGTTGGCTGCCGGCTGCTCCCGCGAGCAACGACAATTCTGCCGGATCGGGATGGTCGTTCGAGACGGTGGGGCCGGCGTCCGATGCCGCATCTCGCGACGCCGCAGCCTCGGAGACCCCTCGACCACGCCCACGATGATCGGCACCTGCCGCGGCCGGCTCGTCCGAGGGCCCGGCACCCGGCTGCCGGTGGTCGGCCAGGCGATCGACTGGCTGTGTGCTGTCGCGGTGGTCGGGGCGATCGATCGGATCCGCCATCGGCGCCGGTGGCCGGGCATTGACCGGTGCGCCCCCGGGAACCGGGTCCTGCCCCGGCGCAGCGGGCGGTGGCGGCGACGACTCGATGGGAGCCTGGGCTCGGGGCGCGGGATCGGTGGACACCGGCGCATCGGGCCCGGTGGCTATCGGCTGATCGACCTCGACGATCTCCGGCCGCTCGAGGATTTCGATCAAGCCGTCGAACAACGGCGCCAGCAGCCCCGGCAAGTCGATGGTCCGTAATCCCGGCAGATGCACCAGATCACGCGGCGCGAGATGCGGCAATTCGAATCCCGGCACCGGACCGATCACAGGTTGATGCACCTCGGACGGGCGCCGCACCCGCGGTGGGGCGTCGGAGCCACCGCCGTGCCGGCCACCCCATGGACTCGGCTGTCCGAGCGCATCGGCGATCGCGGCCAACGAGGGCAGCTCTTGCGGATTGATCGCTTGCACAGCGGTGCGCACGATATCGACGACTTCTGCCCTGGCGGCGGAGACCTCGGCGGAGATCCGGGCGCTACGGTCGGCCGCTTCGGCGGCGTCCTCCTCGGCGGAATCATCATCGCTGGAATCGCCAGGAGCGTCATCGTCGTCGGGTTCGGCCTCGATCGCCGCGATCCGCCGGTCGGCGCGATCGACGATATCGAGGATCTGATTCCTGGTGCGGTACACCAGGTCCGCGAACGCGCCGAAGGTGTCGGCGGCCGCGGACAATGCGTCGGCAAAGGCCTGCGGGCCGTGCTGCTGCACCCGCATCCGCTCCTTGACCGACTCCAAACCCGCACTTGCCCGCACCACATCGTCGAAGGCCCGGCGTGCCCGCCCGGCATCGCCGATGTTCAACGCCGCCGCACCGGTGCGCACGACCTGTTCCAGGCCTCGCCAATCCGAGGGTGAGATATCGGGCCAGTCGTCACCGACGATGGCCTGCCAATGGGGGCTCGACTGATCTGGCTCCATCCAGGGTTCCGGCGCTCAGATCGTTTGGCGCCGCACCCGCGTCGCGCCGTCGAGATCGGCCGATTCGACGGCGGTGGCTCCGGCAGTGGTCTGAACGAGCGTCTCCAGCAATGAATTCGCGCTGGTGGAGCGGCTCGCGGTGAAGACCTCGACGATCCAGTCGAGCACCGTATCCGTCGCATGGTCGAGCGGGGAATCAGCATTGCGGAAATGCACCAGCGCGTCGGTGATGGACCCCACCTGCCCATTGACCGTCTCGATAGCGCGGACGAAGGTGCCCGCGGCGGCGATCACCTCTGGTGGTTCTTCCATATCCAGCATGTCGGCTCCCTGTCTGCGCGTAGGTTCTGGTGGTCAGCGGGCTGATGACCCGAATTCCGCGGCTTCCATTGCCCGGTAGGACGTTTCGGTGGGCAGATCGAAGGCATCGATCGTGTACGGGCGGGTGCCCTTGTGCTCCATCTCGGTGCGCAACCCGACCCGTGATTTCAGATGCGCCAGCTTCGCAACCCGCAGGATCTCGGCCGCGAGCCACGTATCGCCGTTGTCGCGGGCTTCGTCGGTCAGGTGCAGGCCGACCACCTCACCGTCACGGTCGCAGGCCACACCGACCGTGTGGTCGGGGTTGAAGACCTCGTAGATCATGGCGGACCAGTCCGGCGCGGTGTCGTCGCTCTCGTCGTCGTAGTCGATCGGTCGGTCGTCGGTCATCGAATGTTCTCCACTGTCGGTCGGCTGGAAATGAGTGGCGGCCGGTCGGTGGCCGGGGCCGTCGCGCCCGCGCCAGGTCCGATGTCCGCCGTCGGCGCGGCGCTCTCGCCCGCGAGGGTGCCGGTCAACGCCGACCACGCGCCGTCGCTGATTTTCATGACATGTCGCACCTGCCAGAACTTGGTACCGAGATACATCTCGCCCATCCCATCGACCGCGATGTCGAGGCGATCGGGTCCGTCAGCGGCCGCGTTGAGGGTGATGGTGGTGACGGGAGGCGTTCCGTCGTCCACGCTGATGATGGAGCCACCACCGCCGGGAATGAACGCTTGTTTGCAGCGCGGCGTCGCCTCGACGGCGACGTCGGTGCAGTTGGTGGTCAAGGTGACATCCGGATTCAACAGCAATTGGCTCACCCAGGCGCGGGCGGCGCCTTCGGGAAAATCACCGTCGATCGAGATCATCAGCGACGCCGCCAGGTTCACCACCAGGATCGATTCGGCGGTGGTGATTCCGACGATGACCAGCCGCCCGGTCGAACCACCAGGATGCGGCAGATCGTCGGCCGCGATACTGCTGGTATCGGAGCCCTTGCCACCCGTGGCCGCCGGATGCACCGTCACCATGCCCGAGCTGACGTCGATGGTGTATGCGGCCACCGGTTCGGGCCGGTTCGCACCGACCGCCGCGAGCCGCGACAGGCCTTCCTGATGTAGCCAGCGCACCACGTCGGCGGTGGTGACCGAGCCGTCGCTCACGACGGGGCACCCGCGGCGGTGGGCTCTGCTTCGGTGCGCTCGGCCTCATCGGCCGCGACGGTACCCATGATCACCTGGTACTGCCGGGCGGCGTCTCCGGTGCTCTCCCGGATGGCGGCCATGATGTCCTCCACCAGCTCCGCACTGGTGAAACGGTCGGTCGTGCCAGGTGCGAGGTACAGCCCGGTGAGCCGGCCCATCGCGTCCACCTCGGGGATCACCGCGCCGGACGGCGACGGCCTGCGGGCGCGCACGGCATCGATGCGCTCGCGTAGGTCGGCGATGCGATGGCGTAGATCGCGGGCCGCGTCCAGTGCCGCCTGGACATCTGGATGGATATTGCTCATGCGGAACCTCCGGATTGGGTCGGCGCCTGATTTCCTGGCGTCGGGGTCGGTGCGGTCACCGTGGGCGCGATGGTCGGCCTTTCGCCGATCACGGCCTCGGTATGCGGGGTGTCGTCGACATACATCAATCGGTCCGGATGCCATGCGACGACTCGGTTGCGTTCGTTATTGCCCTGTCCCGCGCCACCAGCGCCCGGCGCCATCGGCATGTACGGCATCATCGGCATGCCGGCACCGCGCGCGGCGCCTGAACCACTCGACGATGCTCCGGCCAGCGGTTCGATCACCGGAGCACGCGGCAACGATGAGGCGCCCGTCCCGCCGGTCGTCGATGCGGTCGGCATCGGCCCGACCGCGTATTCGCTCACATCCGCGGCCGAGGGTATTCCGCCCGCGCCGCCGCCACCGAAACCGCCGCCACCACCGCCGAAACCGGCCGAACCGAAGTCCGGCACACCGAGATCGTCGTATTCACTGGCGTAGTCGTCGTACAGGGGCTCCTCGCCCGCACCCATACCCGCCATATTGCCCATGCCGCCCATCGCACTGAGCAGGGCGGGCAGCATCTGCATCATCGCCGCCTCGCTGCCGCTGCCGGAGCCGCCACCCTGCTCCGCGCCACCGGTAGCGCCGCCTGTGCCGGCGCCGGCGGCCGCTGCGTCGGCGGCAGCAGCCGGCACCTTGGATTCGACTTCTGCGGTGTACCCGGTCACCGTTTCGGCCGAGCGGGCGTTCTGCTCCTGGAACTTCGCCAGCGCCGCCGACACGGCGGCCTGGTTCTTGGACCGCATGGCCGCGACGAGCTGTTTGCGCGCGGCGATGATCTCCTGCGGGGTCGGGTGTTTCGCCTTGGCGGTGCGGAAGGCGTTGCCGTAGGAATCCACGCCCTCTGCCAGTCTTCCGAGCCCGGAGCCGAGCTGATCGAGTACACCGCGGTATGCGGTGAGATCGTCGGCGACCTTGGTACCGACGGGCGTCCACTTGCGCATGATGCCGGCGGCGTGATCGATGAGCCCGAGCGCTTCGGCATAGGTGCCCGCGGCGAAGGTGCGGACCGAATCGGCGAAACGCAACGCCGATCCCGGACCGGGACCATTGTGCAACTGCTGCGCGAAGGTCAGTGGGTCCACCGACCCGCCCGCCGGCGGGACGGTCAGCGCAGGAGGCAGGCGACGCTGCCCGATCTGTTCCACCGCGGGCACCGGGTTGGTCGCCACCTCGCTGCCCTTACCGCCGATGCGTCGCCCGCCCTCGTCGTCGGCGCGGGTGTAATCCACTGCCGCGGCGCCGATGTTGTGCGCATGCTTCTGAATCTGGTTCAGAATCTGGATGATTCCGTTGAACAGCGCACCGGCTTGCGCGTTGAGCCGAGGCACGGCCTCGGCGGAGATCGGGTCGGCGCCCGCGGGCATGACCCAGCCACGCGGGATCGCAGCGCCCGTGGTGCGCGCCAGTTCGGCCGCCCGGGCCGCCACTGCGACGAGCTCGTCCGGATCGACGTTCATCGCCATACCCGATCTCCTTCCCCTGTCGAACTCACACCGGTGCGACCACCGGAACCGCTCCGGCCTGCGTCGCCGCCGGGTCACCGGTCGGCACCCCGGTGTCGGTGTCACCCTTCGGTGCGGCGAGCTCGATATTGCGTGGACGACGGAAGCCGGAGAATTCGCCGAAGGCGCCCTGAGCATCGCTCAACTCCGGGGTGAACTGCTGCAGCTCGCCGCCGCAGATCGCCTCCAGCGTGCCGCTTTCGGCCGGACCGAACACCACGAGCAGCGCCGTGCGCGCCTCACCGCCCTTGTCATCGGGCACCAGCGTGCTGCGCGGTTCCCCGGCAACCGTATCGGCTGTCCAGGTGGCGATATCGCCGGTCATGAGCTGGCTGGGATCCACCGAATCGCCTGCCCGCTTGTCTTCCTCCCACTTCGCGGCCGTGTTCTTGTACGCCTCCTTCGCGCTGGTGCCGGACTTGTCGGCGAACGCGGCATCCAATGCCTTCGCGACGTTTTCGGACACCTTCTGGGTCCGGCCGTCGGGGAAGGTGTAGACGATGCCGCCGTCGGGCCCGGGAATCCGGCCGGGCGGCGGGGTGGTGTTGGCCGCCGGCGTGACACCAGAACCGGTCGGAGCACTCGCCTGCTGCACCGGCGCACTTGCCGCAGCGTTGTTTCCTTGGTTCGACCACGGTGTGGTCGGCGCCTGCGGCGGGACCGGCGGTGGTGAGGTGGCCAGCCGATCGCGTTCGAACCGGCGCGGGTCGATATCGCGGCGGCCCGCCATATCGGTATCGGCAAGACCGCGCTGGTTCATCATCGACATGAGCGCAGGCAGCATCATGCCCATCGGATCCATGCCGGGAGACATCGCGGGCGACATCCCCGGATTCATCCCCGGATTCATGCCAGGATTCGACCCCGAGCCGATCCCGGAATCCGGATTCGAGCCGATCGGGGTCAGCGGATCGTTCTTGGTCGGGTCGGTGATACCCCCGTCGATCGGATCAGTACGCCCCGGCAGATCCGAACCATCCCGACCAGGTGTGTCGATTTCCGGCACGTCGATCTGGGGCGGCTTCACATCGTCGATGGGCTCGATCTTGCCGGGATCGAACGGATTGTCTACGCCGGTGTTGTTCTGGCCGGTGTTCTGCGCGCCTGGGTACTGCCCGCCGGGGTATTGCACACCAGGCGGCTGCATACCCTGGTTCTGCTGCTCGAACTTCTTGACGGCGTCGGCGAGCTTCGCTTCCCAAGCCTTATCGTTGGCGGCGAGCTTCTTCTCCCATTCGGCAATGGTAGTGGCGATATCGGTGGTCTTGGTCGTGCCCTCCTCGGTATTGGTCTGCACTTCCCCGATGGCCGTGCCGATGAGTTCAACGAACGAGACCACGGAGCCGTCGCCCGTGACGACTGCGGCATTGATGCCCATGATCAGGTCGGAGATGTTCTCCTGCCCGGCCAAGGAGACTTCCTCGACCTTCTTCAGCTCGACATTCAGCTGCTCTTGGATGCTGTCGAAATTGGCGGCGTTGTCGTTCAAAGCCTTCCGAACCTCGATGTACTCCTTGATCGCGGCACTACCGGCGTCGAGCCCACCGGTCGGGCTCTTCAGGGTGGGCGTGGCGCCCACCGAGAGGTTCTCCATCTTCTCCAGGTCGCCGAACATCCGGTAATTGTCGGCCAGCGACTCGGCCAGCGACCCGGTCGGACCGCCATACCAATTGGCGACTTGCTGGTCTAGATCCTTCGGCTGGAGCAGAAAGCCGGTTCCCGGGTAGACCGCGGGGTCGTAGACGAATGGATCCTCGCCGAGCAGATCACCAGCCGCCGCATCCCCGACCCATATGAGGTCGGGTTTAGTGGGCTGGTTCGTCCCGCCGCCATTGGAATCGCTCCCCAGGAAGCTGAAAAGATTGCCACCCTGTGCGCCGATCATCGACCCGAGACCCACCAGGCTGCTGGTACCCCAGCCGCCCTTCCAACTCCATTTGGGTGGCGCCCCGAAGACCCCCTCGAACTTCTTCCAACGGTCGGCTTTGGCCTGCGCAGCCAATTTGGCGTCGCGCGCGGTATTACGCGTCGAAACAGCGTCCTTTCGCGCTGACGTCGCCTTCTTGACCTGCGTATTGGCTTTACTCAACGCAGTCCGATGCCGGGTGACGTCGGCAGCTGCCTTCTTTGCTGCTTTCGAGCCCTTCTTGGCCCCGCCGAGGGCTTTATTGGCCGCGTTGAGCTTGTTGAGCGCTTTATTCGCATTCGCTTGGGCTGCGGATACTTGTTTACGCGCCCCCGCCAGCGCCTTCGCCGCATCGTCGCTGTTCTGAGTGGCAGTTGCGAGTGCCTTGTTCGCTGCGCCGGTTCGCGCGGTCGTCAAACTCCCCAGGCCTCTTCCGGCACCGTAGCCGATTGCGCCGCCGACCGCGCCTCGCCATGCCCCGTCGATGGCACCGCCGACGCCCTCACCGTCAGCCATCCGCCCCAGAGCCCCGCCAGTTGCGCCCGCGAGAGCTCCCTTCACCAGGAAACCGCCCGGTAGCCGGCTCATCGCAACAGAGACCCCGATATCGACAGTCATGCCGAGCCATCCCATCGAGATCCTCCTATGCCGGCATCGCCGCGACCGCGGCGTGGTGTTCGGTATCGGTCACGGCGCCATCGCCCGGCGCCGACTTCTCGATACCTGGCGGATGCTGGAAGGCGACAAACGACCCGAAGCCGCCTTGCTTGCCGGTCATGTCGCCGGTGAACGGACGCAGCTCGCCGTCCACGATCACCTCCAAGGTCGGTTCGGGTTCGCCGGGGAAGGCGACGACGAGCGCAGCGCAGTCCGACCACACGGCGACGTCTCCGGTCATCAGCTGGTTCGGGTCGACTCGCCGGCCGATCGATCTGTCATCGGTCCACGAGATCGAAGTCTTGGCATAAGAGCCGCGGGCGTCGGTGCCCGCCTTGTTGCCGATGGCGCCGTCGAGGGCTTGCGCGACGACCGCCGACACCTCTTGGGTCCGGCCATCAGGAAATGTGTATACGACGTTTCCTTCCTGCGGCGCCGGTCCACGCGGTGGCATCGCCGCCGGGGCCGAAACCGGAGTCGCCACACGGCCGGCCGGCGATGCCTGCGACGGTCGGCCCTGTGTAGGCGCACCGGATTGCCCAGAGGCAGCCACCGGCTTGGTGCCTGGCGTCTGTGAACCGGTTCGACCCGGACGATCGTCACGTTCCCGGCGGCCCCTGTGTTCGTCACCGCTTCCGGGTCCTTGCCCGGCCGCGTTGGCACCGTTCATCATCTGGCTCAACAAGCCCGGCAAAATCATTGATCCGATATCCGGTCCGGCACTGCTGGGCGAAGCGACAGGGGCGGACAGACCGGTCTGCGACAGCCCGGCAGTAGTCGGGTTGGTGCCGAGACCACCAGTTCCGGTGTTCACGCCCACACCGGATCCACCCTCGCCTGGGTTCGCAGCGACCCGGTCGAGGCCATCGCGATCGAACCTGTTCGGTGTCGACGCGGTGGTCGTGGTGCTAGGCACCTGGCCGGTGCCGAGCTGGTCGCCGCTGTTCCATTCCCACGGTGGGGGTGCGGTGAGGTCTCCGGGGTTCTGGGGCTGCTGTTGGTACTGGTATTGATACGGATTACCGGTGTATGGATTGCCCGTATACGGATTACGGGCGAACGGGTCTACCTTGTCATCCTTGTCTTCCGGCGGTTCCGGCTTCACGGCTTCGATCTTCTGCGCCAGTTCTTCGAGTTGCTCGATGGCCAGTTCCATAGTCGCTTCCGAATCCGTTGCCGCGAAGTCGATCAGCGAGACGACATAAGCGTCCTCGGTGACCGATCCATCGGGGCCGAATTTCAGTGTGGTCAGCGGTAGTTCCTCGGCCTCGATCATCAGCGCCAGTGTCTCGGAATCGGAGGGGTTGATCTTGGCCATGGCTGTCAGTGCCTCGATGCCCGCTCCGATCGCGGTCTGACCGTCATTCGACGCCTTTGCCGCTTCCGACACCAGCGCGGCAATTGCCCCTTCCGGCTCCTTCAGCAGCGCGGTCTCGGCACGCAGGGCATGCACCTTCTCGATGTACGAGGGGAGGTTCGACATACCGGCCCCCTTGATGTCGGAGGTGTCCGGCGCCTTGGGCGGGTCGGTTTTGCCCTTCTCCCCGAAGCTCTTCCAGCACCCGATGTACATAGCGGGAAGTTGTGATCGGTAGCGAGATTCCACCCCGGGCGACAGCACGAGGCCGTTCGGCAACCGGTTCGGGTCGGGCATGTAGACATGCGGCATCCCGGTCGGCACGGGGTCCTTGTCGCTGATATCGATAACCGGTACGTCGTCGAAAGTCGGAGG
This sequence comes from Nocardia cyriacigeorgica NBRC 100375, assembly GCF_000308555.1. Lineage (GTDB taxonomy): Bacteria > Actinomycetota > Actinomycetes > Mycobacteriales > Mycobacteriaceae > Nocardia > Nocardia cyriacigeorgica. Next base: position 61,163 of record NZ_BAFY01000074.1, on the reverse strand, counting down.
AACCGCCTGCTTCTTCTCGGCAAGCGCCTGTTCGACACTCGACTTCAGCCCATAGGGCATCGTCGCCGCGGAAACCAGCCCGAGGTAAGTCCTCATCGGGGTGCGGGCGGCGCCGCCGAGCGCGGTTGGTATCACGCTGGAAAATCGGCCGGACTGATTCGCCGCCAGTTTGGCGGCTTTGTCGGCGCCGAGCTTCAGGCCACGTTCAGCGGCTTCCAAAGCGGCGCCTTTGGCGAACATCGCGCCCCGCACGCCGAAGCCACCAAGACCGCCGAGAAGCCCGCCCGCGGCGCCGAGTCCGGCGCCCATGAGGATGTCTTCACCCTGTATGGCAGCGGTAGCACCTCCGACGACACCGCCGAGAAGCGCCGCACCTGCCGGACCACCGAGCGCGAAGCCGGCGACGCTGGCGGCGCCGACCAATACGTCGTCCCAGTGATCCTTGGCGAAGTTCTTGATGCCGTCGAAGAGACCCATGCATCACCTACGCCGGCGAGGAGCACGGCCGCACACGGTGATCGATATTCGACCGCGACGATTCGCAGCAAGGTCCGGACGACCTCGCTGCACAATCGAACAACGGCAGCCGACCATGTGTGACTCCCTTTCTGACCTCCCCCATTGTTAGGTATCCCCAAGTGTGGGGATACCTCCTGCGGTGACACGAGTCAGGATGAAACTCCCCACACCTGTCCATGGGCGGGCTTTGCCCGCACCTATCGCCAGGGCCATGACCCTGTCCCCGGGACGCCGGGGACCGACGCAGGAGGAAGCGCCGGATGAACCTCCGCCGATCACTCACGGGTGTTGCCGTGTCCACCGGCGCCGGGCACCTGATAGGCGGATGCCGATGACCAGCGCGGAGGTTTCACCGGTTCCGGCCGAGAGCGAGGCCGAAGAACACGCGGCAACCGAGAATTCGCCGCACGTTCCTTCGCCGTGGGCGCCGAAAGGTGAACGTCAGCAGGGCCGCGCGCCGACGGCGCCGCCGGGCGCACAGTCCGACGGCGCCACGCCCGCGCCCCAAGGAGCAACGGCCGCGCCGGGACAGTCCGGTCCGCCCGCTGCCGCTCCTGCCCCCGCCACCTCGGCACCGGCTGCCACCTGGTTCGGACCGGGCATGCCGCCGATTCCGCTGCACGCGGTGCCCGGCACACCGGTCGGCACGGATCCTGCCACCACCGCACCGGGTCCGCCTCCGGAACCGCCGCCAGAACATCGCGAGGAACCTCCACCGGGCGGCATAGATCCCGACATGATCGAGGACGCGCTTCCCGTGGCAGCGACCGCGGGCGTGATGGCGCTCGGCGCGCTGCCCATGATCGCGTCGGCCCTGTCGGGGCTGCTCGGTGGCGGCGGATCGGGGGCCCCGGCCGGCGCACAGCAGGGCGGCGGCGCTCCAGGCTCGGCCACCGGTACCGGTGCGACGCCCGGTGGTGAAGCGGGCACGAGCGGCCATGTAGGCCTGTCTCCGGAAGCCGAGCGGGCATTGAAGACCTTGAAAACACTGGCTGCCGTCTACGGCGAGGGCGAGACGAAAGACCCACAGGTCAAGGCTTTACGCGAACGGTGGGGTGTGCGGCCGAACGGAACGTCCTCCGGTGCGACAGCGACGGCCGTGCGCGCCAAGCAGATGTTCCAGCGCAACGCCGCGCGGGCGTTCAACAATCTGGACAATAACCTGGCCGCCTACATCATGAGACTGGCCGGAACGAACAAGGTGGACAAGAAGGCCGTCACCTCCCTGCTGCGGGAAGTGAACGTGGCGCTGGCCGAGCTCGGGCCGCAGGCCTACACCCGTGCCGGGCAGAAGAAGGTCCATCAGATCCTGACGGCCGCGTTGCAGAAAGCCCACGGCATCGTCTCCGGCGGCCAGATGAGCGCCACCGAAACCGCCGCCGCCATCAACCGGCTCACCAACCAGTACCTGCACAACCTCACCGGCAGGCAGGTGAACATGGGAACCAGCGGGACCGGCGCCGTCCAGCCAGGGGGCAGAATTCCGGGTGGCACTGTGGGCCAATGGATTCAGCAGGCGATGGAGGTGCTCCGGCGGATGGGCTACGACATCAGCAAGATCGATCCCGAAGCCATCGCGATCATCATCAAGCACGAATCCAACGGCAACCCGAACGCCCACAACGGCTGGGACAGCAACGCCGCCAAGGGGACTCCCTCCAAAGGGCTCATGCAGACCATCGGCCCGACGTTCAATCGGTGGGCCGCTCCCGGATACAACAACATCTACGGCCCGGTCGACAATATCGTCGCCGGCGTTCGCTATGCCATCAACCGGTACGGATCGGTCAGTAACGTGCCCGGTGTGGTGGCCGTCCGTAGCGGCCGAAGGTACGTGGGGTACTGATGGCCACCCCGACCCGCGAAACCCCCGATAGCGATACCGACGACCGTCGGGGCGTCACTGCCGGTGCGGCGACCTCGGCGACCCGGCGCAAGAAGGAACCGGCACCGCGGAACAACCTCGGTCGCACACTGCCCGCGGGTACGGGTGGTTCATCGACACCCACCCCGAGTACCGCGACGCCCGCCGTCAGGGCCCCCGGTGCGGCTCCGGCCGGCGGCGAGACAACAACCCAGACAGCCACCTCGGCGGCCCGCGCGGACGCAGCCGGCGCAATGGCGACCGCGCCGATGGCGACGGCCGCCCTGGGCGCCCTGGCCGCCATCGCCGCCCAGTACGGCGCGGGCGCGCCGACCGCCGAGACCGGACAGACCTTCGCTCCCCCGGCCATGCCCGTGGGACGCCCCACCGGACCCATGGTCCTCGACGGCGATATGGGCTCCCAGTACCTGGCTACCGACCAGCAGATATCTCGACGTGGCGATGCCATGGGCAATCTGAACACCGAATTGTCCCGCATCCTCGAAGGCGCCGCCGACTCCACTACGAAGGGGCGTGCGGCGGTTCAGTCCATCATCGCCGAAGTCAATACGGCCCTGACCGCACTCGGTAGCGTCGACGACACCGCGGCGGGCAGGCAGCTGGTCATGACGACCCTCGGCAATGCCCTCCAGCGTGCGGGCACCGTCCTCGGCCAGGGCCAGGCCGCCGCGGTCGTCACCGCGGATCGGGTGGCTGCGCTGGCGGGGCGTTATGTCCAGGAATCCCGGCCGACCCGCCCCCGTCGCCGGCGCAGCGTGACACATCCCGATTCCCGCCGCATCGGCTCCGGCCCGCCCCGACGGATGCCATCCGGTCAGCAGGGCCAGTGGATCAACGAAGCTTTGCAGATCCTGCGGGCCAACGGCTACGACACCTCGCAGATCAGCCCGGCCGATATCGCCTTGATCATCCAGCACGAGTCCGGCGGCAACCCGCATGCCATCAACAACTGGGACAGCAATGCGGCGGCCGGCATTCCATCCAAAGGGCTGATGCAGACGATCGATCCGACGTTCAATTCCTATGCGTTGCCGGGCCACCGGGATATCTGGAATCCAGTGGACAACATCATTGCCGGGGTCCGGTATGCGGTGGATCGTTACGGCTCGGTGAGCGAGGTGCCCGGCGTGGCACGAGTACGGGAAGGGCAGTCCTATGTCGGCTACTGACACCCTGCTGCGGCCCACCAAACGCCGCGAGACCCACAGGTATGGACCGGCACTCGACCTCGAGCGGTACGAGCCCAAGGCGCTGCTGCGACGCCTCGGCGCATGGATCTCCGAGCGTCCGGCCCGCCGCCGGGTTGCCTGGCTGCTCGGCATCGTCTTCGCGTTACTCGTGGTGCCCATGATCATCGGTGTCATCGCGGTCGCGACCGCTCAGAGTGGAACCTCGCAGATCGACGGCCTGGGATTCACCAATGTCCGTGACTCGCAGGGCGTACCGTTGTCGAGCTACATCTTCGCCACCGATAAGGGCAGCTTCCTGAATCCGGGCAATACCGTGCTGTGGACGATACTCGGTCTGTTGTTCATCGGTTACATGTCCATCACCATCCTCGCCAGTTGGGTCGTCGGCTTCGCGCTGGATTTCCGCTGGCTGGATATGTTCGCGAACGCATTGCGCGGTGTTGCCGAGGCGCTGACCGGGCAGATCGCGATTCCCATAGTGCTGCTGACAGCGGCGACCATCGGCGCGTTCTTCGTCGCATGGTTCGTCGCTCGCGGCTACCACGCCAAGGCGACGGTGCAGGTCGTGACGATGGTGACGGTAGCCATCCTCGGCCCGATCGCCCTCGCTGATCCGTTAGGCGAGGTGCTGTCCTCCGACGGGCTCCTCGCACAGGGGCGCGATCTCGGGATCTCCGTGGCGGCAGGCTTGAACGGGAACGCAAGCCCCAATCCGCGCACCCTGGTGCCGACCATGCAGGAAGACCTGGCCGACAACTTCGCTCGTAAACCTCTGCAGGTCTGGAACTTCGGTCACGTCGTCGACGAGCGGCCGGGCTGCCGAGCGGCGTGGACGTCCGGCGTGCTGGCGGGCAGCGACGGCGACGTCAAACGGGCCATCGAGGATTGCGGTGACAGCGCAGCGCACCACCGGGCCAACAATCCGACTATGGGACAGGTAGGCACAGGATTGATCCTGCTCGTCTGCGCCACCCTGTTGCTGATGTTCGCCGTCTACCTCGGCGTACGCATCATGAAGGCCGCGCTGGACTGTATCTACCACGGCTTCCTGTCGATATTCGGTTTCGCGGCCGGCGGATTCGTCTACGGGCCGACCCAGACCTTCCTCGTGCGCAATATCGTCGACAGCTTCGTAGCAGCGGTGCGGATGGTCGTGTTCACGGTGTTCCTCGGCGTCTACATGTTGTTCATGGGCAATCTTTTCGACCAGGCGCGCGGACAGGTGTTCGCGGTGCTCGTCATCGCCGGGGTCGTCGAAGTCGTGGCAATATCTCAACTGCGGAGTCTGAGCAAGGGCCTGGACCGTGGTAACGACTGGATCGCCAACCGTTTCGCGCTCGCCATCCAAGGCGGGCAGTCATCGGGTGGCGGGGGCGGTGGTGGTACCGCGCTCGGTATGGGCGTCGCGAGCGCGGTGCGCGGCGGCGGGGGGTCCGGGTTCGGTGCGGTGGCCGGCCTGGCAGCGCTGAACACGATCAACTCCTCCCCCGTAACCGCGTGGCTCGCGATGCGCACCGCCAGCCCGCTCAATCCGCTGGCACGAGGCAAGAAGCGCTCGGAGTTGGCGAACATCGCGACAGCCCAGCATCGTATGGACACGCATCAGTGGAACGCCTACAACCGAGCGAACTGGCTCGACAAGGCGCTGATTCGCGCGGGCGGAGTCGGCGGTGACAATCTGGGTGTCGGCGGCATAGGCACAGAGCTCGGTGTTGCCGCCGCTATCGACGGCCTCGGCGACAGCAGGGTCCCCGATAGCTTCATGACCTCCACTCTGATCGCCGCGGGCGCCAGCCACCAGGCTGCCCAGCAGGGACTTCGTGCGCTCGCCGTACAGAAGGCAAGTACTTCGCACAACCCGTATGGTTTCGCACCGCTGCAGAAATCGATCGCGGCAGCACGCGCGGTGCAGAACCATCAGGACACCGCCAACCCCGAGGTCGTACGAGTGTTCGCGGCCCAGGCGGCCATTGCGGCCGACAACTTCGTCCGCCACACCAACGAACCGCCGCCGGGCGCTCGCATCGATCGCGCTTTCGTGCAACGGGTACGCGCGAACTGGGACGACGATGTGGCACTCAGTCGTGCAGTAACCCCGGCGGATTGGCGCAGTGTCAACCGCTTCACCCGCTGGCAGATCGGCCATGAGGTCGCGACCGAGCAGCGGGCTGCCGCATACGCCTACTACCGCAATCCGACCGATGCCAACCTCCACAACTTGGCGAGGTGGACCAACCGCGTGGCCAATCTGGATCACCTGCATCCGGACAGCGGCCCCGACCCATGGGATTCGTAGCACGCCGGCTTCAGCGGCTGCCCAGCACCCGCTTCACCCGCAATTCCTCGGTGGTGGGCACTTCCGAGCGCACAAGGCGCCCGGTGCTCGGATCCTCGGTCACCATGTAGGTATCCGAGATCGCGATCCCCATGCGGGTCGGCGCATTGCGCCGGTATTGCCAGAAGAGGAGATCACCGGGCGATATAGCACCCGGGTCGACGCGTTCGCCACAGACCCCCTGGTCTCGCATCGCCCTCGGCAGGACGACCGGGCCTGGATCCGCTGCCCGCGGTGGCGGCGGACATTCGGACTGCCGCGCCACCGGGGCCGGGGTCGCACTGCCGCATCGGCCGGTGGTCGCCGCCATCGAGGCGTGATAGAGCGCTGTGCGTGCCAGCTCTTCGATGGCCTGCGCCCCACCCTGGCGCTCGCCTGAACCGGTACCGCTACCCGCCGAGCCTCCCACCCCGGCGAGGGCAAGCTGCGCCGCGCATCGGGCAGCGGTCCCGGTGTTGGTCTCGCGCAGCGGCGCACCCTGCAGTGGCGCCGATTTCATTGCGGTCAGACATTCGCCCAGCCACTCGGATTCCGGCGTCTGCCCGGGAGAAAGCGTCAACTGCGCATACGGATTCGTTGTCGGCAATGGCGAGGTCGATACGGCGTCTTCCGGTGCGGTAGCCGGTGTCGGAGTGGTGGGGGTCGCCGTCACGGACGGATCGGGGCCGATCGCACTCTCACACTGATAGTGGTAATCGGCTGACATCGAGCCGAGGATTCCGGTCACCGACATCAGTCCGATGATGCACGGGCTGAAGATCACCAGAACAATCGACCCCGCGATGAGGATCGCCTTCTTCACCGAAGCGCCGCCTTTCGGTCATACGACGCCGGCGTCCATCGGGGGCATCGCTGTTCGGCCAACAATCGGTCTGCCAGGGGCAAACCCGCTTACGCAAGCACTTCCCGATCCCGTCCGGGCGCCCGGCCGGCCGTGGTCGTCGGCGTACTGGTGATGGCTGCCGCCCGATCCGGCCGCGCCGGGCCGAGCACCTTCCCGCGCCCGATCCGGTTCAACGCGTCCCGCATGAACATCTCACCGCGCCGCTCCTCGGGCACCTGACGCCCCGTGCCGACCGGCGGGGAGGTGTCTTCGCGCAGGATCTGCAACAGGAACGGCGCCTCTTCGAGGTCGACGCCCAGCCATTCCAGGCTGTTGCGGGCCAGGACCTCATCGCGCTGGCGGAAGACGAATCGGTTGGGGATCAGATTGTGCGCCGCGCCCTGGAAGTCGGTCTTCGGGTCGTGCGAGGCCAAACCGATGGCGGCCAGGTGTTTACGGCCGTCGCGGCTGAAGTCCGAGGTCACCGCGGCACCGACCTGGGTCTGAGTGAAGTGGTGGGCCTCGTCGCCGACCAGCAGACCAAATCGCCCGTTATCAGTGAGAAACGCCTCGCGCGCGGTGACGCCGACCAATTCGTACAGCGCGGTACCGAGGCGTTTGGTCAGTGGCAGCCGGTTGTACAGATGCGGTGTGGTGAGTTCTTCGGCGGTCGGCAGGGCCAGCTTGTGGCTGCGGATTACGGTCGCCGCGGCGCTGAGCTGCAAGGGCCGCAGATTCGGATCGAACAGCACGGGCACCCGGTCGACGATGGTACCGAGTCGGGCGGCCAGATCGGCGTATTCGGGTCCGGCCTCCGGATCATCGGCGAGCTGACGCACTACGCGGAACAGGTCGAGGAGGCTTCGGATGCTGTACCGCTCGATACCTTTCGGCGCCAGCAGGTTACTGATCGCGGCGCCACTACCCGAGGTGGGCGACAGATCCAGCAGCGGCAGAATGGAATCCAATGCCCGCTCACCCGCCACTTTTGGGTCGAACAGGCGCAGCGGATCCAGTGAAACCGTCGGCGACGCCAGGTCGATGACCACGGCGTTATCGATCGAGGCGGCAAAATGCTCCCATTCGCCCACCTGACTTCGGTCGATGGCGAGGAACTGACCGCCCATATCGTGCACCAGCACCGCCATCAACTTCAGGAAGTACGACTTACCCGAGCCGAGTTCGCCCGTCACCGCGAACGAGGCGGACAGGTCGTGCAGCGCTGCTTCCATGATGCCGAAGTGAATCGGCTCGAAATGGCCGGACAGCAGGTTGATTCCGATGACAGGGCCGCTGTCGTCGCCGATCTGGCTGGTGGTGAACGGGACGAAACCCGCCCACATATCGGAGGGCACGATATGCGCGAAGTCGTCGAAGGCACGCCGTGGCGGGCTACCGGGGACCAGCATCGACCACAGGTCCACCTGCGCACCGACCGGCGCCGTCATCTCGACCTGGAACCGCTTGTATCGCCGTTTGAGGGTGTTGACCGCGTCCAGGGTGGCGTCACGACTCGGGCCGCCGATTGCGACGACCGTGGTGAACGAGACCTCGGATTCACCGCCGTTGACCTCGAAATGCTGGTTGTATTCGCCCAGCATCTGCGCCTTCGACATCAAGGTGTTCTGGGCGAAGGAGACCTCTTGATCGCGCTGGTCCATCTGTTCGCCGAGGCGGCGCAGGGCCTGCTCGTTGTTCTTCAGAACAACTTCGGCGGGCTTGGTGGAGATCCGCATCCCCCAGTCGACGGTGACGTCACCGAGCCCATCGAGCACATTGAGGAATTCGCTGCCACCCGGAAACGCCATGCCCCCGTACGGAAACGACCGCGGCGTCAGCATCGACTGGTACGAGGGGCGGTAACCGTAATCGGGTTGCACCACCTTGATGACGGGCACGAACGAGGGCCGCAGGCGGCGATTGCTGTCCCCCCGCGCGCCTTCGTCCAGCGCGGCGGACCGGAAGACCGCCGCGGTCACGTCGTCGAGTGCGCCTGCTCGGGTGGGCGCCACCGGATCGGCGACACCGCCGCGCGCGAGATAGTGATCCCACAGCCATTGGAATAGCGCCGCAGGCACCGGTACCGGGTCGAAATCCCCACCGATGCGCGACAAGATCGCGTTGGCTTCGTCGTCGTAGGCGTCCAGATCTTCGCGAGAAATGGCGGTGGCGTCGATCGTCGTCGTGCTGCCGCGCCACATCCGGCTCAACGCCGACAGGCCCGCATTCCCGGCGCCGACGGGGATGGAGAGCAGGTAGATCCTGGTCTGCGGACCGATCGCCCGGACCCGCTCATAGGAAGCCACCACTTCGGCGGCGTAGTCCTCGCAATCGTCGAGGTCGATGCCCTCGACCATCTTGCCGAGCACGTCGAGGGTGTTGAGCTGGGCTTGAATGCCGAGCAGCAGCGAGCCGTTGGGCAGATTGTTGATCAGTGAGTGATGGGCAAGCTTCACATCGAATTTATCGCCGGCCTTGCGTAATCCGTAGCCGAGCGGATTGATGAAGTACGTCGCGGTGACCAGCCCGGAATGAGTGAACTGCAGGTGACCGCGGATGGCGGCGGTGGGCTGTAGATCGCGATTGAACCCCATCAGCGCGCCCCCTCGATCGCCATTCGGTCACCGAGCGCGTTCGCTTGCACCGCCGCGCGCGAGCGATCACCGGCACTGCGGTCCAGCCCGAACAGCCCAGCTGCCGGTGGACTGTCCCGCTTGCGATCGGTGGACCGGTTCGCGCCATCCGGCAGGATCACGACCACGCTCTCCTCGATGAACATCGTCTGCCGCGCCGAATCGACCGTGATCGGCATACCCGAGGCAGACACCGGCTGCCGCACGAATATCAGCCTGGCCATCCAGAACACCCGTGACCACATCCGGACGCCGGTGTAAGGAATAAGGCCGAGGGCGAATCCGACCGCGATGGTGAACACCACGCCGATGATGAAGGTCACCGCAGGATTCACCGGAAATGTCATGGCGCAGACTGCTGACAGCAGCAGCGAGATCGCGACGCCGGCCACCTGCGGCAGGGTGTACGGCCCGAACGGCAACTTCTGTCCGTTCTGGGCCTTACCGATCATGGTCGGCACACGCTTGATAGGTGTGAAGACCTTGATCACCTGGGTCATCGGTAGCCCCCGACAGGGTGATCGGGCACGATGACGTTGGCGTCGCTGCGGGCATAGTTGACGATGGTCGGCAACATCCAGAACAGCACCGCCGCAAGCACCGCCGAACCGGCGACACCGAGAATTTTTCCTGGTGAGAGCTTCGACTTTGCCGCCTCGGAGATCAGTACACCCATGCTGATGATCGTGATCAAGATCAATCCGGCCCAGCGGACGAAGATCAGCACACCGTACAAGATGTTGCTCAGATTGCTCATGGTGCTGCCTCTCCTGGAATCAGTTCTGCCGTGCTGGTGGGATCTGCACCGAGGTCGACGGCGCCGGTGTCGTGGTCTGCGATGCCGCGCTCCTGGTGTCCTGATAGGCCACCACCGCGAGCGGGCTCGTCAGGGCGGGCAGCGGATCCATCGACTGCACCTGCCATTGCCCGGTGGTGTTCACCATCGTCAGCGGGTAGGCGAGCGTGGCCGAGGCGCCGGTTGCGCTCTTCGGGTTTACCGTCGCCAGCACCCTTGCGGTCGTTCCACCGGTCCCGCAGCCGGCATCGTCGGCGGTGACCGCGGCGGTCTCGAGCGTAGTGAACGGTGCGGGGGCGAGGGCCGCGATCGCGGACTCGGGCGTTGTGTAGCGGCCGACGTCACCGGAGCCGGTGAGGAAGGCGGCGAGGAAACCGGAAGCCACTTGTGTCAACGGCGTATCTTCGCCGCAGGGCGCGGAATACACGGTCGCAAGTTCGGCGCCTCGGCCCGGCGGTTGCACCACCGACGGCAGCGACAAAGCCCGCAGCCGTCCCTCGGCCACCGACACCGCCACACGCAGGAACTGCCGGTCACCGGTAGCGCCCCTGCCGATGCGCACCGAGACCGTCACCGACCAGACTTCGATGCCGCCGACCGAGATATCCCGTGACACATAAACCACGGCCGGATCCGACACCTGTTGAGCCGTTGTCGGCAGCGTGATCTGCTGGCCTGAACCGCCGACGAACTCGGCGACCTTATCCTGCTGTCCGGCAACCGAAGTCAGATACACCATGACGAACTGCTCGGCGAAAGAGCCGGCGAGCTGGGCGTGGCCGACGACGGCCGTGGTATTCGCGTCGGACGGGGCGGGCGGATCCTTTTCGAAGACACTGAGTATCGCGTGCCCCCCGCCCATGACGGCAAGCACGGCGAGAACCACGGCGACGATATTGTCGCGACGGCGGCGTGCTGCCATCCGGCGAAGCAAAGCCTCGCCAGAATCAACCCGCCCTCCGGCCACAGTCCTCACTCGCGAAATAATAGAGATCGCGGGCGTTGTCGATGCCACATCACTTCCCAATTCTGGGAGGTCGCTCAGTACACCGGACTACGTTTCATCCGCGCCGCCATCCAATGCCGCAGCTGCTCGTCGTATCCGATCGGACCGCTCGGCCCGTCGGGCTCCAGCACTTGGCGTCCGGGTTCGAGCATCGGCACATCATCGGCGACCCGGACCAACTGCGCGATCACCAGCTGGCGATTCGAATACCCCGGATACGGATACAACAGCAGCGAGGTCGGAGTGTAGCCACCGCCGTAGTTGAGCGCCCGCACGGTGACGCCGGCCGTATCACCGGAACCGATGCGCCCACGCAGGTCCGCCAAGCGGGATCGATCGTCCGGATGGAAGACATCTACGGGCCGGAATAGATAATCCCACCGGATCCACGGTGCCGGATCGGTCAGCCAATGCGAAATGCTGGTGTGCTCGAGCTGAACCACAGCGAGATGATTTCCCGCACGCCGATGCGCCTCCCGCAGCCCGACTTGCTCGAGCGTCGGCCATTCCGGCGGCGGACCGCTTGCCGTGACGTCCTCGATCAGCCACCACGCACCGCGCACCCTACTGTCGTCGCGCGCCCGGATGGTGATGCGCCAGCGCCCCGGTTGCCCGGAACCGCGCAGCACCGAGACATCGACCTGGAGTTTGTCTCCGGCCTCAGGGCTGTAGAGCAGATCGAGCACCTCGGCATGCCTGTCGAAGGCCGAAATGCGGTGGAAGAACTCGGCGATCGACAACCGAGGAACGTATTCCTCCGGTGCGACGCCGGACAGTCCGGTGACCCCACTCGGCTGCTGGATCGTCTGACTGTCCAGGTCCCAGATCGCGCCGACGGCGGGGCGCAGTTCCGGGACCGGCGCAGACTCCGGGCCGGCCCACAGTCGCACCGCGTGCACGTCACCCTCCGGCCCGAAGACCGGCCGGATCAGCAGCCGATGCGGTCCCGACGACGTCGGCACCATCGAATCGACTTCCTCGCCTCCGTCGACGGCCAGCCGAATCGCATCGATCAGCGCTCGCGAGGACAAGCCGTCGTAGAGCGCCGGCACTTTCGCGAGTTGCCGCTGCATAACGCGCCGCCAGTCGGCGAAATCTCGCGGCGCATCCCCGACCGAGGCTACCGAAATCGCTTCCGGCGCCAACGTTTCTATCGTCACCCAGGGGATCACTGCGCCACTTCTCTCATCGCACGTGCCTGCTCAGTGTTCATCGGGACGGTGTCCTGATGAGACAACTAGTAACACGTCCAATGTACCGTTGTCCAGCGGGCCATTCAATAGCGAAAGCCGACCGATGGCGCTCAATCAGTGTGCAGCAAAATCGGTGCCGTGTATTGGCGAATGCTCGATTCCGTGCGCCGGGCGTTCATCGGACGGCCACTCCACGCTCATCCAACGCATGTAGGACAGCGATGATTCCGCCGCTCGGTGACGGGCCGATGGGCCGAGTCCTCGCAGCTCGAGCCGCCGCGGACGCAGCCAGGCGCGCTCGATCAGTCGCCCGAGGAGACCGCGGACAGCGCGAGCACGCCCGCGCCGGCGATGACACCGACCGCGCCCAGTTCGGATGGAATCGCCCGCAGGCTCGACAGCGAGGTGAGCCTGGCGTGCGTCGCGATCGCCTCACCCAGCGGCTTCCACAGCACAGGGCCCGCCTCGGCGACGGTCCCGCCGATAACGACGAGGTCGATATCGAGCAGCGCGGCCACCGAGGAAATGGCCCGGCCGAGCGCCGTTCCCGCACGCGAGATCGCTGCTACGGCAACATCTTCGCCGTTGCCGGCCGCCTCGACGAGCGCCTCGAGCGATGCGCCCGACCATCCTCGATCCGCGGCCCAGCGCAGCAAGGATCGACCGCCCGCCACCGCCGCCAGACAACCGCGGCCGCCGCATTCACACGGGTCGTCGAAGCCGGGCACCAGGACGTGACCGATATGTCCGGCGTTGCCCGTGCGGCCGACGACAACGAAGCCACCGACCATCACACCACCGCTGACCTGATCGGACACCCGCATGGATAGGGCATCCATCACTTCGGCGGTTGCTCCGAACTGCTGCTCAGCCAACGCAAGACACACGCCGTCGAGCGCCAGCTGGACATCGGCCTGTGGAAACAACTTCTGCACGGCCTCGACGATGCCGAAGCCCATCCGCCATTCGGCGACATGAGCAGGGGCGACGACGCCTGCCGACATGTCGATCGGCCCGATCGAGGCGATGCCGACACCCGTGACTTCGCCACCCTCGGCGGCGTCGAGCAAAATCTCTGCACACCTGTCCCAGGCCGCACGGTCGGGCACCGGCACGGTGCGGATCTCATCGGCGCCGACGCCATCGGCCACCTGTACTGCGGCGAAGCGATCCGCGCCGATCTCCAATGCCAGAATTGTCACGAGTTGCCCACCATCAGAACGAGTTTGCTCGGAAGTCGGTTTGCCGTAACCGTCACCGTCCGTCGGTGCCGGTCGAGGTCAACGGGCGGCCGAGCACGATCCGCCTACGCGGCGCCGTGACCACCGATTCGGTGCCTAGTGGCCGGGCGCCGGTGCGAATGATACGCATCGGACGCTTGTGGTCGAGCGGCACCGCCCGGTGCCGGTCCAGATTCTCGACGACGTTACCCGAGTTGTCGTAGGCGACCCCGGCCCAGATCATCGCGCGCGGACCGTCGCCTCGAGCAATGAGAGTCTGCGCCAATTGGCGACACTGGAGGAATAGCGGACACCTGGAACAGGTCTCGACAGCCGCATGCCAGGCCGCAGGCGTCCCCGTGTCCAGGTCCCAGTTGTCGGGAAGGTCCGCGCAGGGCGGGCGTTGCGCAGCCTTGGTCGGCAGCGTCGAAACCTTGTTGCTCGCAGTTGGTTTCACAGCCTGCGGGAAAATCTGCACAATGCTCATGGCCGTCTCCGGGGAAGCCGCGGGCACGCGCGAACAGCAGCGTGTCCTGTGGTCGGGCGGTCGTCAGGGCTGCTCAACAGTCCCCGGAAGGCAGCTCGAAAGCTGTGTAAGAACGGTAACCGACGGTTCGGATGTGAGCAAGCACTCATACCGCCAAATAACGGCACATCGAAATCTGGGGCCCGCTGGCTTCGAACCGCTATTTAACGGTTCGTTTAGCTACGTACCATGTTTCTCCGGGCTTGAGTGTGGTTTCCTAGTAGGCATGGCAGCAGAGGCGGAGTACACGATCGACGAACTGGCGCGGGTAGCCGATACCACCGTGCGCAGCGTGCGCGTGTACCACGAACGGGGGCTCTTGCCGTCACCCGATGTTCGGGGACGGATCGGCTACTACGGGTCCGACCACTTGAACCGGCTGCAAACGATCAGCCGCCTACTCGGGCGCGGCATGAAGCTCAATGGCATCCGCGAACTGCTCGATGCCTGGGATCGCGGCGACGGCCTCGCCGACGTGCTTGGGGTCGCCGATCAGCCGGCCGCCGAGCCGTCGACCGGCTCCCGGCCGGCGGATGAGCCGAAGGAACGCGAGGCGCAACCGGAGCTACCGGATTACGTGAAGCAGGCCCTGGCCGCCAGCGACGATCCCCTCGACGCCTACCGGGTGACAAACCCGCGCTGCTGCGACCTGGCGACCCGGCTCAGCGATGCCGGGCTCGAGGTGGACGCGACCTTCCAGTTCGTCGAGCGGCTTCGGGCCGATTGCGACCGGATCGCCGACCGCTACGCCTCCGAGGTCTTCTACCTGCTGGCGGGCCAGAGCTACGAACAGTCGGCCCGCACGCCCAAGGACCGGACCAAGCTCGAAACCGACCTCGCGATCGCCCGCCTGATCGCCACCCGAGCCGCCTCGGAGTTGATCGATCAGGCCTTCGCCCGGCATGCGGAACTGCCCGCGCCGATGGCCACCGACGGCGTCTGATCTCGACCGCAGAAAGCCCCTGGCCAACTGGTCAGGGGCTTATTCCGATGGTCGGGGTGACAGGATTTGAACCTGCGACCCTCCGCTCCCAAAGCGGATGCGCTACCAAGCTGCGCTACACCCCGAGGCCTCGCCAGGGGCGAGCATATTGCGTATGAGCGGGTGACGGGAATCGAACCCGCACCATCAGCTTGGAAGGCTGAGGTTCTACCATTGAACTACACCCGCAGGCATACGACATCGATGGGATCGCCACGATGTCGTGTGCATGAGCGACTGTACCGAACTCGCCTCCGGTAACGCCAATCAGCCCCCTGCCCCGGCACACGGGCGGCCCCGCGACGGTCTCCCGGCGATTTTCGAGCTAACCGGAATTGGTGTGTAACACTCTCGGCCGCACAGCGATCACATACCCGATCGCCCGTGGCTGCGCACCGAGAACTCGTTGCAGAACGCCGTTTTTCGAGGCCGATCGGCTTGCTAGGATCCTTTTTGCCGGACGGGGGTATCTGGAAAGGGGGCGGTGAGCGTGCACCCGACGAGGTGGACCATCCGCGTAGCAGTGAGAACGACCGGTGTGACGCCGGTGTCGGGCTCGGATCGGGGAGCCCGCGCGGAGTCGTCACCTGTGTCCGGTGAGCGCCATGCCGGCTGAGGACCGACCGCCGGTCGCCGCGACCGCACGGGCATGGGCGCGCACGGTATGCGCCGAGCCCGGGGTCGAGGCGGCCCCACAACAGCTGGAACCTGTTCTGATCGAGATTATCGAGCGCCTGCTCGAACTGGCCGGATCCGAACCGTTTCCGGTGCTCGAAGCCAGAATGCTCGGCGCCCGGCTGGCCGAGGCGCCGCTGGAACGAATTCGCATGCTGGCCCAGGCGACTCGCACGCTGCTCGGGTTCCGCGCGGGCCCACCCGGATCGCTGACGGCGACCAGGTGGCCGTTCGTGGCCAGCCAGGCCATCGACAGCTACGCCCAGGCCCTGCAGGAACGTGCCCTGGCCCAGCAGGAACAGCACATCTCGGCAGCGGTCTCGGTGCGGGTGCAGGAAATCGCCGCCCTGCAGCACCGGCTGCGCCACGAGGCCACCCACGATGCGCTGACCGACCTCGCCAATCGCACGCTGCTGCAAGATCGGGTGCGTTTGATGGCCGCGGACCCGACGCGCGGAATCGGGCTGCTGCTGATCGATCTGGACCGCTTCAAGCAGATCAACGACGGCTACGGGCATGCCGTGGGTGACGAGGTGCTGGTGGACCTGGCCAACCGGCTGCGCGAGGTATGCCCGCCCGACACCGTCATCTGCCGCTACGGCGGTGACGAATTCGTGCTGGCCACCAATCCGCCGCGCAACAACCTGGGCGATCTCGCCCATCGCATCGTGGCCGCGCTGCGTGATCCGGTGTGGTCGTCGGCGGGTCCGGTGCCGGTGTCGGCGAGCGTCGGCACCGCGTACTCACCGCCGGGCAGCCCGTGCGATTTCACCGATCTGCTGCGCCGGGCGGACCGGGCGATGTACTCGGCCAAGACCGCGGGCGGGCGCCGATTCGCGCTCGCCGATGCCGACGAGGCGGAGATGGGGGCGGCGGTTGCCGGTTGAAAGGCCGACACGACACCCGCGAATCATCCGACACGCGGAGCGAATCCGCTGAGCCATCCGCGGACAGGCGACTAGGCCGAGCGCCGCTCAACTCGGCTGACATATCGGGCACCAGAAGAGGTTTCGCCCCTCCAGCACCGAATGAGCTACCGGTGTACCGCAGATCCGGCAGGGTGCGCCCGCCCGGCGATAGACGTACGTGCGTGGACGGTCCGGCGCGTAGGACGGTTCGCCGTGATCGTGTTCCGGCCGCACCACATGCATCTTGCCGCGGCGCACCCCCACCCGCATCAGCTGCACCAGATCCGCCCACAGCGCGTCCCATTCGTCGCGGGAGAGCGCGGTGCCCGGCCGCTGCGGCGCGATGCCGTGCCGGTAAAGCACCTCGGCGCGGTAGACGTTGCCGACGCCCGCGATGACCTGCTGATCCATCAGCAGTGAGCCGATCATCCTGCGGGAACGCTGAATCCGCCGCCAGGCCCGCTCCGGATCGGCGCCCCGGCGCAGCGGATCGGGGCCGAGCCGGTCGACGAGGGCGCCGGCCTCGGGGGCGGTCAGCACCTCGCAGGCGGTCGGCCCACGCAGGTCGGTCCCGAAATCGGTGCCGGCCAGCCGCATCCGGACCTGCCCGACCGGCTCCCCCATCGGCATCGCCGATTCGGTGAAGCTGCCGTACAAACCGAGATGCACGTGCACGACCAGCCCGGATTCGTAGTGGTGCAGCAGGTGTTTACCCCAGGCCTCGGACCGGACCAGCACCTGCCGGTCCACCCGCGCGGCACCGTCGGCGAACTTGCCCTGCGGGCTCGACACCCGCACCACACCGCCTGCCAGCCGCTGCTGATGCAGCTTCGCCAGGCGGTGCAGCGTATGACCCTCCGGCACTGTCGAATACGGCCGGTCTACTGGCCGGGCAGCGCGGGCGCGACGCCGGTCTTCTCGTACTCGGCGAGGATGTCGATGCGGCGCTGGTGGCGCGCCTCCTCCGACCACGGGGTGCTGATGAACGCGTCGACGATGGCCAATGCTTCCTCGGTGGAGTGCATCCGGCCGCCGATGCCGATGAGCTGGGCGTTGTTGTGCTCGCGGGCCAGCATGGCGGTCTCGACGCTCCAGGCCAGCGCGCAACGCGCGCCGGGCACCTTGTTGGCGGCGATCTGCTCGCCGTTGCCGCTGCCGCCGAAGACCAGGCCGAGGCTGCCCGGATCGGCGACGGTGCGCCGCGCGGCCTCGATGCAGAAGGCGGGGTAGTCGTCGAGCGCGTCGTATTCGAGGGCGCCGCAGTCGACGACCTCGTGGCCTGCCTGCTCGAGATGGGCCTTGACGTGATTCTTCAGTTCGAAACCGGCATGGTCGGCACCAAGGTATACGCGCATGGGGGAATCCTATCCGCGCTGTAATGCGGCTCCGTCGAGGGTGCGGGCAGGGGTTGGGTCCGCCCACCGGGCGGTTCGGCGACGTCGCGCACTGGCGCGCTGTGGCGGTGGCCACACCCTGCTCGGGCGGCGCCTGCGACCCGACTCGACCGGCCCGATCTGAATAGAGTGGGCGTCCATGCAACCGATCGATCCTCAGCGTCCGCAGGCCGATCAGTCCGGGGGGCAGCCAGAGTGGTTGCGCAAGAACGCGCCGCAGGGTTCCTCGTCCGGGTCCGAATCGAGCGACGTTCCGCAGCCACCACAGACCGCCCCGCCGACGGCCTATCCGTCGGCGCCGTACCCCGGTATGCCCGGCTACCCCACCGCCGGCTACCCCGCCTACGGGTCCGCGCCGGTGCCACCTGCCGTGCCGCCGAGCAGGCAGCCGCGAGGGCTGTCGCCGTTCGGCATGCCCGCCCGGCATCTGTGGGAGATCCCGCTGCTCATCGTGGTGGTGGCGCTGACGGCGCTGGCGTATCTGTTCGCGGCGTTGCTGCTGGTGTTCGGCAATGTGAACGAATACATCCTGGCGCTGGTGTTCGCGCCGATCCTGATCTGGTTCGGCCGTGGCGTGAACTACGCGACCCAGCGGGTCAACGGGGTGAAGATGTCGCCGACCCAATTCCCGGAGGGCTACCGGATGGTGCAGGAGGCGGCGGCGCGGTTCGGCATGGCGAAGGCTCCGGATGCCTATGTGGTGCTCGGCAACGGCCAGATCAACGCCTTCGCCTCCGGTCACGGGTTCCGCCGGTTCGTGGTGGTCTACAGCGATCTGTTCGAAATCGGCGGCGCCGCTCGTGAACCGGACGCGCTGGCGTTCATCATCGGCCACGAGGTCGGGCATATCGCGGCCGGGCACACCTCATATTGGCGTCAGCTCGGCATGTTCCTGGTGCCGTTCCTGCCGATCATCGGCAGCTCGCTGATCCGCTCGCAGGAGTACACCGCCGACAACCACGGCTTCTGCAACCGGCACGAGGGCGCCCGCGCGGCCATGGGCACCCTCGCCGCGGGTAAGTACATGAACACCATGGTCGGCTTCGACGAGATGGCCGACCGCGCCGCGCAGGAGAAGGGCTTCTTCGTCTGGATCGTCAACGCCCTGTCCACCCACCCGGTACTGACCTGGCGGATGTGGGCGCTGCGCGATCGCAGCAGGCACGGCCGCCTCTTCTGGCGCCCGAGTCCGCCCCCACAACTCCCGCCCGGTCAGCATCCGTACGGCCCCTACGGCGAGGTCCCGAGCCTGCCGCCGAAGCCGGTCGCCTGATCAGTCGAATGCCGGCTCTTCGGTGCGGGTGCGCTTGAGCTCGAAGAAGTGCGGGTACGACGCCAGGGCGACGACGCCGTCCCAGACCTTGCCCGCGTCCTCGCCGCGCGGGATGCGGGAGAGCACGGGCCCGAAGAACGCCACGCCGTTGACGTGAATGGTGGGAGTGCCGACGTCCTTGCCGACCTTGTCCATACCGGCGTGATGGCTTTCCCGCAGCTCGGCGTCGTAGTCGGTGCTGTGCGCCGCCTCGGCCAGCTCGGCGGGCAGACCGGTTTCGGCGAGGGCGTCGGCGATGACGGCCGCCAACGTCTCCGCGGTGGTGGCGCGCTCGTATTCGGCCCTGCGGTCGTGGATCCGGGAGCCCATCGCGGTATAGAGCGGGGCGAGCACCTTGTCGCCGTGCTCACGCGCCGCCGCGATGGCCACCCGCACCGGCCCCCAGCCGCTTGCCATCAGCTCCTGGTACTGCGGCGGCAGGTCACGGCCTTCGTTCAGCACGGCCAGGCTCATGACGTGGAAGCGCGCCTCGATATCGCGCACCTTCTCCACCTCGAGAATCCACCGCGAGGTGATCCAGCACCACGGGCACAGCGGATCAAACCAGAAGTCGGCGACATCTTTGCCCTTGGCGTCTCCGGCGGTGTTGCTCACGTCGATTCCTCTCGATCGCAGACTGGTACGGCGGCGGAGCCGCTCTGGTACCGACAACCATCGGTCGCGCCGATTCGTTCCCGCATTCGGCGTTTCGGTGTGCCGCACGCACCTAAGCTGAGATCAGAGGAGCTCGATTCGCCTGGCGTTGAGGAGTCCGCATATGACCTCTGGGCAGCATTTCGTCGTCGTCGGTGGTGGTCTCGGCGGCGCCAAAGTCGCACAAGCCCTGCGCGACAACGACTTCGACGGAACCATCACCCTGCTGACCGACGAGGAGCAGCTGCCCTACGAGCGGCCGCCGCTGTCGAAGGAGTATCTGGCAGGCAAGAAGGTCTTCAACGATTTCACCGTCGAAGACAGGCCCTGGTATCGCGACCATCATGTGGATCTGCGGCTCGGCACCGCCGTCACCGCGATCGACCGGGGCGCCAAGACGGTCTCGCTGCCGGACGGTTCCACCCTGCCCTACGACAAACTGGCCCTTGCCACCGGCGCCACCCCACGCCGCCTGCCCATTCCCGGCGCGGACGCCCGAAAGGTCTACACCCTGCGCACCGTCGACGATTCGAACACGCTGATCGAGGTGCTGCGCGACGCCGGCCGCCTGGCCATCATCGGCGCGGGCTGGATCGGGCTCGAGGTGGCGGCCGCCGCGCGGGTGGCCGAGGTCGAGGTGACGATCATCGAGGCCGCCGAGGCGCCCCTGCTCAACGCGCTGGGAGCGGAGATGGGTGCGGTGTTCGCCGATCTGCACCGGGCGCACGGCGTGGACCTGCGGTTGGGTGCGCAGGTGGCCGAGATCGTCACCCGTGACGCGACGGCCACCGGGGTGCGGCTCGGCGACGGCACCGTCATCGAGGCGGACGCGGTCCTGATCGCCGTGGGCGCCAGGCCGAACATCGAACTCGCCGCCGAGGCGGGCCTCGCCGTCGACGCCGGTGTGCTGGTGGACGCGCACCTGGCCACCAGCGACCCCGATATCGTCGCGGTCGGCGATATCGCCGAGCAGGATCATCCGCTGCTCGGGCGCCGGATCCGGGTGGAGCACTGGGCCAATGCGCTGAACCAGCCCGCGGTCGCGGCGGCGACCATGCTCGGCAAGGACGCGGTCTACGACCGGCTGCCGTACTTCTTCACCGATCAATACGACCTCGGCATGGAGTACACCGGCTATACGGCACCGGGCGAATACGAGCGGGTGGTGGTGCGCGGGGACCTGGCTGCCCGGGAATTCGTCGCGTTCTGGCTCGATGGCGGCAACCGCGTGCTCGCAGGCATGAACGTCAACGTCTGGGATGTCACCGACCGCGTCAAGCAGCTGATCCTCGGCGGTGAGGCCGTGGATCCCGACCGGTTGGCCGACACCTCGATCCCGTTCTGACAACCGAGATGACCCACCGCGAAAACTTGCGCGTAGAACTGTGTCGAATCCGCCGGCCGGGCTCCGACCTGTTCACGAGAGCGTCGCCGGACGCACCGAGAATGAGGAGCCCGAAATGAAGTACATGCTGGTCAAGACCTACGGCCGCACCGCGAACTGCGATATCCCGATCAACGAGTGGGCGCCGGAGGACATCGCGGCGCACATCGATTTTCAGCGCAAACTCGGCGAGAAGCTCGCCGCGGCGGGCGAGCTGGTGGACGCCAAGGGCCTGGCCGGCCCCGAGGAAGCGCGGATCGTCAGCTACGACGGCCGCACCGCGCCGGTGGTCACCGACGGCCCGTTCCCGGAGACCAAGGAGTTCCTGGCCGGGTACTGGATCGTCGACGTCGACAGCGAGGAACGTGCGCTCGAGATCGCCGCTGAGGCGTCGGCCGCGCCCGGGCCCGGTGGTGTCCCCATCGGTGAGTACATCGAGGTGCGTGCGGTGATGAGCGCACCTGCCGCCGAACGGTGATCGCTGCCGACCGCGCGACCGAGGACCTGCTGCGTGAGCTGGCGCCGCAGGTCCTCGCGACGCTGGTGCGCCGTTTCGGCGATTTCCCCACCGCCGAGGACGCCCTGCAGGAGGCGCTGCTGGCCGCCGCCACGCAGTGGCCGGTCGAGGGCAGGCCGGACAATCCGCGTGGCTGGCTGATCCAGGTGGCGCAGCGGCGCATGGCCGACGCCGTGCGCGCCGAGGTCGCCCGGCGCAACCGGGAGACCGTGGTCGCCCTGCGCGAGCCCGAACCCGCCGAGTCCGTCTCCGCCCAGGACGACTCGCTGATGTTGCTGTTCCTGTGCTGCCATCCGGCGCTGCCACCCGCGAGCGCGATCGCACTGACCTTGCGAGCCGGGCGGGCTCACCACCGCCGAAATCGCGCGGGCTTTCCTGCTGCCGGAGGCGACGATGGCACAGCGGATCACCCGCGCCAAGAAGCGGCTGGCCGCCCTGGACCGCCCGTTCGCCCCGCCCGCCGACGACGAATGGCGCGCACGCCTCGACGCTGTGCTGCATGTGCTGTACCTGATCTTCACCGAGGGGCACACCGCCATGACCGGTGATCGGCTGCGGCGCGCGGACCTGTCCGCCGAGGCGATCCGGCTGACCCGCGCGGTGTACCGGATCCTGCCCGACGATCCCGAGGTCGGCGGGCTGCTCGCGCTCATGCTGCTGACCGACGCCCGCCGCGACGCCAGGACGGGCCCGCACGGCGAGCTGATTCCGCTACCCGAACAAGATCGCGGCCGCTGGGATCGCACGGCGATCGCCGAAGGGATCCGGCTCGCGACGGCCACGTTGGACCACGGCCTGATCGGCCCGTACCAGATCCAGGCGGCGATCGCGGTGCTGCACGCGCAGGCCGCCTCGACGGAAGAGACCGAGTGGGAGCGGGTGCTGGCGCTGTATCGGCTGCTCGAGCGCATCGCTCCGAACCCGATGGTGACGTTGAACCGCGCGGTCGCCACCGCGATGGTGGACGGCCCGGCCGCGGGTCTCGCGCTCACCGACACCGTCGCCGACGCGCTCGCCGACAGCCATCGGCTCGCGGCTGTGCGCGGCCACCTCTACGAGATGGCGGGTGATCACCGGGCTGCCGTCACCTGCTACACGGCCGCCGCGCAGCGCACGACGAATACCGCAGAACGCGACTATCTGATGCTTCGTGCCGCGCACCTGCGCTCTCGCATGGCGCAGGAAGCCGGTGCTACCCACGTCGCACCCGAGGCCGGCTCGCAGTGACCTCTTTCAGCCGGCTGATCCCGTCCAGGTCGTGCCGGTGATGAGCTCGTAGGCCTCCATGTACTTCTTGCGGGTCGCCTCGACGATGTCGGCGGGGATCTCCGGGCCCGGCGGTTCCTTGTCCCAGCCGGTGGAGGTGGACCAGTCGCGGACGAACTGCTTGTCGAAGGAGCGCTGCGGGCGGCCGGGCTCCCATTCGTCGGCGGGCCAGAAGCGCGAGGAGTCGGAGGTGAGGACCTCGTCGCCGAGGGTGAGAGTGTCACCGTCCCAGCCGAACTCGAGCTTGGTGTCGGCCACGATCACGCCGCGTTCGGCGGCGTGCGCGGCTCCGCGCGAGTAGATGCCGAGGGTCAGCTCGCGCAGCTGTTCGGCGACCTCGCGGCCTTCCTGGTCGACCACATCGGCGAACGAGATCGCCATGTCGTGGCCCTCGGCAGCCTTGGTGGACGGAGTGAAGATCGGCTCGGGCAGCCGGTCGCCGTCCCGCAGCCCGGGCGGCAGGGCGATCCCGGACACGGTTCCGCTCTGCTGATACTCCTTCAGCCCGGACCCGGTGAGGTAGCCGCGGGCGATGCATTCAACCTGGATCATCCGCAGCGGCTTCACCCGGATCGCACGCGCGCCGAACTCGGCGGGCACGTCGGTGGTCGAGAGCACATGGTTGGGCACATCGGCGAAGAACTCGAACCACCAGTTCGACAGCTGGGTCAGCAGCGCACCCTTGTCCGGGATCGGCGTCGGAAGCACCACGTCGTAGACCGACACCCGGTCGGAGGCGACGAGCAGCAGGGTGTCGCCGTCCTCGTACAGGTCGCGCACCTTCCCGGCGTGCACATGCTTCACGACGTCGCTCCGATCGTGGTCGATGGTTGTCGATGCGGAATTACTCCCGCGCGGGCAACCTTACCGACGTGGCATTGTGGGGAACGCCGTGCCCGTATCTGTTCTTCGACCATGAAGGAGTCCGATGTCCGCACCGAACCTCACCCGCGAACAGGCGATCGAGCGCGCCGCGACCGTCTCGGTCGAGAACTACCGCATCGAACTCGATCTGACCGACGGGTCGGGCAACCCGGGCGAGCAGACGTTCTTCTCCCGCAGCACGGTCGCCTTCACCGCGACGCCGGGAGCGTCCACCTTCATCGATATCGTGGCGCGCGGTGTCCGCTCGGCGGTCCTGAACGGCACGCCGATCGACGTCTCCGACTACGACGAGTCCACCGGCATCACCCTGACCGACCTCGCCGCCACCAACGAGCTCGTGGTCGAGGCCGATTGCGAGTACTCGCACACCGGCGAGGGCCTGCACCGGTTCGTCGACCCGGCCGATGACGCGGTGTATCTCTACTCCCAGTTCGAGACCGCCGACGCCAAGCGCATGTTCGCCTGCTTCGACCAGCCCGACCTCAAGGCGACGTTCACCCTCAGCGTGACCGCGCCCGCCGGCTGGAAGGTCATCTCCAACTGCGAGCCGGTCGACACCATCGCCGCCGACCCGGCCCACCACCTGTTCCGCACCACTCCGAAGATGAGCACCTACCTGGTCGCGCTCATCGCCGGCCCGTACGCGCAGTGGACCGATGTCTACACCGACGAGCACGGCAGCATCCCGCTGGGCATCTTCTGCCGCGCCTCGCTGGCCGAGCACATGGACGCCGACCGGCTGTTCACCGAGACCAAGCAGGGTTTCGGCTTCTACCACCGCAACTTCGGCGTGCCCTACGCCTTCGGCAAGTACGACCAGCTGTTCGTGCCGGAGTTCAACGCGGGCGCGATGGAGAACGCGGGCGCGGTGACGTTCCTGGAGGATTACGTCTTCCGGTCCAAGGTCACCCGCGCCTCCTATGAGCGTCGCGCCGAGACCGTGCTGCACGAGATGGCGCATATGTGGTTCGGCGATCTGGTCACCATGAAGTGGTGGGACGATCTGTGGCTCAACGAATCGTTCGCCACCTTCGCCTCGGTGCTGTGCCAGGCCGAGGCCACCGAATACACCAGTGCCTGGACCACGTTCGCGAATGTGGAGAAGTCCTGGGCCTACCGTCAGGACCAGCTGCCCTCCACCCATCCCATCGCCGCCGACATCCCGGATCTGGCCGCGGTGGAAGTCAACTTCGACGGCATCACCTACGCCAAGGGCGCGAGCGTGCTCAAGCAGCTGGTGGCCTACGTCGGCCTGGAGCCGTTCCTGGCCGGTCTGCGTGACTACTTCGCCGAGCACGCCTACGGCAATGCCACCTTCGACGATCTGCTCGCGGCGCTGGAGAAGTCCTCGGGCCGCGATCTGTCGACCTGGGGCGCGCAGTGGCTCAAGACCACCGGTCTGAACATTCTGCGGCCCGACTTCGAGGTCGACGCGGACGGAAAGTTCAGCTCCTTCACCGTGATTCAGGAAGGAGCGGCACCCGGCGCCGGTGAACAGCGCGTGCACCGGCTCGCGGTCGGTGTGTACGACGACGATGCCGACGGCAAACTGGTCCGCACCCATCGCGTCGAACTGGATCTCGACGCCACCGAACGCACCGACGTCGCGGAGCTGGTCGGTGTGCCGCGCGGCAAGTTCGTGCTGGTCAACGATGACGACCTCACCTACTGCTCGATCCGACTCGACTCCGATTCGCTCGACGTGCTGATCAACCGCATCGCCGATATCGCCGAACCGCTGCCGCGCACGCTGGCCTGGTCGGCGGCGTGGGAGATGACCCGGCAGGCCGAACTGCGGGCCCGCGATTTCGTGGCGCTGGTGCAGCGCGGAGTGGGCGCGGAATCGGAGATCGGCGTGGTGCAGCGGCTGCTCATGCAGGCCAACACCACCCTCAGCAGCTACGCCGACCCCACCTGGGCCGCGGAGACCGGCTGGCCCGGGTTCGCCAATCGGCTGCTGGAGCTGGCCCGCGAGGCCGAACCGGGCTCGGATCATCAGCTGGCCTTCGTCAACGCGCTGACCGGAGCGAAGCTCTCGCCGTGGCACACCGAGGTACTGCGCGAGCTGCTCGACGCCGACCCTGCCACGGTGGGACTGGCCGGCCTGGTCGTGGACACCGATCTGCGCTGGCGCATCGTGACGGCGCTGGCGGCCGCCGGTGAGATCGACGCCGACGGTGTGGACACTCCGACCATCGATGCCGAGCTGGCCAACGACCAGACCGCGGCGGGTAAGCGCCAGGCAGCGGCGGCCGCGACCGCCCGGCCCATCGCCGAGGTCAAGGAGCAGGCGTGGTCCACCGTGATGGGCGACGATTCGGTGCCGAACATCACCGCGCGCTCGATCGTCAACGGGTTCGCACCCGCTGGGCAGGGTGAGCTGCTGACGTCGTTCGTCGAGCGGTACTTCGCCGAGATCCCCGATGTGTGGGAACGCCGGTCCAGCGAAGTGGCACAGACCGTCGTCATCGGGCTCTACCCGTCCTGGGAGATCAGCGAGGCCGCCGTGGCCAGCGCCGACAAGTTCCTCTCCGCGGACCATCCGCCCGCACTGGCGCGGCTCGTGAACGAAGGCAAGGCGGGCATCGAACGCTCGCTGCGCGCCCGCGCCTTCGACGCCCAGTAGGTAGCCGACCCGGGCGCTGTGCCCGCACCGGAACAGGCTCGGATCCCTTGGATCCGGGCCTGTTTCGCGTCCACCTGCACTCGCTGCTCTGAGCAGATCTGCTCAGGGCAGCGTGGCGAGATTTTTCGCCTCGGCGGCGGGCACGGTGGAGCCATGGCACACGATGAGAAGGCTCCGCTGTTCAGCTGGCGGGCTCGTGAACAACTTTTCGGCAGGCGCATCCTCGTGCTCGACGGTGGCCTCGACGACGACAACGGCACCCTGCTGATGACGCAGATGCTCACCCTCGCGGCCGAGGATCCCGACGCCGGGATCTCGCTGTGGATCCACTCCCCCGGCGGCTCGGTGCCCGCGATGCTCGCCATCCGCGACGTCATGCGGCTGGTGCCCTGCGAGATCTCCACCCTCGCCCTCGGGCTGGCGTGCAGCGCCGGGCAGTTCCTGCTCTCGGCCGGCGATCGGGGACGGCGGTTCGCGCTCCCGCACGCCCGCATCCTGATGCATCAGGGTTCGGCGGGGATCGGCGGCAGCGCCGTGGAGGTCGAGGTGCAGGCCGACGATCTGCGCCACACCGTGGAGACCGTGCTCGGGCTCATCGCCGCCGACACCGGCCAGCCCTATGAGCGGATCTACGAGGACTCACTGCACGACCGCTGGTTCACCGCCGCACAGGCCAAGGAATACGGGTTCATCGACCACATCGTCGACTCGTTCGGCCAGGTGGTTCCGCAGCGCCAGAAGATCGGAATCTCATGACCTCCTACACCATTCCCAATGTGATCGCCCGGCAGCCGGCTGGCGAGCGGATCATGGACGTCTACTCGCATCTGCTGGCCGAACGCATCGTCTATCTCGGCACCCCGATCGATTCGGGGGTGGCCAACGCGCTCATCGCCCAGCTGCTGCACCTCGAGTCGGAGAACCCGGAACAGGAGATCAATCTCTACATCAACTGCGAGGGCGGCGAGCTACCCGCGATGCTCGCGGTCTACGACACCATGCGGTTCATCAAGGCCCCGGTCGCGACCACGTGCGTCGGCCAGGCCATCGCGGTCGGGGCGGTGCTGCTGGCGGCCGGCGAGGCCGGCAGGCGGTCGATGCTGCCGCACGCACGAGTGGTGCTGCATCAACCGGCCGCACGCGGTCAGGGCGCCATCCCCGATCTGATCCTGCAAGCCGACGAGCTGGTTCGGATGCGCGCGGAGATCGAATCCATCCTGTCCGACCACACCGGCCGACCGGCCGAGACGCTACGCCGCGACACCGACCGCGACCGGGTGTTCACGGCCGCGGCAGCCGTGGACTACGGACTGGTGGACCAGGTGCTGCACGCCCGGTGAGCGGGTAGGCAGGCGCGAAGCGCGCCGACCGGGGGCGCGCTCGACCGGCAGCGGACACCTGGTGCCGAGTAGGCGCGAACGACCCGCAGCGCGAGTCGGCCTGCGGCCGGACGTGGTCCAGGTGCGGGCGAGCCCGCGGGCTCAGGCAGCGAGCAGCACGATCCCGCCCGTCGTGGTGGCACCGGTGCTCGGGGCGGCGGGTTCGTTGCCGACCCGGCGGTAGCCCGATCCCCCGACCGGGCGCAGTGCCCGGCGGCGACCCAGCGTCTCCGCGACCTCGCCGGCCAGTTCGGCCAAGGAGGTGCCGAGCGCGCCGGCCAGGGCGGCGATCATCTCGCTGGAGGGTTCCTTGCGGCCGCGCTCTATTTCGGACAGGTACTGCGGCGAGACTCCTGCCCGCCCCGCGGTCTCGGCGAGGGTCTCCTGCTGTTGCTGCCGCAGCGCGCGTAGCCGGGTGCCGAGTACCTCGCGCCACAGCGGTTCGGCGTCCGGGCGCGGTTCTGCGGATCGGTCCTCGCGTCCACCGGGAATCGAGTGCAGCCTCGGATGCTCGCTCATAGCCGGAGCGTACCGCCGGCCGGGAGCTCGGTCGCCGAATTACGCTCTCGGCGGACAACTCCGGCGAAACCACCGCACCCCCGCCGCAGCCGGGCGCCGCGTCGAATGCGGCGCCGGGCTACGGCGGGGGTGCGTGGACGTGTCGCCTCAGCGGCCGATGGCGGCGGCCATCACCCGCACGGCCGAGACCAGGCCGTCGATGAGCTGGCCCTGACGCATCGAGCTCAAAGCGGCGGTGACGCCGAGCTGGCAGACGCGGTCGTTGGCGCGGTCGGCGACGTCCTTGCCCGAACGCACCTCGACGGCGCGGTCGTTGGGCGAGACGGCGATGAGCACCGACCGGTTCGCCTCCGGGGTCACCGGGAAGATCGCGTCGGCACCGGCGGTCGGGTCGGCGCCGAGATCACCGATGAAGACGTTGAACCGCACCTTGGTGGCGCGGGTCGCCTCGGTGAGCACGTTGTCCATGAGCAGGCGCTCTTCATTGTCGAAGGGCGCTTCCTTGAAGACGTCGCCCGCCTCGTGCACGCCGGACACCCGGCCGCTGCTCATCAGGGCGTATCCGTGCGGTAGTTCGGATTCGACCACCGCGGGCCACTTAGAACCTGCCACTTGCCCTGCCTCCGATCAGCTCCGCGTCCGCGGTTTCGATAGCCGCATGGTGTCCATGCGAATCAGCAATGTGGTGCCCGTACACGGTCACCTCGTCGGTCGCACTCCACAGCACCGGCTCGGAGGTCCACTTCTTGCTCAGGTCGTAGTGGACCGGCTTCTCGCCGGGCAGCGGCTTACCGAGAAACGACAATCCGGCGATCACGCCGTAGATCACCAGCGGGATGCCGACGAAGATCAGCACTGTCTCGAGAATGCTCACAGCTCAAAGGTAGACGATGCTCTGTAGTAGTTCATCGATCGGTAAGCCTTTTGCGCCTCGACCAGGTGTTTCGGCGAGCGTCGCCGAAAGTCGCGCCGATCGTCGCCGTCGTCCGTCCGGCCTGTCACTGGCTGCTCTGAGCTGCACTGTTGTCCAGTGCTGCACTGCTGTCCGGTGGGCGAGGCTCAGACCAGCCAGGCGGCGGAGTCCGGGGGCAGCAACCCATCGACCAGGGGCGCACTGAGCAGAATCGCCTCGCCCTCGGGTAGCTCGATCGCCGCGGCCGAACTGTTGAGCACGCACACGAGGCCGCCGGGACGGCGGAACATCAGCACGCCGGGTGCGGCGGGCAGCCACTCCAGCCCGGCGCCGTCGAACTCCGGGCGCTTGTGCCGCAGCTCGATGGCGTCGTGGTACAGCTCGAGGGTCGACCCGCTGCGATCGAGCTGGGCGGCCACTGTCAGCTCGGCCCATTCGGCCGGAATCGGCAGCCACGACCGCGCCGCCCTGGTGAACCCGAAGGGCGGGGCGGACCCTTCCCAGGGAATCGGCACCCGGCACCCGTCGCGACCGCGCTCGGCGTGCCCCGTGCGTTCCCAGACCGGGTCCTGCAACACCTCGTCGGGCAGATCGTCGACATTGGGCAGGCCCAGTTCGGCGCCGTTGTAGATGAACACCGCGCCGGGCAGGGCGAGTTCGAGCAGGATCATCGCCCTGGCCCGCGCGAGGCCGCGCTCGCCGCCACCGTAGCGGGTGACCTCGCGCTCGATATCGTGGTTGGACAGCGTCCAGGTGGGCGTCGCCCCGACCGGGGCCACCGCGAGCACGGAGTTCTCCACGGCGTGGCGGATCGCCTCGGCGTCGAACGGGGTCTCGGCCAGCCGGAAGTTGAAGGCCAGGTGCAGTTCGTCGGGGCGGACGTATTCGCCGAAGCGCACGTTGTCGTCGACCCAGACCTCGCCGATGGACACCGCGTGCGGGTAGTCGTCGAGCACGCGGCGGATGCGGCGGTGGATGTCGTGCACACCCGGGTTGTTGAAGCGCGGATCGGAGTCGTCGTGGATCAGCATCCGGGTGTCGACGCGCTCCATATCCGGCAGGCCCTCCGGTTTGGCCATGCCGTGCGCGACGTCGATGCGGAAACCGTCCACCCCACGGTCGAGCCAGAACCGCAGGGTGTGCTCGAAATCGGCGATGACCTCGGGGTTGTCCCAGTTCAGGTCGGGTTGCTCGGCGGCGAACAGGTGCAGATACCACTGGCCGGGGCTGCCGTCGGCCTCCACGACTCGGGTCCAGGCCGGGCCGCCGAAGATGCTCGGCCAGTTGTTCGGCGGCAGCTCACCGCCGGGTCCGCGACCGTCGCGGAAGATGTAGCGGGCGCGTTCCGGGCTGCCGGGAGCGGCAGCGAGGGCCGCGCGGAACCAGGGATGGGCGTCGCTGGTGTGGTTGGGCACCAGGTCCATCGTGATCTTGATATCGCGGGCGTGCGCGGCTGCGATGAGGGCGTCGAAGGCCGCCATACCACCGAAGAGCGGGTCGATATCGCGCGGATCGGCGACGTCGTAGCCGCCGTCGGCCATCGGCGACCGCATCACCGGGCAGATCCACAGCGCGTCCACCCCGAGGCGCTCCAGATAGTCCAGCCGGGCCCGCACACCACCGAGATCACCGACACCGTCACCATCGGAGTCGGCGAACGAACGCGGATAGACCTGGTAGAAGACCGCGGTCTCCCACCACGGATCCGACGCAGTGCTCATCTCCACCCCCGCCGTGCTCACCAGGCCGCGTTCATCAGCGAGTTCGCGGCCATCTCCAGGTAGTCCAGCAATGCCTTGCGGTGTTCGTCGTCGAGCACCTCCGGCTCGATCTCGGCCACCCCGATCCGCATACAGCGCAACCAGGCGTCGCGCTCCACGGGCCCGATCTTGAAGGGCATATGCCGCATCCGCAGCCGCGGATGCCCACGCTCGTCGCTGTAGGTGCGCGGCCCGCCCCAGTACTGCTCCAGAAACATCCGCAACCGCCGCTCGGCAGGGCCGAGGTCCTCCTCGGGGTACAGCGGGCGCAGCACCTCGTCGGCGGCCACCTCGCGGTAGAACGCGGCCACGATCCGGCGGAAGGTCTCCTCCCCGCCGACCGCCTCATAGAACGACGTCGCTGTGTGCTCGCCCGAAGTCATAGACCCTCTCGATTCGCTGGATGCGCCGCGCTCCATTGTGCCCGCGCACCGGCCTGCTCGCGCACATCGCGGCCCGATGGCTCTTCAGCCACAGTTAACCCGACATTGTGTTAAATCACCGTGCACCGGCCCGCATTCCGTGGTCAACTTGGTGGCAGTCTCCGGCGAGATACCACATGATCTTGGAACGCAGAAATTGGGGTCGACATGAAGCAGCGACACGCCCGATCACAGGAGGCGAGGGCGCACCGACAACTCCAGCCCGCCGACGTCCACAACCGTGGGTCGGGGGCTACTCCGCTGCACTTGTTGTCCGATCATCATTCCGGGGCGCACCGCGATAATCATCGCGTCGACACCGCGCCGACCCCACTGCCCACGCCCACCAACAACTGGCTCAAACGCCGCGTCCTACTCCTCAATGCCACCTACGAGCCGCTGACCGCGCTGTCCGCGCGTCGCGCCGTGGTGCTGCTCATCTGCGACAAGGCCGACACCGTCCACCACGACCCCGAGGGCCCGATCGTGCATTCGGCCGGATCCTCGCTCACGATTCCGTCGGTGATCCGCCTGCGCACCTACGTCCGCGTTCCCTACCGTGCCCGCGTACCGATGACCCGCGCCGCCCTCATGCAGCGCGATCGCTACCGCTGCGGTTATTGCGGCGGCAAAGCCGAGACCATCGACCACGTGGTCCCCCGTAGCCGCGGCGGCGAGCACAGCTGGGAGAACTGCGTGGCCAGCTGCGCACCGTGCAATCACCGCAAGGCCGACAAACTGCTCAGTGAGCTGGGCTGGACGCTGCGCGCGCCCCTCGTCTCGCCGAAGGGCCCGCATTGGCGGTTGCTGTCGACCGTCACCGAGTTGGATCCGGTGTGGTTGCAATACCTGGGCGAGGGGGCGGCGTAGCGGCCGGCGATCTCGGCGGTCAGTGATATTCGACGACCAGCGTCGCCCAGGTGCCGGGCTCGAGCGCCTCGAACAGATGCGCCACATCACCCGGATAACTGATGTAGTCGCCGGGCTCGAGTTCCTCGGGCGAATCCGCCGGCCCGACGCGGGCACGCCCGGCACAGAGCAGGATGTGCTCCACCGATTCACGCACGTGAGGTTCCGAGCGACGCGGCTCGCCGGGTTCGGCGGTGATCCGGTACAGGTCGCTACGGGCGCCGGCCGGCCCGGCCGAGAGCAGCGTGGCCCGATACTCCGATTCTGCTGCGGCGACCACCGGCCCCTGGCCCGCCCGGATCACCCGCACGCTCGGTCGGGGCGGGTCGAGCAGCCGCGAAAACGGCATATCGAGCGCGACGCACAACGCCCACAGTGTTTCCAGACTGGGATTCCCGGTTCCCGACTCCAGTTGTGACAGCGTCGATTTCGCGATGCCCGCCCGGTTGGCGACCTCGGTGAGCGACAACCCCGTACGCGTGCGCTCCCTGCGTAGCGACGCCGCGATCACCGCCTTCGGTGCCACTGCCGGATCTTCTGCGGCCATCGAGCACTCCCTTGTTGTTGCTTTCCCCGGACTCGCCTCGCGGCAGGAGCCGTGCTGCGGTCCAGTGGACCCAAGTGTCACACGGTGCTCGCACACCGCGGTCATCGTCGGTCGATGCACGCACGTGTGCGCCGAATGCCACGAGCAGTGCCCGGATTATCGCGTTGACGGATCCTCTCCGCGCGTTCAATATAAACGACATGCGTTCGTTATGGCGAACACTGGATCGGGACACCCGAACCAGTGTCGCGGCGACCTCTGCGGCCGCCGCCATGATCGGCATTTCTTACGGCGCGGCCGTGGTGGGAGCCGGATTCCCGATGTGGATGCCGGTGGTTCTGGCGTCGACCGTGCTGGCAGGGGGTTCGGAATTCCTGTTCTTCGGGATACTCACCGCGGGTGCCGGACCCCTCGCCGCGGCGTCGGCCGGTCTGCTCGTCAACGCCAGGCACCTGCCGTACGGCTTGTCGATGCCCGACGTGTTCGGCTCCGGCGTCCGGCGACTGCTCGGCGTGCACCTGATGGTCGACGAGAGCGTCGCGTTCGCGCTGGCTCCCGGCGACCTCGAACGACGGCGCTCCGCCTACTGGCTGTGCGGCCTCGGCATCGCGCTGTGCTGGCCGCTCGGCGCGCTCGCCGGGGCCGTCATCGGCAGCGTCGTGCCCGACACCGCGGCGTTCGGCCTGGACGCGGTCTTTCCCGCGGTCCTGCTCGCCCTGATCCTGCCCGCCCTGCGCGATCGGGCCACCCTGCGGGCGGCGAGCGTGGGCGCCGGAATAGCCGTTCTCACAACCCCGTTCGTCCCGGCCGGCCTGCCGGTCCTGCTCGCACTGGCCGGGCTGATCTTCGCGCTGGGAGCGTTGTGATGAGTTCGCCGCTGCTGGTTCCGGCCATGCTCACCATGGCCATCGGCACCTACCTGCTCCGCTGGGCAGGGCCGGCGCTGCGCACCCGGGTCCGGTTCCCCCCGCGGGCGGCCCGGCTGCTCGAGATCGGTGCCGTGATCTTGCTGGCGGCGCTGGTGGCGACCACCGCGCTGCCGTTCGGCGACGAATTCGGGTGGGCTCTGCCCGTCGGCGTCCTGGTCGGCGGAGTGCTGGCGTGGCGACGGTGCCCGCTGCTGGTGGTCATCGTCGCGGCGGCGGCCACCACGGCGCTGTTGCGCGCGGTCGGCGTCGCCTGAGCCCACACACCTGCCCGGTCAGTGCCTGCCCAGCAGCGACGACGGAGGCGCCGCGGGGCGTCGAGCGCACGCGGCCCGGGCCCGGCCCACGCCGCCGGGCGAAGGCTCTGCGCGACGCACCGCGCAACGACCGGACAGTGGCCCTGGCGCGGATCAACGCGGCGTGAGTGGGAGACCACCACCGAGACGGCGGGCGACCGAACCGTAACGGGCGTCCAGGCGCAGCCACGTATTGCTCGAGCGCACCCGCACGATCTCGGCAGGCGGGATCCGTCGCGAATCGGCGCGATCACCCGAGTGCGGGATGAAGTCCATGGCGGTGAGGGCGAAGACGACGCGCATCGGCACCTGCACCTGCACCGCACCACCGGTCACGGTCAGCACCGTCTGGTCCAGCAGAGCGGCGGGCGGGCCGTGCCCGGAGCCGTGCTCCTTGGCGAGGTCGGCACCCTGCTCGGCGAGTTCGACGAGGGTTCGGGCCGGCACATCGTCGATGTGGGCGAAGCCGCTGTCCGGTGGCAGGGCGCCACGCCACGCCGAATCCATCGAGTAGCCGAGGTCGATCGGGCTGCCGGAGGACAGCCCGGCCAGCACCACATCGGCGCCGACGGTGACATCGTCGACGCCAAGTTCGGCGACCACGGTCCGCACCGCGAGCGCCTCGAAGCCCGTCGCCACCCACGCCGACACCCACCGCTCCCCCCGGCGCCGCAGCCGCACGACCACGGCCGGATCCAGCCGGAGGGCGCGGCCGAGGAAGGTTGCGAGATTCTCCCGTTCGGCCGGATCGGCGACGTACAAGACTCGTTGTTCGGACATCACAGACCGACGATCACCGCGCGCCGGTCACTCACTCATCCATTCCGCGAGGTAGTCGCGCTCATCAGGGGTCAGCCTGCGCAACCGCTGAGTATCCATGTCGAAGGCGGCGAGCTGGGTGGATGCGACCACCGCCGGCGGCGAGTCGGGGGCGGCG
Organism: Nocardia cyriacigeorgica NBRC 100375; assembly: GCF_000308555.1. GTDB lineage: Bacteria > Actinomycetota > Actinomycetes > Mycobacteriales > Mycobacteriaceae > Nocardia > Nocardia cyriacigeorgica. Next base: position 25,826 of record NZ_BAFY01000074.1, on the reverse strand, counting down.
CCGGCGGCGCGCACCTCGTAGGCCACGGTGAAGTCGACCGCGCGCAGCTGCTCGATCCACATGGCGATGTCGAGCGGGGTGTCCTCGTGCCGCAGCTGCCCGCGGTAGCGGACATGCAGGTCGGCCAGGACACACCCCTGGCGCAGGGCGGCGGTGGGGCGATCGTCTTCGAACAGCCACGGGATCCGCGCCTCCTCCAGCAGCGTCACCATCCGGGCGTGGTTGACGTGTTGGAACGCGTCCATATCCGACCATCGGATGTCGACCTTGGCATGGAAGCGCTTGGGCAGGACAAGCGTGCCCTGCGCCTTCGGATTGCCGTTCAGCGATCCGACACTCGTCACCGTGATACCTCCGACTGGGTGCCCGCCCCACTCACCATGCTGCGCACCTGCCGCGCGGCGACCGACAGCGTGGCCAGGTCGTGGGTGCCGGACTCGAACAACTCCGACAGCGCGGACCGGGCACGCCCGAGCCGAGACTGGTTCTTCGACTCCCAGTATGCAATCTTTTCGTCCGCGGTCTCTTCCGGGTCGCCGCCGGAGAGCACATCGAGGGTGAGCGAGCGCAGCGAGCTGTACATGTCGTCACGCAGCGCGAGCCGGGCCAGCGCATGCCAGCGATCGCCGCGTTCCAGGTGGCTGACGGCCTCGAGCAGCCAATCGATCTTCAGGTGCTCGTTGAGCGCGTAATACAGCGCACCCACCTCGTCGCCGGTGCGATCGGTGATATCGGCGATATCGATCACATCGAGCAGCGGGAACAGATTCAGCAGCCCGTAGACCTCGGTCGCGAGGTCGGTGGGCGCCCCACGGGCGATCAGTTCCGCGCTCTGATCGGTCAGCGACGTCACGTGGTGGCCGCGCAGCCAGCCGTGCACCTTGGGGGCGAGTTCGCGAACGCCTCGGCTGTAGCGGTTGACCTCGGCGCCGACCGCGATGGGCTGCGGACGGTTGGTGAGCAGCCAGCGCGAGGCCCGGTCCAGGGTGCGTTTGGTTTCCAGCTCGAGTTCGTCGCGGATCGCGACAGAGGTGTCGGCGGTGCGGATCCTGGCCCAGATGTCATGCAGTCCGAAGATCTCGGTGACGGCCGTGAACGCGCGTACCGAATCGCTCGCGGAGGCGCCGACCTCTTCGTTGAGCCGATGGGCGTAGGTGATTCCGCCGCAGTCGACGACCTCGTTGACGATCATGGTGGTGAGGATTTCCCGCCGCAGCCGATGCTTCTTGATCGCGGCGCCGAAGCGTCCCCGCAGCGGCGTCGGGAAATATTCGGGCAGCCGGGTGGCGAAATACGCCATGTCGGGCAGGTCCGAGTCGAGCAGATCCGCCTTGAGTGCGAGCTTCACGTGCGCCAGCAGGTTGGCCAGCTCCGGCGAGGTCAGGCCGGTGCCTTCCTCGTGCCTGCGCTTCATCTCCGGTTCCGACGGCAGGGCTTCGAGCTCACGGTCGAGCCCGCGGCGCTGCTCCAGATCGTCGATCACCCGGCGGTGCACATTCAGCATGCGCGGTGCGTCCGAGCGTGACAGGCCCATCAGGAAGTTCTGGGAGACGTTGTCACGCAACACCATCTGGGCGACCTCGTCGGTCATCGAGGCCAGCAGCGGGTTGCGCTCGGAGTGCGGCAGCAGCCCGGCGCTCACGACGCCGTCGAGCAGCACCTTGATATTGACCTCGTGGTCGGAGCAGTCCACACCCGCGGAGTTGTCGAGGGCGTCGGTGTTCATCTTTCCGCCGTTGCGGCAGAACTCGATCCGCCCGAGCGCGGTGGCGCCGAGATTGCCGCCCTCGCCGATGACGTTGACCCGCAACTGGTTTCCGTCGACGCGGACCGCGTCGTTGGACTTGTCTCCCACATCGGCGTTGGATTCGGTGCTCGCCTTGATATAGGTGCCGATCCCGCCGTTCCAGAGCAGCTGTACCGGCGCGAGCAGGATAGCGCGCACCAGTTCGGGCGGCGACAGCGCCGTCACCTCGTCGGCCAGGCCGAGCGCTTGCCGGGCTTGCGGGCTGATCGGCACCGACTTCACCGTGCGATCCCAGACCCCGCCGCCCTCGCTGATCAGCGTCTTGTCGTAATCGGCCCACGACGACCGCGGCAACTCGAACATCCGCCTACGCTCGGCAAACGAGGACGCAGCATCCGGATTCGGATCCAAGAAGATATGCCGGTGGTCGAACGCCGCCACCAACCGAATGTGCTCCGACAACAACATCCCGTTACCGAACACATCACCGGACATATCACCGATACCCACCACCGTGAAATCCTGGGTCTGGGTATCGATCCCCATCTCCTGGAAGTGGCGTTTGACGCTCTCCCAAGCCCCTTTGGCCGTGATGCCCATGGCCTTGTGGTCGTATCCCGCGGACCCGCCGGAGGCGAAGGCGTCACCCAGCCAGAAGCCGTACCTCTTGGCCACATCGTTGGCAACATCGGAGAACGTGGCCGTGCCCTTGTCGGCGGCGACGACAAGGTAGGTGTCGTCGCCGTCGCGGCGCACCACACGCGCGGGCGGCAGCACCGCACCGGTCGCGAGGTCGACATTGTCGGTCACGTCGAGCAGGCCGGATATGAACGTCCGGTAGCAGGCCACGCCCTCGGCCATCATGGCCTGGCGATCGGCACCCGCGTCACCCGTGGCAGCGGGCGGCTGCTTCACCACGAAACCACCCTTCGCACCGACAGGCACAATGACCGCGTTCTTCACCGCCTGCGCCTTCACCAGACCCAGAATCTCGGTCCGGAAATCCTCCAGCCGATCCGACCACCGCAAACCACCACGCGCCACCGCACCGAACCGCAGATGCACACCCTCCACCCGCGGCGAATACACGAAAATCTCGAATTGTGGCCGGGGCTTGGGCAATTCGGCGATCTCGCGCGGTTCTACCTTCATCGAGATATAGTCGCGGGCTCGGCCCTCGTCGTCGGTGACGTAGTAATTGGTGCGCAGTGTCGCCGAGATCAAGCCGAGGATGGCGCGCAGGATGCGGTCGGCATCCAGGCTCACCACCTGGTCGATCCGGGCGCGCACCTGCGTCTCCAGCTCCGCGGCCCGCTCGGTGGAGTGGGTATCGGGATCGAACTTCGCCGCGAACAGCTCGGTGAACAGCCGCGCCGCCTCCGGGTAGTTGAGCAGAACGCGGGCGATATTGGTCTGGCTGTAGGGGAAACCGGCCTGCTGCAGGTACCTGGCGTAGGTACGCAGAATCGACACCTCGCGCCACGGCATCCGGGCGCGCAGCACCAGCTCGTTCAACCCATCTGCTTCGGCACGGCCGTACCACACCGCGGCGAAGGCTTCCACGAAGCGCGCGCGCAAGCCGCCGGCCTCGGCGTCGACCGCGTCGGAACGTGCGGCCGATTCCAGCAGTTCGGCGTCGAGATCCGCATCGAGCGCGCTGCGCAGCAGCTCCGGCCGGGCCAGCAGGCCGAAGTCGTAGATCCAGCGTTCGCCGCCGGCCGCGCCGGTCGCCGTGTCGAGCTGGATCTGGTACGGGCGTTCGTCCACCACCTCCACACCGAGGCTTTGCAGAACGGGCAGCACCTGACTCAGCGAGACGCCGGTACCTCCGATGTACAGGCTGAATCGCCATGCGCCCGGCGCGGCATCGGGCTGGCGATACAGATGCTGGTCTATGTCACCTTCGGTGAGGTGCTCCAGGCGCGCGATGTCGGCCAGTGCTCGTGCGGGTTCGAAATCCTGCTTGTAGCCCTCAGGGAAGGCGTCGGCGTAGCGGTCGACCACGCTCGGGTCGAGCACGGTCGACGTGCTGACCGCATCGTCGAGGTGATCGTCCCAGGTGTGGCTGGCCGCATCGAGCAGCCGCTGAATCCGCAGCCTGTTCTCTTCGGAGGTATCCGCCGACTCGGGCAGCCGCCCCTGCGCGCCGGCCTCGGCCTCGGGCATACGAACGGTGAAATACACACTGGCGAGCTCACTTTCGCTCACCCGCGCCGAGTAGTCGATCGACACACCGCCCAATTCCCGGACCAGGATCTCCTGCATCTCCAGCCGCACCGCGGTGGTGTAGCGGTCGCGCGGCAGATACACCATGCACGCGACGAATCGGCCGAAGCCGTCGGCACGCATGAACAACCGCACCTGTCTGCGCAGCCTGACGTTCAATACCGCGGTCGCGGTGCGTCGCAGTGTCTCGGTATCGGAGGAGAACAGTTCCGTGCGCGGAAACGATTGGATGACCTCGAGCATCCCCTGCCCGGAGAACGAATCCAGATCGAAGCCGCTGTCCTCGATCGCCGACCGCACCCGCCGCGAGATCACCGGGATGTCGAGCACGTTCTCGTGCACGGCGGTCACCGTGAAGACGCCGATGAACAAATGCTGCCCGACCGCCTCGCCACCCGCGCCGAGATCGGCCACGCCGACGAAGTACGGATACACCGACCTGTGCACGGTGGCAGGCACGAGGCCCTGGGTGAGCATGAGCAGCGGCTGCTCCCCGGGGATGACCGGGACGTCGAAATCGGTGCCGACGCCCGGACGCAGCACGCCGAGGCACGAATCCGGCACGACCTCCGGGCGGGCGTCATCGGTGGCGACCTTGCGGTAGCGGGCGTAGCCGAGCACGGTGAAATGCCCACTGGCCAACCAGCGCAACAGGTTTGCGCAGTCGGTCAGGTCGATCGCCGGAAACGGCGCGTCCCCGGCGGCCGCTGCCCGATCGAGTTCATCGGCCAGCGTGCTCTGCGCCGCCCGGATCGCGGAGGTATCGCCGATCACCTGACGCACGTCGTCCACCACCGCAGGCATCGACGCCTCGACCCGGTCGAGGACGGCCCGGCTGGTGGACGGATGCAATTGCAGATGCATCCAGCTCTCCCGCAGACCAGGTTCGCCGTTGGCATCCACCTCATGCGGTTTGGCGTCGATCAGTCGGCCCTCGGCGTCGCGTTCGACCTCGAAGATCGGGTGGATCACCTCGCTGACGCTGACGCCCATGCGGCTCAGCGACGAGGTGATCGACTCCACCAGCAAGGGCATGTCATCGGTGACCACCTGAACCGCGGCACCGAGACCGGACCCGTCGTCGGGGTGATACACCCGGACCAGGGCCCGGCCCGGACTCCGCGTCATCGCCAGTTCCAGATGCCTTCGGAAGATCTGGGTGATCCCGGTGATCACACAGTCCACATCGCCCGCGTCGACGTGACGGAAGTATGCCTCTTCCAGGGCGGCGAGGTCGCCGCGCAATGGTTGCGGCAACCCCGCGACCCACGCCGCACCGGACAATTCCGACGAGACCGTCATTTTTTTTCGCCAACTCCCTCGGATTCGGTCCGCAACAAAGTGACGCCGGTCTCGACACTAGTCCCGCACCCGGGACCGGTGGGCACAAGCTTTGCGGTTACCCGCGAGTCAGCTTCCGGTGGGTGACGCGATGCGGCCGCGCGGCCTCCGGGCCGAGCCGCTCGATCTTGTTCGCCTCGTACGCTTCGAAGTTGCCCTCGAACCAGAACCACTTGGCGTCGTTGTCGGCGTCGCCCTCCCAGGCCAGGATGTGGGTGCAGGTGCGGTCGAGGAACCACCGGTCGTGGGAGATGACCACGGCGCAGCCGGGGAACTGCTCGAGCGCGTTCTCCAGCGAGCTCAGCGTCTCGACATCCAGGTCGTTGGTCGGCTCGTCGAGCAGGATCAGGTTGCCGCCCTGCTTGAGGGTCAGCGCCAGGTTCAGCCGGTTGCGCTCACCACCGGAGAGCACGCCCGCCGGCTTCTGCTGGTCCGGGCCCTTGAAGCCGAACGCGCTGACGTAGGCGCGCGAGGGCATCTCCTGGTTACCGACCTCGATGAAGTCGAGTCCGTCGGAGACGACCTGCCAGACGTTCTTCTTCGGATCGATACCCGCTCGGTTCTGGTCGACGTAGCTGAGCTTGACTGTCTCGCCGACCTTCACCTCGCCGCTGTCGGGCTGCTCGAGCCCGACGATCGTCTTGAACAGCGTGGTCTTACCGACACCGTTGGGGCCGATGACACCGACGATGCCGTTGCGCGGCAGGGTGAACGACAGATCCTTGATCAGCTGGCGATCGCCGAAGCCCTTGTCCAGGTGCTCCACCTCGACCACCACGTTGCCCAGACGCGGGCCTGCCGGAATCTGGATCTCCTCGAAGTCCAACTTCCGGTGCTTCTCGGCCTCGGCAGCCATTTCCTCGTACCGGCCCAGACGTGCCTTGTTCTTGGCCTGACGGGCCTTGGCACCGGAACGCACCCAGGCGAGTTCGTCCTTGAGGCGCTTCTGCAGCTTCTGATCCTTCTTGCCCTGCACCTCCAGACGCTGGGCCTTCTTCTCCAGGTAGGTGGAGTAGTTGCCCTCGTACGGGTAGGCGCGGCCACGGTCGAGCTCGAGGATCCACTGGGCGACGTTGTCGAGGAAGTACCGGTCGTGGGTGACGGCCAGCACGGCGCCCTGGTAGGAGGCCAGGTGCTGCTCGAGCCAGAGCACACTCTCGGCGTCGAGGTGGTTGGTGGGCTCGTCGAGCAGCAGCAGATCGGGCTTGCTCAGCAGCAGCTTGCACAGCGCCACACGCCGGCGCTCACCACCGGAGAGATTGGTGACCGGCTCGTCCGGCGGCGGGCAGCGCAGCGCGTCCATGGCCTGTTCCAGCTGGGAGTCGATGTCCCAGGCGTCGGCGTGATCGAGGTACTCCTGCAGCTTGCCCATCTCTTCCATGAGCTCGTCGGAGTAGTCGGTGGCCATGAGTTCGGCGATCTCGTTGAACCGGTCTAGCTTGACCTTGACCTCGCCGAGGCCCTCCTCGACGTTGCCGCGCACCGTCTTCTCCTCGTTCAGCGGCGGCTCCTGCTGCAGGATGCCGACCGTCGCGCCGGGGGCGAGGAACGCGTCGCCGTTGTTCGGCTGGTCCAGTCCGGCCATGATCTTCAGCACGCTGGATTTACCGGCGCCGTTGGGGCCGACGACACCGATCTTGGCGCCGGGAAGGAAGTTCAAGGTGACATCGTCGAGCACGACCTTGTCGCCGTGCGCCTTACGAACCTTCTTCATTTGGTAGATGAACTCAGCCATGAGCAAAGCCTATCGGTGCGAGGAATGATGGATCGAAGCAGAGCCAGCGCCCGTGCTCGGCGCGCGGGCGCGTCAGGCGTCGACGGGTTCGTGGTCGGGAGTCCGGGGCGGTGCCTGCGCGGAGCTCTCCGCGTCCACCCGCTGCCCGTCGCCCCCGTGCTCTCGACCATCAGCGCCTGAGTGTCCAGCAGTATTCCCCATACCGGCCTCCTCGGCATTCGCGGCCTGCCGCCAGCGGTGGACCACCGCTGTGCACCTGGACAGATCCGGGCCGATGGCGCTGGCCCGCATTTCCAGATCGCGCCGGTCGATGCCGTCTCGGGTGCGGTATTCATTGGTCCGCAGCTGGCCGTAGGCGATGATCGGATCGCCGCGGCCGATGGACGCGTCCACGCCCGCGACCAGCTTGCGCCAGCAGCTCACGGTCAGGAACAACGTCCCGTTGTCCACCCATTCGCCGGAGCCGCGGTCGAGCCTGCGTGAGGTGCTCGCCATCCGGAAGGTCAGCACCTGTTCCCCACCCGGCAGTTCCCTGGTGACCGGCTGTGTGACCACGGTCCCCACCACCGTCGATATCGCCTCGTACATTCGTCCACCCCTTCATCGACTCCCCGGACGGCCGACACTGTGCCGGTTGCTTGTTGCTCGCCCGACGGACCGGTGAGCGCTCGCCGCCGGCCCCCGATGGCGGATGACCACCGCGAGCAACATCTCCAGCATGCGCCCGAATCGGCTCCGGCGACAGACCGGAACCGGCACTTGTGGATAACCCTCAGTGCTGTGAGCAGCCGACGTTCCGCATCAGCGGACGCACGCCGGGCCGCGGGCCGAGGAAGCGATGAGCCGAGCGCTCTCGGGACCGGCCTAGAACGTGGTCAGATCGGTATTGGCCCCGCAGAGCACCACCACTGGGCGCTCCCCCGCCGCCGGCACGTACACCCCACTGCGGATCGCGGCCAGCGCGGTCGCGCCCGCGAGCTCGACCACCAGCCGGAATTCCCGCCACAGGTATTCCCGCGCGTCCGCGATGGCATCATCGGTGACCAGCACCGATCCCACGTCATAGCGGCGGGCGATATCGAAGGCGATATCGCCGATCCGCGAGGCGCCGAGCGCATCGGCCGCGATGCTGGAGACCTCGACCTCGACCGGGCGCCCCGCGGCCACGGCCGCATGCAGCGTCGGCACCCCTTCCGGCTCCACCCCGATCACTCGCTGCCTGCGTCCGAGCGCGGCGGCGATACCGGCGACCAGGCCACCCCCGCCGACCGCGACCAGCACCGGCGGACGGCCACGGACCTGCTCTTCGATTTCGAGCCCGACCACACCGGCGCCGGTCACGACGGCGGGCAGGTCGTAGGCGTGCAGTTGCAGGGCGCCGCGCTCGATCGCCAGCTCGCTCGCATAGCCATACGCCTCGGCATAAGTGGTGCCGTGCCACAGCACCTCGGCACCGTAGGACCACATGGCGGCGACCTTCGTATGCGGCGCCGACTCGGGAACCACGACCGTGCACGTCTTACCCAGCGCCGCCGCGGCGAGTGCTGCCGCGATTCCGGCATTACCGCCGGAGGCGATGACGACGTGGTCGGTGCCCTCGCCCGATTCCAACAGCGCGTTGAAACTGCCCCGCGCTTTGAAGGTGCCGCCGTGCTGCAGGTGCTCCAGTTTGAGGGTGACAGGCACCGGCCCGCCCGGGCCGGAGACGGTGGTGTGGAAGACCGGTGTGCGACGGATCCGCCCGGCCAGCCGCCTGCGCGCCGCACGCACGTCCGAGCGATACACCCGGGCAAACGGCCGTTGCCGCGGCGAGGAGGTCTTCTGATCGGTCATTTGCGCACCGCCCGGTCTCGTTGGGCGAGTTCGGCGAACATGGCGTTGTGCGCGGCGAGTTCCGCGTCGTGGTCGCGTTCGGCGGCGCGGTCGGTGCGCTGGGCCAGCCGCTGATCACTGCGCGACCACTGGATCAGCAGCGCCAGCATCACCACCACCAGCGGTACCTCGCCGCTGGCCCAGGCCAGGCTGCCACCGGTGCGCTGATCACCGAGCAGGTCGGTGTTCCAGTCCAGCCCGAGGCTGCGGTAGAACCAGCCGCCGAGGACGGTGGTCGTGCTCATCAGGGCGACGCCGAAGAAAGCATGGAACGGCAGCGAACCGAACACCATGCCCAGCTTGGTCAGCGGCTGCACCTGCCGGGGCTTGGGATCGATGCCGATCACGACCCAGTAGAAGAGGTAGCCGCTGAGCAGGAAGTGCAGGTTCATCAACAGGTGCGCGGCGTGCGAGTCGACGAAGTTGTCGAAGATGCCACCCAGATAGAGGGCGTAGAAGCCGCCGACGAAGATGACCGAGGCCACCACCGGCTGGGTCAGCGCCCGCGACACCGGGTTGTGCACCGCCGCCAAGATCCATTCGCGCGGGCCCGGGACACCGCCGCGCCCGGCCGGGGGCAGCGCGCGCAGTGCGAGGGTCACCGCGCCGCCGAGCGCCAGCAGGATCGGCACCAGCATCGACAGCGCCATATGCGCACCCATGTGCACGCTGAACATCGCGGGCATATACCGGCCGACGCCCGAGGAGGTCGTGAACAGCAGAATCACACAGCCCGACAGCCAGGCGACGGTGCGCCCGATCGGCCAGGCATCGCCGCGAGCGCGCAACCTGCGCACTCCGAGCAAATACAGCACCGCGAGCACGATCGCGGCGGTTCCGAAGATCAGATCGAAGCGCCAGTCGAACAGCAACCTCGTCACCGTCGGCGGTCCGGCAAGTTCGTAGCCGAGTTCCACCTCGACCGGGGTCGGCACGCTGCGCGGCGGCGGGGGCGGCGTGCGGCCGAGCCCGGCCGCCAGCCCGATCGTCGCGGCGAAGATCAGCACCTCGACCGCCGCGAAGCGGATGAGCGCGGAACGGTCTTTCGGGTCGGCGGCCAAGGCGGGTAGCGCCGCCCGGCGCTGGAAGTAGCCGAACACGCCGAGCACGACGAGCGCGGCGGCCTTGGCCAGCACCAGCCGGCCGTAGGTGCTGGTGAACACCTCGTCCAGCGGCACCCGCACCCAGGAATTGATCACGCCGCTGGCCGCGATGACGATGAACGCCACCGTCGCGACTCCGGAGAACCGGCGCGCCGCGATGTCGGTGTGGGTGCCATCACGCAGCGCGTGCGCGAGCACCGCGAAGAGCCCGCCCACCCAGATCGCCGCCGAGATCAAATGCAGGATCAGGCTGTTGGTGGCGACGTCGTGCGACCCACCGGAGGAGGAATGGCCGGTGAAGGCGAGCGGCATCATGGTGGCGATCGCGGCGCCGAACAGCACCGGCGTCCAGCCCCAGCGCAGCGCCAGACGGCAGCCCACCGCGACGATCAACGCGAAGATCACCGTCGTACGCCAGGCACCGGCCAGCGCGACCTGATCGATCGCGCCCCACAATTCCGTCGGCGCGAGGACCTCACCGACAGGCCTGCCGGTAGTGTCGGACACCGTCAGCGGCACCAATAGTGCGGCGCAACAGGCCCAGGCCAAGGCCATGTTCGAGGCCCTGCGCACCGCGCGATAGCCACCGACGTCGAGCAGGCCGCTCGCTTGCGGAGGGATGAGAAACGCGGCGAACAGCATCGAACCGACGGTCAGCGCCGCGAACAGATCCGACAACGCGCGCACCGCGGGCATGCCGTAGGTGGTCAGCGGCCCGGGATCGGGGATGCCGAGCAAGGTCAGCGCCTCGGCCGCCGAGAGCCCGACCACGAGCGCGGCGACCACCGCGGTGATCGCACCGGCCAGCACACCCAGCGCCGCGAAGGTCGTCCCCGAGCCCGGCCGAGAGACCTCGGCATCGGTTTCGGTGGACGGGCCTTGCGGTGACGACATAGGACTGAGGGTAGTCGGCAGCGCCGACCCGGCGTGCCCGGCCCGGCGCCTCACGCGCCTCCCGCGCCACGCCTCACCAGAGCTGGACGGTCGCTATACTTTTCCGCTGGACACCACGACCGAAGTCGGCCATGGTGGAACCCACTGCCTCCGTAGCTCAGTTGGATAGAGCAAGGGCCTTCTAATCCCTAGGTCGCAGGTTCGATTCCTGCCGGGGGCGCCAGTCCGCGGTGACCTGCGTGTTGCGCGGGTCACCGCGGTATTACCCAGACCGGATCCGGCGCAAACACCTAGGATCTTCAGGAAGCGTTCGGCGCTTGCCCCGGCCTCTCGGACAGGTGGTCTGGCGATGGACGGGGCGCGATCGAACTCCACGGCCGGCTCTGCCCGCCGGTGGGGTCCGGCAGCACGGCGGTGCCGGCGCGGCCGGCGACGGCTTCCACGCGAACATTGCCGAGACCTCCCCCGAGGGCGGCGATCTCCGCACCGGCGTACGTTATGCGCCACGTCACATCGCTTGGTGTCACGTTCGTCGGGCCTGCGGTGTCTTGGAGGCATGTCTGAACACAGCACACCGAACAAGGTTGTCGTCGTCGGCGGTGGCTATGCCGGAGCACTGGCGGCCAACCGGCTGCGGATGCGCGCCGACGTGGACATCACGCTGATCAACCCGCGTACGAGGTTCGTCGACCGCGTGCGGCTGCACCAGTTCGTGGCCGGCACCGGCGACACGGAGGTCGACTACGGCACACTGCTAGCGGAGGAGGTCCGGTTGGTCGTCGACAGCGCCACCCGCATAGATGCCGCTGCCCACACGGTCGAGTTGGCGTCCGGGAGCACGCTGGACTACGACTATCTCATCTACGCGGTCGGGAGCACCGGGGCGACGCCGCCGGTGCCCGGTGTGGCCGAATTCGCTTACTCCGTCGCCGAATTCGAGTTCGCCCGGCGGCTGCGCTCTCGGCTCGACGAGGTGCCGCCGGACGCTCCGATCACAGTCGTCGGCGGCGGGTTGACCGGCATCGAGACGGCTGCCGAGCTGGCCGAACGAGGCCGCACGGTCACGCTGATATGCGGTGGCGCTCTGGCGCCGACGTTCGGCGCGCCAGGGCGCCGGTCGATCGCCACCTGGCTGTCCCGGCACGGTGTGACCGTGCTCGAGCACGAGGAGGTGACCGAGGTCGGTCCGGACGCGGTCGTTCTCGGCGGCGGTGCCGTGCGGCCGAGCGCGCTCACCATCTGGGCAGCCGGTTTCGGTGTGCCCGAGCTGGCCCGGGCCAGCGGGTTGCGCACCGACTCGCTCGGGCGGCTGCTCACCGACGAGACGTTGACCAGTCTCGACGACGACCGCGTCATCGCGGCGGGCGATGCCGCGGCACCGTCGGGACTGCCGTTGCGGATGAGTTCCTACGCCGCCGGGCCCCTGGGCGCGCAGGCCGTCGACACCGTGCTGAGCCGACTCGCCGGAACCGAGCCGACAGTGCTCAGTGTGGCGTTTTCCGGGGCGTGCGTCAGTCTGGGGCGGCGCAGCGCCGTCCGGCAACTGGCCCGCAAGGATGACAGACCGGTGAAGGCCTATATCGGCGGACGGCCCGGCGCGGCGATCAAGGAACTCACCTGCAAGCTCGGGGTGGCGAAGATCCGGCGCGAGGCCCGCAAACCCGGTTCCCTGATCTGGCCGAAGGGCGGCACCCGGCCGGAGCAGCCGGCCGCAGCACAGAACGTCACGTCGCCGTGACCGCCGACGAACACGCCGAGCGGTTCACCCTGTTGCGGCCGCTGTTGTTCACGATCGCCTATGAGGTACTCGGCTCGGCGACCGAGGCCGACGATGTGTTGCAGGACAGCTACCTGCGGTGGGCGGAAGTCGACTTGACGACGGTGCGGGATACCAAGTCCTACCTGGCGCGGCTGGTGACCCGGCAATCGCTGAACACGTTGCGGGCCAGCGCGCGTCGACGGGAGGACTACGTCGGCCCCTGGCTGCCCGAGCCCGTGCTGCTCGACGAGAACGACGCGTCGGCCGACGTGGTGCTCGCCGAGTCGGTGTCCATGGCGATGCTCGTGGTGCTCGAGACACTCACCCCCGACGAACGCGTGGTGTTCGTGCTGCGTGAGGTGTTCGGCTTCTCGCACGACGACATCGCCTCCGCGGTAGGCAAATCCGTGGCGACGGTGCGGCAGGCCGCGCACCGGGCCCGCAAGCACGTGCAGGCCAGGCGCAGGCGGTTCGAACCCGCCGACACCGCGACAACGGCCCGGATCACCCAGCAGTTCATGGCGGCGACCACGACCGGCGATCTGCACGGGCTGCTCTCGCTACTGGCGAAGGACGCCACCCTCATCGCCGATGGTGGAGGCAAGGCCGCCGCGGCGCGCCATCCGGTCATCGGCGCGGAGACGGTGGCCGCGCGCCTGGTGAACCTTTTCCACAAGGGGCGGGCGCTGGCGGGCCTGCGGATCGAGACGATCCATTGCAACGGCGCACCCGCGCTGGTCGCCTACCGCGGCGACCGCCTCGAGGGGGTGTTCCTGATCGAGATCGCCGACGACGAGATCACCAATATCTATGCCATCCGCAATCCGGACAAGCTCCTCTCGGTGACGGTGCCACGCCGGCTGACTCGGCAGCGGGAAACCGGTCTGTGACAGCGGCCGGACAAACGATGACGCGGACACCACATGTGCCCGCTCCCCACCAAGAATCGATGTGACAGGTAATCCGAAATGCAGACTTCGACCGACACCCGAGAACACGCGACCGACGAGAAGCCGGTCACCGTCGCACCAACCGGCAGTAGCCGGGCCCGCCTCATCGCCTATTGGGCCACCACCTTCGTCATCCTCTCCGAATTGCTTGCCGGAGCGGCGTGGGACCTTTTCACGATCGACTGGATGGAAGACCAGCTGAACCATCTCGGATACCCGGACTACTTCGCCTACATCCTCGGCGTGTGCCACGTCGCTGCCGCCATCACGATCGCGGTCCCCGGCTTCGGGCTGGTCAAGGAATGGGCGTACGCGGGCGTCTGTTTCATGTGGGCGGGCGCCGCGGTGTCGTATCTGGCACTCGGCGAGGCGCCGGTGTCCTGGGCGCCGCCGCTGATGTTCCTGGCGTTCGCCGTCGCGTCGTGGGCGCTGCGGCCGGCCGACCGGCGAATCGGCGGCCGGGCCACCGCGGATCGGCCGCGAGGCGATTCGCGCCAATGGGCTGCCTCGATCGGGCTACTCGTCGTCCTGTCGGCCATCTCGCTGCTCACGCTGCCCGTCACGGCCGACATAACGAGCGATTGGGCGGTCGAGCGTGGCTGGATCGACGAGCAACGGCCGTAAGGAGTACTCGCGTGCGCGACATCGCGGTCATCGGTTTGGGAGCCATGGGACGACCCATCGCACGCAACCTTGTGCAAGCAGGCCACGACGTCACGGTGTGGAACCGATCCGACGGGCCGGCGGGCGAACTGGTCGCAGCGGGTGCCCGTCGTGCCGCCTCGGTGGCCGAGGCGATGCGCGCGCCGGTGGTCTTCTCGGTCCTGTCCGACGACCGGGCCGTCATCGAGACGTTCATCGACTCCGGTGTCCTCGCTCAGACCCCAGACGGGACGGTTCACGTCAACCTCGCCACAGTGAGCGCCGACCTGGCTCGCCGCCTGAACGCAGCGCACGCCGAGCATGGTGTCGGATACGTCGCGGCACCGGTCTTCGGCCGTGTTCCGGTGGCCGAAGCCGGAGCGCTCAACGTCCTTGCGGCCGGGGAGCCTATGTTGCTCGACCGCGTGCAGCCGTTCTTCGACGTGATCGGCTCGCGGACCTGGCGGCTCGGCGACCGCCCGGAACAGGCCAACATCGTGAAGATCCTCGGGAACTACCTGATCGCCTGTGCGATCCAGTCTCTCGGCGAGGCCGTAAGCCTCGCCGAAGGCGCCGGTGTCGACTCCGGGCAGTTGGTCGAGTTGCTGACGTCGACACTCTTCCCCGGGCCCGTCTACACCGGCTACGGATCGATGATCGCCGAACGGCGCTACCAGCCTGCCGGATTCACCACCGTGTTGGGCCGCAAGGACCTCGGCCTCGCGCTCGATGCGGCGAGCGACCACGGGATTCCGCTCCCGATCGGTGGACTGTTGCGTGCCGTCTTCGATGAGGCCATCGCCGGCGGTCGCGGCGCGGATGACTGGGCGGTCATCGCGGAACAACAGCCGCGCTGATCGACCGTCGAGCGGCGCGAGAACTCGGGCGCACGAGGCGATTATCTCTACCATCGCTGTGCCGCGAGCTCACCAGCACATCGCGGTTGTCGATCGCTTAGCCCTGCTTACCGCGAGGTGAGGGGTTCGTCGTTGTTCCTTTCCACGCACTGCCCGATGCTTGTTCGAGTACCTGACAGTGAGGATGGATGATGTTGATGCGGGGCCTGCGCCTGACGACGATGGCAGACCGGCACCCAGTGGCTGCCGATATCAGAGATTTCCTCAATGACATAGGCGGCAAATGGCCGGTCCTGGTGATCGCCGAGCTCACCGGCGATGCCCAGCGCTTCCAGTACCTGTATCGGAGCGTGCCGGGGATCTCTCAGCGCATGCTCGCGGTGACGTTGCGACGGCTCGAACGTGATGGCCTGATCGCCCGGACCGTCTACCCGACGGTCCCGGTCCAGGTCGAATACGCGTTGACGCCGCTCGGCCGCAGCCTGCTGCCCGTGCTCGAAGTAGTTGCGGATTGGTCCGCGCGGCACCGGTCCGCGGTGATGGCTTCGCGCGAACGCTGGGATGCCACCCACGCCGAGTCTGTGGCCTGAACTGCGAGAACCGTCTACCACGGGAGGTGCGCACCAGGCCCGGCGCGATTCGTTCGTTAAGCACGACTTATCGATGGTTGAGAACTTCGTCGTTGTTCGCGGCTGTCCGGTGCGTAGACACTGATCCCGACACATGAGAACGATCGGAGCAGCGGCAGAGTGACCAGGAAACGCATCGATTTGGCAACTGCGTCACCCCAGGCGGTCCGCCTGATTCGCGAGTTGGAGAACGCCCTGAGACGCGAGGGGCTCACCGACGATCGGCTGCGCGAATTGGCTCGAATCCGGGTGGCGCAGCTCAACGGCTGCGCGTTCTTCCTGGCCCAGCGTTCCAGAGAAGCCCTGCGCCTGGGTGAAAACCAAGAACGCCTCAATGAATTGGCGGGCTGGCGCGATTCGCTGCGCTTCAGCGAGTCGGAGCGGGCGGCTCTCGCACTCACCGAGAGTATGACCGAGCTCGCCGCCGACGGCGTGCCCGACGAGGTGTACGGCCGGGCCGAACTGCTGCTCGGGCCCTACAACCTCGCGAATCTGATCATGGCGGTCGCCGTCGCGAACGCCCTGGACCGGATGTGCCTCACCGCGAGAATTCCTCCGTCGGAATAGATTTCACCGTCGGGCGGCATCGGCGCCGCGGATGGATTCTCCCCACGCGACCTCGCGGATGGCAGCTCCGAGGACGCAGATCGGGCCGTAGCGTTCTTCGCGCACCATCCGAGCGACCGCCGCGGTTTTGTCCTCACCTGCTGTTCGAGCGGGGTGCCGACGATGGCGCGACGCCCGCGAAAACGGTGGCGACAACCGTGCGAATGTGTTCGCGCCCCGGCGGGTTCTGCCGGATGAGCCAGCGGTAATAGATTGGCCCGTACAGCATTTCGATGACCAGATCCGGATCCAGGTCTGCCCGTACCTGCCCCTGCCGCTGTGCCTGCCGGACACGGTCGGCGGCGGCAGCAACCAAATGACTGAGCAGCCGCTCCCACATGGCGCCGGCCAGCTGCGGGTCCTGCTGGGCCGCGCCGATCAGTGCGGCGTAATGGGGCCCCGTGTCGGGGTGAGTGAGCGTTTCGCACGCCGCGATGATCTGGGTGGTGAAATCGGCCTCCGCGTCTCCGGTATCCGGAAAGACGCTCTGCACCGATGTCATGGCCGACAACAGGCCGTCGAGCAGAATCGCGGCTTTGGAGGGCCACCAGCGGTAGATGGTGTTCTTGCCGACCCCTGCGCGCGCCGCGATGCCCTCGATGCTGAGTTTGTCGTAGCCGACCTCCCGGCACAGATCCAAGGAGGCTTGAACGATGGCCTTGGCAGATTCCTCGTTGCGGCGCTCCGGACGACGAGATGACATGCCCTCAGCATAGCCTCCAGGCGGCACGAACCGTTCCGCCTGGACGGGGAGGCGCTGCTAGCGCACACTCAGTGGCGACACGGAACGCTCCGTGTCGCCTAGTTGCCACGACGGACTCCGGAATCGGCTCGGAGTGGAAGCGTCCGGCGCCGCCAGAAAGGTTGGAACGCGATGCCATATGTCTCCGGCCCGCACCGGGGCCCGGACTCGGCACGCACGGGGAGGCTCCGGTGAATTGGCAGGAGCTGGAAACGTTCTTGACGCTGGCCGAGGAGTTGCACTTCGGTCGCACCGCCGAGCGGCTTCATATCTCGAGCCCACGGGTCAGTCAGATGATCAAGGCGCTGGAACGCCGCATCGGCGCCCCGCTGTTCGAGCGCACCAGTCGCCAGGTCGTCCTGACCTCCTTCGGGCGGCAGCTTCGCGAGGAGCTCGATCCGCATCACCGGGGCGTGCTCGCGGCGCTGGCCAGGGTGACCGACTCCGCCCGCGGCCTCGGCGGTGTGCTGCGCCTGGGCTTCTCCAGCCCACTGGCCAGCGAACTGCTGATGACAATCGTCGAATCGTTCCGTGCCGCCTACCCGAACTGCGACATCCAGATTCGCGAGGTTCATCTGTCGAACCGTGTCACTCCCCTCCGGAACGGCGACATAGATATCCAGTTCATCGAACTGCCCGTCGACGATCCCGAAATAGCCTGCGGGCCGGTGCTGCTGCGCGACCCGTGCGTCCTCGCGGTGTCGAGCGACCACCGCCTTGCCCGTCGCGAGACGGTGTCACTGGAAGACCTTGCCGACGAGCAGTTGCTGATGATCGAGGGGATGCCCGGCTATTTCGTCGACCGGCACTTCCCGGTCAGCACCCCCAGCGGCAGGCCTATCCGCCACGTTCCCATCACCATCTACTGGCAGGAACTTCTCACGCTGGTCGCCGCGGGCAGGGGCGTGACCATTGCCGCCGCACAGGGAACTCGCTACTACCCGCGCCCCAACCTGGTCTACATCCCGTTCGACGACGTTGCGCCCTTCGAGTACGGATTGTTCTGGCGCACGGACACGGCGTCCGCCAAAGTGCTGGCCTTCGCCCGGATAGCGCAGCAGGTTTCTTCCAGCCTCGCCGGATCCGGGAAGAGCTGAGACGAGTGTCCGGAACGCGGCGGCTCGAGTGCGGATTCGCGACCGCCCTGTGCGGAGTACGTGGCGCGGAATCGGACCGATAGCCGGCCGAGAAGTCAGCACGCGACGGCAAGCTCGGTGATATGCGCCTCACATCACATCAGGTTCTGTCACATTCAGCCTGCCTGCGGTGTCTTGGTGGTATGTCAGAACACAGCACATCGAACAAGGTCGTGTCGTGACCGGCGGCCGAGCCACAGGGTTCACCGCCGTGTCCGCGTTGCCGCGCCTCGTCGCCGTCGCCCTCATCGCCGCCGCTGTCGGCGGCTGTAGCACCAGCGACGACGACACCGAGACACCGGCGACCGAACAGGTCGAAGTCATCGAACTGAAGGTGCAGAACACCCAGTACGAGGCGCTCGATCTCGGCCCGGCGGGGCCGAGCCTCGGCGATATGGACGTCTACTCCGGCAACGCGATACAAGACGGGCGCAGAGTCGGACAGGGCGGCGGCTCCTGCCAAACCCTGCATATCGATGGTGATCGAGTCCTGATGCAGTGCGTGATCACCATGGAACTCGAGCGCGGATCGGTGACCATGCAGTCCACCTGGACCAGAGGCGCGAGCCCGCTCGACATGGCCATCACCGGCGGCACCGGCGAGTACCGGAATGCGCGGGGCACCGTGCGCTTCTGGGACATCGCCACCCCGAACGAGCGAGTCCGCGCCGAGGTCATCCGGTGACCGCGAACTCCGAAAGCCGGATTACCGACCGCTTGGACGTCATCGACACCTGTACGCGCATGGCCTGGCATGCCGACCACCGTGAATGGGACGAGCTCGCAACCGTTTTCGCAGATACAGTCAGGCTGGACTACACGAGCCTCAACGGCGGCGAACCCGTGACGGTCACCCCCGCGCAAATCGTGGCCGCCTGGCGCGAAACCCTCGGCGGTTTCGACGCCACTCAGCACCTGCTCGGCAATCACCTGGTGACCGTTGACGGTGACCGGGCGGTGTGCACCGCGTCCTTCCAGGCCACCCACCGCAAGTCCGATGCGGTGGGTGCTTGCCTGTGGACCCTCGGCGGCACCTACCGCTTCGATCTGGTGCGCGCCGGCGGCTTCTGGCAGATCAGCGACGTGGTGATGACCGCGACCTGGGGCGACGGTAACCGCGGCCTACTGCCATGAAATCCGCACCGATCTGTCATTTCTGAGAAGGAGCTACGTTGATCAAGGTCGAATTCGACAGCGACGGTGTGGAACTCGTCGGCAATCTGTTCTTGCCCGCCGACGGCGGCACCGCGCCGGGGGTGGTGGTGGCCGGCACGTGGACCAGCGTCAAAGAGTTGATGGCCGACCGCTACGCCCAGCGCCTGGCCGAGCGCGGGTTCGCGGCGTTGTCGTTCGACTTCGCCGGCTTCGGTGAGTCGGCGGGCGAACCACGCGATGTGGAGAATCCGGCGCGGAAGGTCCGCGACATCCGCAACGCGGTCGGCTTCCTGGCCGGTCATCCGGCAGTAGACGGGAACCGGCTCGGTGCGCTCGGCATCTGCGCGGCCGCGATGTACATGTCCGACAACGCCGCCGACGACCCCACCGTGAAATCTCTGGCACTGGTAGCGCCGTGGCTGCACGACGCGACGATCTGCGAGCAGGTCTACGGCGGCAGCGAGGCGGTGGCCGCCAAGCTCGCACTGGCCCGCGAAGCCCGCTCGCGCTATGACGAGACCGGTGAGATCGACTACGTGCCCGTGGTCAGCGCCACCGATGATCGTGCCGCCATGCCCTATGAGATCGACTTCTACCTCAACCCCGCGCGCGGAGGAATTCCGGCGTGGCCCAACCGATTCGCGGTGATGTCCTGGGCGGACTGGCTCACCTATGACTCCATCGCGCTGGCCCCGCGCATCAACCAGCCCACTATCCTCGTGCACAGCGAGGACGCCGCGATCCCCGACGGCGCGCGGCGCTTCCACTCCGGCCTGGCCGGACCCAAGGATATCGTCTGGACCGAGGGCACCCAGTTCGACTTCTACGACCAGGAACCGCAGGTCACCATCGCCCTCGATGCTGTCGCCGCGCACTTCCAGCGCACTCTGTGACCCACCGACAAGAAAAGATAGGAACCGATCCGATGATTCTGGTGACCGGAGCGACCGGCAATGTCGGCGCGGAAGTCGTGCGAGCACTGGCCGCAGCCGGGGAACCCGTGCGAGCGTTGGTGCGCGATCCCTCGGGAACCGACGCGCCCCACGGAGTACAGGTCGTGGCCGGGGATCTCACCGCGCCCGAGACGCTGAGCTTCGATGGCGTGCGCGCGATGTTCCTGCTGCCCGGCTACCCGGGTGTGGCAAAGGCGGCCGCGCAGGCAGGCGTCGAACACATCGTGCAGCTCTCCGGTGTTTCCGCGGCCACCGGCGACACCTCCAACGCGATCACCCGGTACATGATGGCCGCCGAGCAGGAAACCACCGAGAGCGGGGTGGCATGGACCATCCTGCGGCCCTGCGCATTCGCATCGAACGCGCTGCGCTGGCTGCCGCAGCTGCGCGACGGGGATGTGATCCGGGTGTCGTTCCCGCTGGTGCGCACGGCTGCTCTGGATCCTCAGGATCTCGGCACGGTGGCCGCCACCGTCTTGCGAGCCGATTCCCATCACGGCGAGATCCTCTGGCCCACCGGTCCGGAACCGCTCACCCCGGCCGAGCAGGTGGCGATCTTGGCCGAGGCCACCGGCCGCGATCTCAGCTGCGTCGAACTCACCGACGATGAGGCACGCGCCGAGATGCTGGAGACCACCCCCGTCGAATACGTGGACGCCTTCTTCGACTTCTACGCCGACGGGGCCATCGACGAATCCATCGTCCGCCCGACGGTGCAACACCTGCTCGGACGCCCGCCGCGCACGTTCCGGCAATGGGCCGAAGGCCACGCCGACGCCTTTCGTTGACGCAGGTCAGCCCATATTCTTCCCAGCGATTGCGAGGGCGCGGATCGGTCATTAGGTTCCACTCATGAGTTCCGCTTTTCCGCGCCTGCTGTCACCGATCCGCTTGGGGCATGTGACACTGCGCAACCGTGTGGTGATGGGTTCGATGCACACCGGCCTGGAGGACCGGGACTGGCACATAGACCGGCTGGCGGCCTTCTTCGCGGAGCGGGCCCGTGGCGGCGTAGGCCTGATCGTCACCGGCGGATACTCGCCGAGTCGCCAGGGCTGGCTGTGGCCGTTCTCCGGCGCGATGATCACCGAAGCCGACGCCGAGCGGCATCGGGTCATCACCGAGGCGGTACACGCGGCGGGCGGCAAGATCGCGTTGCAGGTGATCCACGGCGGCCGGGATTCGAACATTCCCATCAATATCGCGCCGTCGGCGGTCGCCTCACCGCTGACGGCGTTCGAACCCCGCGCCTTCACCGAGGCCGAGATCGAAGAGACGATCGCCGATCACGTGCGCTGCGCGCAGCTGGCCGAACTCGCCGGCTATGACGGCATCGAAGTGATGGGCGGCGAGGGGTTCCTG
The DNA here is from genome assembly GCF_000308555.1 of Nocardia cyriacigeorgica NBRC 100375. GTDB lineage: Bacteria > Actinomycetota > Actinomycetes > Mycobacteriales > Mycobacteriaceae > Nocardia > Nocardia cyriacigeorgica. The sequence continues at coordinate 4,117 of NZ_BAFY01000074.1, read as the reverse complement.
ATCAACCAGTTCCTGGCACCTCGGACCAATACCAGGACAGACCGGTGGGGCGCCACGGCGGCGGACCGGCGCCGGTTTCCCCTCGAGATCGTCCGGCGGACCAGGGCCGCCCTCGGTCCGGAGTTCCTGATGATGTTTCGCATGTCACTGGCCGAGTTCGTCGAGGACGGGCAGAGCTTCGCCGAGATCATCGAACTCGCCGAGGAGCTCGAAGCGGCGGGCATCGACGCCATCAACACCGATATCGGGTGGCATGAATCCCGGGTGCCGACGATCGTCACCTCGGTGCCGCGGGCGGCCTTCGTCGGCTACACCGCCAAGATCAAGGCGCGGGTGTCGATCCCGGTCTGTGCGTCGAACCGGATCAATATGCCCGAGGTGGCCGAGGAGATTCTCGAACGCGGCGACGCCGATCTCATCTCGCTGGCCCGTCCGCTGTTGGCCGACCCGGACTGGGTGAACAAGGCCGCCGAATCGCGGGTGGACGAGATCAACACCTGCATCGCCTGTAACCAGGCCTGCCTCGACCACACCTTTGCCCGCCAGACGGTGTCATGTCTGGTGAATCCGCGCGCCTGCCACGAAACTCTGCTCGAATTGCTTCCTACCAGACGCGCCAAGCACATCGCGGTGATCGGGGCCGGGCCGGCCGGGCTCGCCGCCGCCATCGGCATGGCCGAACGCGGGCACCGGGTGGAGCTGTTCGAGGCCGAGGACCGGATCGGCGGCCAGTTCGATCTGGCCCGGCGCATCCCCGGCAAAGAGGAGTTCGCCGAGTCGATCCGGTATTTCCGGCGCAAGCTCGAACTCGAGTCCGTCACGGTGCACTTGAATACCCGCGTCACCGCCGACCTGCTCGCGGGCGGCGATTGGGACGAGATCGTGCTGGCCACCGGCGTGCGCCCACGGGTGCCCGATATCGCGGGAATCGACCATCCGATGGTGTTGTCCTACCCCGAGTTGCTCCGCGGCGATCGGGTTGCCGGAGACCGGGTGGCGGTCATCGGCGCCGGCGGAATCGGCTTCGATGTCAGCGAGTTCCTCACCGTCGCCGGAGCATCCGATCTCGCCGAATGGCAAGCGGAGTGGGGCGTGACCGAGGATCTGCATGCCCGTGGCCAATTGACCACACCGCGGCCGTCACCGGCGATCCGGAAGGTGACGCTGCTGCAACGGAAATCGGGCCCGTTCGGGCTGTCGCTCGGCAAGACCACCGGCTGGATTCATCGTGCCGCGCTGGAAGCAAAGGGCGTCGAGCAGTTGGGCGGGGTCAATTACGAGCGCATCGACGACCGCGGACTGCACATCAGCTTCGGCCCCCAACACTCCGACCCGCGGCTGCTCCAGGTCGACAACGTGATCGTCTGCGCCGGACAGGAATCGGTGCGCGAGCTCGAGGACGAACTCGGCACGCTCGGCGTGCGCATCCATGTCATCGGCGGCGCCGAGGAGGCCAAGGAGTTGGATGCCAAGCGCGCTATCGCACACGGCACGTACCTGGCGGCCGAGATCTGATCGACCGGTATCGGGCGGCCCGGGCAGGTCCCGGGCCGCCCGATGCTCAGCTCGCGCCCATCCGCACGAAGTTCGCCGAGGCCGTGGCGTAGATCTTGTCGTTGGCATCCAGCAGCCGGGCTTCGGCGACGGCCGTGGTCCGGCCGACATGCACCGCCTCGGCGACCGCGCGCAAGGGCCCCTGGTTGTGCGAAACACCGCGCAGCAGGCTGGTGTTCATGTTCACCGTGGTGATCATGGACTTGTCGTCCACCGACAGTTGAACCGCACCCCACATGGCCACGTCCAGCACGGTGCCGACGACACCGCCGCCGACGACGCCCAGGAAATTCACATGCCGCTCGTCCGGCTCGATGGTCAGCACCATCCGTCCGGGCGCGGCGTCCTCGACACCGATATTGAGCAGTTTCGCCAGCGGGGGCAGCGGTAGTTCGCCGTCACGCAGGCGTTGCACCAGCTCGTCCCGCGACAGCTGAATCAAGCTCATCACGGCGACAGCGGGATCTTCCCATTCCACATGCAGAGATCGGGTGCCGTCGGAGATCTCGATCGCGGCAAGGTCGTTCATGGTCATTGCGGTCCTCACTATCCGGTTATCTGTTGGTCGATCAGGGCGAAGAGTTCATCGGCGCTGACGGCTGTCTCGACCGCGGCCCGGTCGCTGTGCGCCTGCTGTGCCGGCTCGGCTTCCGGTTCCGGTTGGCCGAGGCTCTCGGACAACAGCTGCCGGATCTGTTCGGCCAGTCGTGCCTTGTCGTCGGCGGAAGCGAGATCGGCAAGCACCGTTCTCAGACTGTCGACCTGGGCGTCGATCACCGAGGACGCCGAGGTGCTTTCGCAGCGCGAGAGCACCAGTTTCGCCACCGCGGCCGCGGTCGGATAGTTGAACACCAGCGTCGACGGCAGCCGCATGCCCGCCGATTCGGCCAGCCGGTTCCGCAATTCCACCCCGCCGAGTGAATCGAAACCCAGTTCGCTGAACGGCGTATCGGGGTCGACGGCCGCGGCCGACGTGTGGCCGAGCACGGCCGCGGCCTGTTCCCGCACGACACCGAGCACCACGGCCTCGCGCTGGCCGGCGGGCACCGCGGCCAGCCGATCGGCCAGTGACCCGGTGGCACCGTTGTTCGCACGGCGCGCCCGGGCCGGGGCCAGCCCGGTGAGCACCTCCGCCAGCATGCCCGCACGCGCCTGAGCCGCCAACGCGGTCGTATCGAGCCGGGCGCAGGTGGTCACGGCCTCGCCGGTGGCCAGCGCGGCGTCGAACAGCGCTGTTCCGTCGACGTCGGCCAGTGCCGTGATACCCATGCGAGCCAACCGGTCCAGTGCGGCGCGGTCCATGTCCGCGGCCATGCCGGTGTCCTGATTCCACAGGCCCCACGCGACCGACAGGGCAGGCAGTCCGGCGGCGCGCCTGGCGCGAGCGAGACCGTCCAGGAATGCGTTCGCCGCCGCGTAGTTCGCCTGGCCGGGTGAGCCGAGAACAGCGGCCGCGGAGGAGAACACGATGAACGCCGTCAGGTCCCGGGTGCGGGTGAGTTCGTCCAGGTGCAATGCGCCGTCGACCTTCGGCGTGAGTACGCGGTCGATTTGGTCGGCGGTCAGCGTTCCGATGAGTGCGTCGTCGACCAGCCCGGCCGAGTGGACGACCGCGGTGAGCGGATGCCGCGGGTCGATGGAATCGAGCAGGGCGGCCACCGCGGCCCGGTCGGCGATGTCACAGGCGGCCACCCGGACCTCGGCGCCGAGGTCGCCGAGCTCGGCGACCAGCTCGTCCACGCCGGCCGCCGCCGAGCCACGGCGCGAGACCAGCAGCAGCTGCCGGACGTTGTGCGTGGCGGCCAGATGCCTGGCCATCACCGCGCCCAGACCGCTGGTACCCCCGGTGATCAGGACCGTCCCGGTGCCGAAAGTTGGCACCGGTGTGGTCGTGGGCGCGGTCACGTGGGCAAGGCGCGGGACGAGGACCCGTCCGCCGCGCACGGCGGCCTGCCCCACACCCGCGGCGATCACGTCGCGCACCACATCGGCGCTCAGCTCGCCCAGGGAGTCGAGCAGCACGATCCGGCCTGGTTGCTCGGAGCGGGCGCTGCGCACGAAACCCGCCACCGCTGCCGCCGCGAGGTCGACTTCTTCCCCTCCGATGCCCTCCGCCCGGTGCGTGGCGACGACGAGCTGGGACTCCGCGAGTCGTTGCGACGCCAGCCACGACCGCACCAGGCGGTCGGTGGCATGGACCGCGGCACGAACCGCGGCGGCACGCTCGTCGCTGCCTCCGGCGACGGTGGCCGGAGTTTCCGCAGGCGACCAGACGACCACATCCGGGACGACCTCGGCCGCGACCAGTTCGGCGGTATCGCCGAAATGCAGGCCGATACCGGGGACGCGGACGGAGCCGAGGGTCGCCAGCAGCGGGGTCTGGGCGGAGTCGGCGGCGAACGGTTCGGGTTCGATCCACCGCAGGACCATCGGGCCGGGCCGAGCGGTAGTCGCTGTGGCCAGGGATTCGGCGTCGATGGGACGGGCGAGGACGGCATCGATACGGACGGCGGGGCGCCGGTCGCGTCGACGGCGTCGATCTCGACCTGTCCGTCGGCCCCGG